>CADAKW010000006.1 GCA_902788645.1 uncultured Lachnospiraceae bacterium
ATTTACCACGCTTATCGACATATGTCAACACCTTTTTTCAATTTTTTTGAATTTTTTTTATTTTTCTTAAAATCACCCATTTTGTCATAGGACAATCAAAGCATTTCATACCCTGTAAATAAGCATATTTGATCGCTGTTTACAGCCATTCGAAAGGACGGACTTACCATGAAACGCTTCCCTTTTGATTCAGATTTTGGTTCATTACTTCAGTGCGGACTTTTTATCTTATAAGTAATCTTGATTTCAGGAATATCCATCTCTTACGGACAAAACCGCCTGAGAAAGGAATCTGTTGCAACAAACGCAACGGTCTCCCCCTCAGATAGTGCTGCTCCATCCGCAAGTACATATTCTAAAAGTCCCAAAAAACTTCCCATATATTGTGTTGACACACCCGAAAAGAAAATTACACTGTCCTTTGATGCTGCATGGGGCAATGAAGACACCCAAAAGATCATGGATATCTTAGAGAAACATAAAGTACATGTCACTTTTTTTATGACAGGAGGCTGGGTAGAATCTTATCCTGATGACGTGAAAATGATTGCTAAGCGTGGCCATGATCTGGGCAATCACAGTCAGAATCATAAACAGATGTCACAGCTGTCAGCGGAGGAGTGCAAAGAAGAACTCATGTCCGTTCATAATAAGGTAAAAGAACTAACCGGAAAGGAAATGACATTGTTCCGTCCTCCTTACGGTGATTATAATGATACCCTTGTAACAACCGCAAAGGAATGCGGCTACAACGCGATTCAGTGGGATGTAGACAGCTTGGACTGGAAAGATTACGGTGTAGATTCCATTATCAAAACAGTCTGCGAACATAAACATCTTGGCAACGGCTCCATTATCCTTTGCCACAATGGTGCAAAATATACGGCAGATGCCCTGGAAACCCTTATCACCACTCTCCGGGATAAAGGATACGAATTTGTTCCTATTTCTGAGTTGATCTATCCTGACAGTGATGAGATCGACACAGAGGGGCGCCAGCATCCCGCTGTAAAATAATCCTGCAAATAATCCTTAACTTCTATTTTACTTTGTCCTTAGAATAGTGTACTATGGAATATGTGTCTTTTGGGCATAATACATACAATATTGATCATTGCAATTTGGAGGAACAAATGATGAAAAAAAGAGAATCATTTAATAACAGATGGGGCTTTATCCTTGCCTGTATCGGCTCGGCGGTCGGTATGGGAAATCTGTGGATGTTTCCCACGAGAGTTTCTATGTATGGAGGGGGCTCCTATCTGCTCCCCTATTTTATATTTGTAGCGTTGATCGGTTTTACCGGCGTGATTGGAGAAATGAGCTTTGGACGTGCCACAAAATCCGGTCCGGTAGATGCTTTTGGTACTGCCTGTGAAATGCGGGGACACAAGCGTATCGGTCGTATCCTTGGCTATATTCCGGTCCTCGGCTCTCTTGCCATGGCTATCGGATATACTGTTGTCATGGGATGGATCCTGAAGTACATGATCGGTTCCTTTACCGGGACAACCCTCGCACCGGCAGATGCCAATGGCTTTGGAACCGAATTCGGCAGTATGGCAACCGCTTTTGGCAATAACCTCTGGCAGATCCTTGCTTTGCTGATCGGTTTTTCAATCCTTGTGTTTGGAGTCAGCCTTGGCATTGAGCTTGCCAACAAGATTATGATGCCCGTCTTTTTCTGTCTGTTTGTCATCTTAGGTATCTATGTTGCTTTTCAACCGGGAGCAGCGAATGGATACAGATATATCTTCCAGATCGACCCAAAGGCACTTGCAGATCCAAAAACCTGGATCTTTGCACTTGGTCAGGCATTTTTCTCCCTATCTGTTGCAGGAAACGGTACTTTGATCTACGGTTCTTACCTTTCCGATGAGGAAGATATTCCTGCTGCAGCCGGCAGAGTTGCTTTATTCGATACTCTCGCTGCTCTTTTGGCAGCCCTTGTGATCATACCTGCCATGGCAACCACAGGTGCCCGTCTTAACCAGGGTGGTCCCGGACTGATGTTTATTTATCTTCCTGCCTTATTTAAATCTATGCCGGGAGGATATCTGATCTCAATTATATTTTTTGTGGCTGTGTTTTTTGCGGGGCTTTCTTCCCTGATCAATTTATATGAAGCACCAATTGCTACGGTACAGGAGCTGTTTCATTTAGACCGCAAGGTTTCCTGTGGGATCATCGCAGTAATCTCTCTTGCCGTTTCTATCTGTATCCAGGGCATTGTATCCGGCTGGATGGATATTCTGTCCATCTATATCTGCCCACTTGGAGCAGGACTCGCCGGACTCATGTTTTTCTGGATATGCGATCAGAAATATGTAGAAAAGCAGGTTAATACCGGCAGAGCAAAACGGTTCATCGGAAAATTTCTTCCGATCTGTAAATATATATATTGTCCTATCTGCCTTATCGTATTGATTCTGGGCATTATTTTAGGAGGAATCGGCTGATGGCCGTTTCCTCCCTGATATTATCTCTACACCTCTAATAACCTTCTTCAGGATTCATTATGCTCTGTCTTTCGACTCTACTACGATCAAAACTCCCGATTTCAGCTCTATCCGGGCCATATCGGAATTTTCATCCATCTCGTTGCTGATCGCACGAGCAATTCCAACTTCAAGGGTATAATCCTTTATGATATATTTTAGTCCCTGCAGTGTAACTCCTGTTACCTGTGTGGTAAGAGGAAGCAGCGACAGATACTTTCCATAAAGCTCTTCCCTGCTGATCTGCAGTGTTCCATCTATCAGCCTTATTCTGTTCTGTGGATCTGCAATATATGCCGGCACCTTTTTTTTCAAAGGAAGCATTAAAATATTCACATTGGCCAGAAAATGGTCCAGTCTTCCACCGGTTGCACCCAGAATATGAATCTCCGACGCTCTTTTTTCCAAAATCCACTGGATCACCAGCTGTGTATCCACATAATCCTTTTCTCTGGGATAGCGCACCCACTCGCATTTCTCGGAACCGGACACTTCTCCGTTCTTGTATGCTTCAAGGATTTCAGGAGCAACACTGTCAAAATCCCCCATAAAATAATGAACCGGTATCCCCAGATGATAAGCCGTATTCAATCCGGAATCAGCACAAACTACCGTTTGATACTCCATGGATGCTGCGTATTGCTGAACAAAGTCAAGCTCTGCTGTTCCTCCGGTGAGCAATAAAACTTTTCCTAACATATTATTTATTCCGTTCTTTCCTGATCTCCCTTACAGAAGCCTCAAACTCCTTGCGATCTCTTTGTTTCTGGATCTGCCTGCGCTGCACATCATAGATATAACGTATCAGCTTCTGATCAGACTCCTCATAAATACATCCATAGTAATAGCGGAACCTGCGATTTCCCTTTGGATGATCATCAAAACGCACAATACTGCACCGAACCTGTAACGGACCATAGTCAGATGGAATCCTGGTATAAAAGCTGTTTTCTATCTCCAGAAGCTCATTACTGTAAAATCCCATTCCGGTTTCACTGATATCATGAACAAAACCACGAACCTTTTTTTCCACTGCTTCCTTCATAGGAACCATCCGTAATCTTTTTTCAATAAATACCTTACCTGATCTGGATTCCTCTTCCTTTTCCAGCTCCACGCCATTTCCATCCACCAGTGCTTCATACTCCTCTTTGACAAGAGGGGAGTATGACAGTCTCTGTCTGTTGCCCGGCACCTGAAAAAAACCAATCTCAATATCCGCATCAATGGTCACTCTGTATGCCTGCCTGCGATTAAATGACTGACCTTTATTGACAATTTCAAAATAATGAACCGGCTCATCATCCAGCTTCGCCAGTCCTGCCTTAACATTAAGCCATTCCCACATCTGGTCCTCACTCCTGTACACCAGACGTATTTTATCTTCCGGACGAAACTTAAACGCTCTGCCCCCCGCCATGATTGCCGTCAGGCAGATCTTCTTGACTCCGGTTTTTTCGACCTTGCTGACCAGACGATACCGGTACCCATCCCGGTCTACATAGATCTCCATTGTTTTGCCAAGTGCAATATTCTCAAGAAGCACTGGCGATCACCTCCTGTAAATCCCTTACATTTTCTCTGATGTCTCCACGAAATACCGCTGTTCCCGCTACAGCAATATCCGTTCCCTTTTCTATGATCATACCCAGATTATCCCGATTCACACCTCCGTCCAGTTCAATCTGATAGGACAATCCTTTCTCCTGTCGAAGCCGAGCCAGCTCCTGTACCTTCTCCAACGTCTCCGGTATCAGCTTCTGTCCGCCAAATCCTGGTTCTACCCCCATAACAAGAACCATATCAATCTGATCCAGATAAGGCATTACAATATCTACTCCCGTTGCAGGATTAATGCTCAAAGCTTTTCTGACCTGATACCGGTCCATTACTCCAATCGTCTCCTGGATATCACTACATGCTTCCACATGAACAGTAATACTGTCGGCACCAGCCTCCACAAACTCTTTGATATATCTTGCCGGCTCCTGTATCATTAAATGCACATCAAACAACATGCTGCAGTTCCGACGTATAGACTGTATCACAGGCATACCAAATGATATCGATGGTACAAAGGCTCCATCCATCACATCAATATGAAGAACCCGTATCCCACTTTCCTCCAGAGTATGCAGCTGTTCGCCTAAATGCATAAAATCGGCTGACAATATTGACGGTGCTAATTCGCTCATAATGATACCATGCCTTTCTTGGAATCTTATTAATATTTTTTTTGCTGACGCAATTCCTCGTAAAATTGTTTATAATTTTCATATCTCCCCACAGGGATCTCCTGTCTCTCTAAAGCGTGCTTCACACCACAATCAGGCTCATTAATGTGAACACACCCCAAAAATCTGCATTCCGTGGCCGGCTGTTCAAACTCGGGATAGAAGTCCCGGAGTTCCTCCTTCTCTATCTCCGGAAGACGCAACGATGTAAATCCCGGTGTGTCCATGATATAGGTCTGGCTGCCAATGCAAAAAAGCTCTGTGTGACGGGTAGTATGACGTCCCCTTTTAATCTTACGGCTGATCTCTCCTGTTTCCATCTGTGCTTCCGGGAAAAGCAGATTCATGACAGATGACTTTCCCACACCCGATGGTCCGGCCATTACTGTTGTCTTTCCCCCCAATACTTTCCGAAGCCGATCCATTCCTGTCCCAGTTACGGTACTGGTCACAAGAACCTCTGCCCCACACATCTGATACTGGGAAACAATAGCCTGTATCTCTTTTTCATCCTGATCATCACACTTATTAAAGCAGATGATCACCGGTATATCCTGTGTCTGCATCATCAGTAAAAAGCGATCCAGAAGATTTAAATTCGGCTTTGGAAACGATAACGCAAAAACAACAACCGCCTGATCCACATTGGCAGAGGCCGGCCGGATCAACGCATTTTTTCTGGGTAATATTTCATGAATATTCCCCAGCCTTTTCTCTTCATCAAGCATTTCAAACTCAACATTATCACCTACTAAAGGTTTAATGTTACGATTGCGAAATATTCCCTTGGCTTTACACTCGATCAATACATTTTTATCGGCAGATTCCGGATGAATATAGTAAAACCCACCAACTCCGCGAATAATCTTTCCTGTCATCATTTTGCTGTCTTCTGGAAGTCAACGGAATAGGTTCCTATTGTCTGTCCATCCTTGCTCACTGTAATGGTTCCGCTGTTTTCACTCCAGCCCTTGATCGGAAATTCCTTTGGAAAATCATCATATTTCAATGTTCCGCTCCATACAGGCTGGGACTTACCATCCTGTGTGAGGACAACCTTGATCATTGCAGGATCCTCATCGGGACTGCTGAACGGATTATCACTTACTGTCACACTTCCCTCATAGCTGTACGAAGTTTCTTCCGTCTTAGGAGTTGCCGTCGGCTCTACTGCCTTTGCCCCCAGGCTGACAGAATACTGAACCACACTTCCCTTTTCTACCTTGGAACCGGATTTCTGTGTCTGACTGATTACCGTTCCCTTGGTTTTATCAGAGTAAATATATGTCACCTTAGACTTCAGTCCTGCAGCGGTAAGTCTCTCTAAAGCCACAGACTCCTTCTTGCCCACCAGGTTCGGCACAACCGCCTGATCTCCTTCCGCTCCCAGACTGATCACGAGATTGACACTTGTTCCCTCATCCACGCTGGAACCGATTACAGGATCTGTGCTGATCACATTGCCCTTGGCAATGGTATTGCTGTATTCCTCTGAGACAGAACCAACCTTTAACTTGGCTGACTCGATCATCGAACGGGCATCAGACTCTGTCTTGTTTGATACATCCGGGATTGTAACTCCGGATCCCTGACTGTAATAAATGGTAATACGGGCTCCCTCATCTACCATCTCTCCCTCAGCCGGCTCCTGATCCGTGACAATATTCGGATCCTCATCTGCCTCGATCGGCTTTAACTGCCAGTGAAGCTTGCTGTCTGTCAGCATCTGCTCTGCATCCTCCAGACTTTTTCCTACAATCCCCGGCACTGCCACCTGGCCATCCTCTGCAGCCTGAGCTGTGGCCGTTGGTGTGGCTGTTGCGGATGCTACATCCTTATCCTTCGCAGAATGTCCCCACCAGCCTGCAAATTTGCCAACGATCAATATAACGCCAATGATAATGATCACTGCAACAACAGCACTGCAGATCTTCAATATCTTCTCAAGCTTTGGATCGATCGCATCATCCTCATAATACGGCTCCTCTGATTCATAATTGTCCTCATGTACAGGATCTACCGTTCTTGATGCCTCTTTTATCGCATTTAACTCAATATCTGATATCTTCTTGGTCGGTGATGGATCTACCACCATGGACTCCAGCTTTACATATTCTCCATCCGGTTCATTGACAGCACGCTTCAGATCAGCGATCAATGCTGCCGCATTCAGATAACGCAGCTCCGGCTTTTTCTGCATACATTTGCGCACGATCCTGGATAAGCTCATAGGAATCTCCGGATCCAGCTCATGAAGCGGTGTTGCCTCTTCCTGAATATGAGATAATGCAACCGCTACCGTACTGTCCCCCTCAAAAGGAACATTGCCGGAAAGCATCTCATACATCGTGACGCCCAGAGAATAGATGTCGCTCTTTTCATCACTGTATCCACCTCTCGCCTGCTCCGGACTGATATAATGCACAGAGCCCATGGCATTGGAGGTGATCGTATTGGAGGTGGCCGCCTTGGCAATACCAAAGTCCGTCACCTTGACCTTTCCCTCTTTGGAAATGATAATATTCTGAGGCTTAATATCCCGGTGAATGATATGATTGTCGTGAGCAGCTTCCATACCCTGTGCAATCTGCACGGCTATTCCAACCGCCTCATTCACATCAAGCTTTCCCTTGGTCTCGATGAACTTCTTCAGGGTGATTCCTTCAACAAGCTCCATAACAATATAGTTATAGTTTTCATCCTCATCAACGTCATATACATTTACTATATTCGGATGCGACAATCCTGCGACTGACTGCGCCTCTGCACGAAACTTAGCCACAAACTTTGCATCACTGCTGTACTCCTGACGGAGTACCTTGATTGCCACAAAACGATTTAACCGATGATCCTTTGCCTTATATACATCTGCCATCCCACCGGAGCCAACTTTATCTATAATCTCATAACGATCACTAATCATCATACCCGGACCTATCATGCTTTTCCTCCAATCTAAACCTGAACAAGGATAGCTGTGATATTATCACTGCCACCATTGCAATTTGCCTGATCTACCAATTTGTCCCCTGCTTTTTCCAAGGACTCTGCGTGATGAATGATATACTCAATCTCCTCGTCCTCTACCATATTTGTCAAACCGTCACTGCAAAGCAGGATCACGTCTCCCTCCTGCACCTGCAGCTCAAAGTAATCAGCCTGAACCATTTCATCAATTCCCAGTGCACGGGTAATAATATTTTTCTGCGGATGAACTCTCGCTTCACTTTCTGTTATGTTTCCTATCTTTACCATTTCCTCTACCAGGGAATGATCTGTTGTAATCTGCTGTAATTCATCTCTCAATAAATACAAACGGGAATCGCCAATGTTGGCAACATAAAGAGTATCCCCCTGTAATGTACATGCCACCATCGTGGTTCCCATGCCCTCGTACTCACTATCCTCCTGTGCCGATTCATAAACTGCACGATTTGCATACGTGATAGCTTCCTCAAAAATTGTCACCGGCGTTTTGCTGGCACTTTCTCTGATCCGGCTCACCATATTTTCAATACATAACCGTGAGGCACGATCCCCCGCTTTGTGGCCACCCATACCATCGGCCACAATAAACAGATTGCGGAAACTACCCACTGGGCTGTCACTGCAAAACAAACTATCCTGATTCATGGTTCGTTTCATACCGACATCCGTTTTTGAATATGACTTCATGTAGTTTCCCCTCCTTTGTCTTTATTTAGTAACTGACATCAGACATCTTTATCGTCTGAATAATTATTTTCTTCCGCATATACTCATTATAATACACAATACATTTTACTATAGTGTCTTTAAAAAGGCAAGCAAAATCAGGTCAGACCCTTATTTCTGGTTTTTATTTCTCAACTGACCGCAGGCCGCATCGATATCACTGCCCATTTCCCGACGGATCGTAACATTGATATGGTGTTTTTCCAACACATCCTGAAACTGCCTGATATTCTCCGGTATGGATCGGCTCCCCATCCTGCCTTCTACTGCATTTAACGGGATCAGATTCACATGACACAGCATTCCTCTGAGTCGTGATGACAGCTCCAGTGCATTTTCCCTGCTGTCATTGGTTCCCTGTACCATAGTATATTCAAAGGTGATACGTCTTCCTGTCTCCTTAATATACGCACGGCACGCCTCCAGTATTTCATCCATGGAAAAACGGTCTGCCACCGGCATCATCTGTCGGCGGATCTCATCATTGGGTGCATGAAGAGAGATCGCCAGTGTGATGGTCAGCTCCTCCTTCATGAGATCATAAATCTTCGGCACAAGACCACAGGTGGATAACGTAATATTCCTCTGACTGATATGAAGACCGTTTTCGTCGGACAGCATCCGGATAAATCGGATCACATTTTCATAATTGTCCAGAGGCTCTCCGATCCCCATAATGATCACATTGGAAACTCTTTCCCCGATATGTCTCTGGATCTCATAGATCTGATCTAATATTTCAGAGGTAGCCAGACTCCTTGTCAGTCCTCCCACAGTAGAAGCACAGAAACGGCAGCCCATACGGCAGCCTACCTGGGACGATACACAGACACTGTTGCCGTGATGATATCTCATCAGCACCGTCTCCACCATATTTCCATCCGAAAGCTCCATCAAAAACTTCCGGGTACCGTCCTTCTTTGATATCTGCTCCCTGCGAATGGTAACCCCTCCCAAAGAACATTCTCTCTGCAGCTTTTCCCGGAAAGACTTTGACAGATTCGTCATCTCTTCAAAGTCTCTCACCAGCTTCTGATGCATCCACATATAGAGCTGTTTTGCACGAAATTTCTTTTCTCCAAGAACCTCGACAAACGTCTGAAGCTCCTGCATATCCATGCTTTTGATATCAGTCTTTTCCATTGTCATCTATCCATCCCCTGCCGTTTCACATTTTACAGCATCAGGTACGGCATCCTCCAGTGAAACTGCCTCAAAAGGCAGATTCTGCAGGATCCATTCTGCCTGCTGTTCATTCTCCTCCGGAGCAATGGTACAGGTGCTGTACAATAATGTACCTCCCGGCTTTACATAGCGGTGCACCGTTTGCAGGATCTTTCTCTGCTGCTCTGCCAGAGCCTTGATATCCTGTGGCTTTGTCTTATATTTAATGTCTGCCTTGTGTCCCATTACGCCCAGACCGGAGCATGGCAGATCGGCTACCACAACATCTGCCGTTTCTTCCCATTCCGACAGAAACTCCATGGCATCGTGCTTTTTTAATTTGACATTATGAAACCCTGTCCGGATCAGATTCTGCCGGATCAATGACACCTTATCTTTGGTGAGATCACAGGCGCGGATCAGTCCCATCCACAGGAGCTGCTGCCCCCACGATCAAAGAGCTCTCGTCCTGTACCTGGACCCATCCCTTCTGAAATGCCTCCAGCTCATTTAATCTTCCATAGTTTCTGATATGAAGGGCATCCTGAAACAACCTTCCCGGTTCCACCTTTACTCCCTGCCGCTGCAGGGAAGAAATAATATCCTCCCGCGAAGCCTTCGATAAATTACACCGCAGACTGATTCCACGGTCCTCCTGCAGAAAATTCTGCAAGATCTCTTCTGTCTGCCCAAATCCGTACCGGTCAATAAAACGCTTCACGATCCATTCCGGCATAGAATACCAAACCGACAGATGACGTACCTCGTCCTTTGCCTTCGGATACGGGGTATCCTCATAAAAACGTACGACATTTCGCAGCACCCCGTTTACAAATCCCTTGAGAGGGATCAGATGATTGGTACAGGCAAGCTTGACCGCTTCATTACACACCGCACTGTCCGGCACCTGATCCATATACATGATCTGATAAACTGCCAGACGCAAGATTTCCCGCACAACAGGCTTCTGTTTTGCCACAGGCAGCTTGGAATAGTGATCGATCACATAATCAAGCTCGATGCATCGTTCAACAGTTCCCTCCACAAGACGCATCAAAAACGCCCTGTCCCGCTGTTCCAGGGGATATTTTTCCAAAATACCGTGAAGCACTTTGTCGCAGTATTCTCCATTCTCCATGATGGAAACCATTGCTTCCAATGCAAGCTGACGGGTGCTTTTTGCCGTCGTGTTACGGGCTGTTTTTCCCGCTGCCGGTCTTCCTGTATGATTGTTTCTTTTATTGTCCTGGGGCATTCTGTCTCTGTTCCTCCATCACTGAGATATCCCATAATATCCCGGTATCTTTTTCTATATTAAAATTATCTGCATTTATTATTTTCTCTCTATCAGGAAAGCATACTTCCCACTTCCAAAGAATATCCCCTCAGAAATGACTCGGCATCCATCCGCTTCTTTCCCTCTAACTGCAGAGAGTTTATCTTTAAAAGATCTTTCCCTGTCTGTACCAGAAATCCGTCCTTTTCCACCTGAACGATCCGGCCCGGTTCCCCCTTTGCCTCTGAGGCAACCACATCGGCATCCCAGATCTTAAGCATCTTTCCGTTCAGATGGGTATAGGCGCTCGGCCATGGATTCAGTCCGCGGATCAGACGTTCGATAACCTCTGCACTCTGGGTAAAGTCAATCTCTCCCAACGCCTTTGTGAGCATTTTGGCGTAGGTATGCTTCTCATGCTCCTGGTGAACCGGAGATAATTCTCCCTTTTCCGCCAGATCAAGAGCCTGTAACAGCAACGGACCGCCAAGCTCTGACAGTTTATCAAACAGACTGCCTCCTGTCTCCTTCGGATCAAGCTTGTATTTCTCCACCAGAAGAATATCTCCGGTATCCAGCCCCTTGTCCATCTGCATGATCGTAACACCGCTCTCCGGATCTCCGTCGATCACGGACCACTGGATCGGTGCCGCCCCGCGAAGCTTTGGCAATAGGGAGGCATGTACATTCATGCAGCCGTATTTCGGCAGGTTTAAAACCGTCTCCGGCAGGATCTGGCCAAATGCTACCACAACGATCACATCCGGCTGTAATTTTTCAAGCTCCGGAAAAAATGCAGGATCCTTGACCTTTTCCGGCTGCAATACCGGCACACCGGCCTCCACTGCCTTTTCCTTGACCGGAGAAGGCTGCAGCTTTCCGCTTCGCCCCTTCGGACGGTCCGGCTGTGTCACAACGCCGACCACATCATGTCTGCTGTCAAGAAGTGCCTGTAATGTAGGCACTGCAAAGTCCGGGGTTCCCATAAATACAACTCTCATATTAATCTCCATTTCTGAGCAGCCTGTATGCTCCTAGTCCTGCTCCTCCAGATCGGAATTATTCATCAGCTCGCCCTCTACCAGAGAAACATATAACTGTCCGTCCAGATGAGCGATCTCATGCTGAAATGCTCTCGCCAGAAGCTCCTCGCCCTCTACCACGATCTCTTCCATATTTTCGTTCAATGCCTTCACCTTACAGTAATTGGCACGGGTTACGATCCCTGTCTTGCCCGGTACGCTCAAACATCCCTCATAGCCGGTCTGTTCTCCGGACTTTTCTATGATCTCCGGATTGATCAGGACGATCGGCTGATCTCCCTCCGGAGAAACATCGATCACAACGATCCGCTTCAGTACACCCACCTGTGGTGCTGCCAGACCAACTCCCTGTGCATCATACATGGTCTCCAGCATATCCTCGATCAGAGTCTGTGTCCGGGGAGTCATTTTTTTAACCTCTCTGGATTTCTGATATAATAATTCATCTCCAATAGTACGTATTGTACGAAGTGCCATAATGCTACCTTCCTTTCCGGGAGACCCCTGTCTCCATCCTTATAAATTAAAATCAAACTGCAGTCTGCAGTCCCGGTACATTTCCTGTGCTTTCATGTATTGCTCCAGCATATTTTTAATCTGGCGAAGTACCCGGTAATCCCTGCATTTTGCATAAATGATATACCGATGCACATCCTTTGCTTTTGCCAGTGCTGCCGGTCCCGGTCCCAGGATCACAACTTGTTCATATTGTCTCATTTTCTCTGCCAGTTCTTCCGAAAGCTCCCTGACATGACTCAGATTCTCAGAAAGCACCAATACTCCTAGTATATTAGAAACCGGCGGATATTGCAAGATTTGTCTCTGAAGCAGCTCCTGCCGGTAAAATCCCTGATAATCCTGTTTTGCCGCTGCCACAATGCTGTAATGGTCCGGCTGATATGTCTGAAGCACCACATCTCCCGGCTTTTCCCCGCGCCCGGCTCTTCCTGCTGCCTGGGCAAGAAGCTGGTATGTTCTCTCCGCAGCCCGGAAATCCCCCACATTCAGGGACAGATCAGCTGCCAGGATACCAACCAGAGTCACATTGGGAAAATCATGACCTTTCACGATCATCTGGGTACCGATCAGGATATCTGCACTCCCCGATGCAAAATCCTGAAGGATCTTCTCATGCCCTTCCTTTCCGGTGGTGGTATCCGCATCCATCCGAAGCACTCCTGCCTGCGGAAATCGTTCCCGTACCATCTGCTCTACCTTCTGGGTTCCGATTCCAAAGGTACCGATATATTTCGACTGACATTCGGGACATACCGCCGGCATTGGTGTCTGATATCCACAGTAATGACATACCATCTGATCCAGCCGGCCATACCGCATATGTGCAGTCAAAGAAACGGAACAATGGGGACATTTTAACACCTCACCACATTTTCTGCAGGACACCGATCCCGCATACCCGCGCCGGTTCAGAAACAAAATGATCTGCTCCCGTTTTTGTAAACGCTCCTCCATCAGCTCTGTGAGTTTACCTCCAAATATGGAGCGGTTTTTCCGTTCCAGCTCCTCCCGCAGATCCGTCACCCAGATTTTTGGAAGCACAGCACCTCCGGCGCGATGAGTCAGTGTAAATAACTGATACCTGCCCTTCTGTGCCCTGTAATACGACTCCAGAGACGGTGTTGCCGAGCCGAGGATCACACTGGCTCCTGTCATGGCCGCCCGGTGAACCGCCACCTCTCTGGCATGATATTTCGGCGGCATCTCGCTCTGATAGCTTGTCTCATGCTCCTCATCCATCACGATCAGCCCCAACCGTTCAAAGGGCGTAAACAAGGCAGACCGCGGGCCGATCATAATATCAATCTCTCCCGCCTTTGCCCGCTCAAACTGGTCAAATTTCTCCCCCTGGGATAACCGGGAATGCATGACCGAAACCCGTTCTCCAAACCGGCGGTAAAACCGGCTGACCGTCTGAAAAGTCAGGGCGATCTCCGGGATCAGCATGATCACCTGCTGCCCCTGCGCGATCACCTGCTCAATGATCCCCATATAAACCTCTGTCTTGCCGCTGCCGGTCACACCATGGATCAGATATGTTTTACGGACTCCCGCCAGATAATCCTTTGTCACCGCATCAACGATCAACTGCTGCTCTTCATTCAGCACCGGCGGCCGATCTGATATTCCTGACTGATGCACCGGATTCCGGTACAGTCGGTTTTCCGATATCCGAAGCACCTCCTGCTCCTGCAGACTACGGAGCACCGCGGGAGTTGCCTTATATTCTCTCTGCAGCTCCTCATAGGAAACACCCTCTTCATAATCCTCCTGATCAAGAAGCGCCTGCAACACTCTCACCTTTGCCTTGTAATGCTTTCTGGCACACTCCTGCAGAAGCTGTTCCATTTCACTTCGTACCACGAGAGGGTATACCGTCCGGCTGATCTTCTTTTTGATCTCCCGGCGCACCGGAAGCACTGCCTTAATGGCATCATTCATGGTAGAGCCGTAATTTTCTTTGATCCAATAAGCAAGGGAAAGCAGGTGTGATTCTGCAACCACTCCCTGCTTCACGATTTCCTTTATTTCCTTTGTCTTATGGACATCAAACTTTGCCTCACCGGACAGGCCGATGATATATCCCTTTAGCTCCCTGTTTCCACTGCCAAAGGGAATGATCACCATGGCTCCGATCACCGCATCATCCAGCATTTCCTCCGGCACAATATACTGAAACGGCCGGTCAAGGCTTTTTACGGATATATCTACGATCACATCTGCAAATATCATATGTTTCCCCATTTCCCATTACTTTAAGAAATTACCATCCTTCACCACATCGGCAACCAGCTCACGCTCATCCATATGATGCTTCTGTCCTTTGATCTCCTGATAATCCTCGTGTCCCTTACCTGCTAGCACAATGACATCTCCCTCTCTGGCATTCTCAATGGCATAACGGATCGCCTCTGCACGGTCAATGATCGTAACATATTCTCCATCTGCTTTTTTGACACCTGTTACGATATCATCAAGAATTGCCTGTGGCTCCTCATTCCTTGGATTATCCGAGGTGACAATGGTCAGATCGGCAAGCCTTGAGGATACCTCGCCCATCTGGAAACGTCTGTCTCTGGAACGGTTTCCACCACATCCAAACAGACATACAAGGCGTTTCGGATGATATTCCTTCAGAGTAGAAAGCAGGCTCTCCAGACTCATTGCATTATGCGCATAATCGATCATCAGTGTGAACTTCGAAGAAACCGGCACGATCTCCACACGTCCCTTGACACGGATCTTGGACAGGGAATCCAGAATCGTCTCCTCCTTCACTCCAAAGTGACGGCAGATTGCAATGGCTGTCATGGAATTGTAAACACTGAACTTTCCCGGAATATCAATCTCCACATCCATATCCAGCTTACCGCTCATATGATATGCCACTCCCAAAGTGCCTCCCTTATCCATCAGGTGCACATCCGAAGCACGCAGATCGGCATTCTCCGAAAATCCATAGGTCTCCACCTTGCAGGTATGCCCCTGCAGGATCTCCTCCAAATGAGAATCATCTGCATTAAAAATACCCTGACGGCACTGTCTGAACAGCAGGCTCTTGCAGTGAATATAATCCGCCAGATCCTTATGCTCATTCGGTCCGATATGATCCGACTCCAGATTGGTGAAGATACCGTAGTCAAAGACAAAGCCGCTGACACGGTGAAGCATCAGTCCCTGTGAGGACACCTCCATAACCACACATTTGCAGCCGGCATCCACCATTTTACGGAAGGATTCCTGCACCACATAGGACTCCGGCGTCGTATTGGCGGACGGAATCTTCTCTTCTCCGATAATGGTTTCGATGGTTCCGATCAGTCCCGTCTTGTAGCCGGAATGCTCCAATATGGAACGAACCATATAAGTCGCCGTGGTCTTTCCCTTTGTTCCGGTGATACCAATGGTGGTAAGCTCTCTTGCCGGATGGCCGAAAAATGCTGCTGACGCCTGTGCAAGTGCCAGTCTGGTATCCTCCACCCGGATCACAGTTACATCTGCCGACACCTCCACATCCTTCTGAACGATCAGGACAGGACAACCATTTTCCGTAACTTCCTTTGCAAAGTCATGACCATCCCGGACGGCTCCACATATACACACAAATACAGCTCCCGGTGCCGCTTTGCGGGAATCGTAGATCAGTGCAGAAATCTCCTGATCGGTATTTCCCTGTACCACCTGATATTCCATATCCTCCAACAATGTCTTTAACTGCATGATATCTTCTTCCTTTCTATTGTTTCATTATTTGATCTTTTTCATGGACTCTTCACTAAGCTCTCCGTCATAAACAACGCTCGCCGGTCCGGTCATCCACACGGTATCGTTCTCCCGGTCATAAAAAATCTCCAGATCTCCTCCCAGAAGATGAACGGTCAGATGCTCCTTTGTTTTGCCGTTTAAAACACATGCCACAGCAGAAGCACATGTGCCTGTTCCGCATGCCAGTGTCTCTCCGGACCCACGCTCCCAGACTCTCATATTGATCTCATGGTCGTTTAACACCTGAACAAACTCGGTATTGATCCGTTTCGGGAACAGCTTATGATTTTCAAAGGACGGTCCGATCTTTTCCAGATCCAGTGCCGAAGTATCCTCCACAAATGTCACAACATGGGGATTTCCCATGGAAACTCCTGTCATCCGGTAAACAACTCCATCTACCTCCACCGGCTCGTCAATAAACTGCTCTTTCTCTGAAAGGATTGGTATCTGTGCCGGATTTAAGATCGGAGATCCCATATTGACCTTGACCATCTGAACCTTCCCCTCTTCTACCGTCAGATCCAGATATTTCATACCGCCCTTTGTCTCTACGGAAATGCTGGTTTTATCTGTAAGGCCATAATCATAGACGTACTTTGCCACACACCGGATCCCGTTTCCGCACATTTCTCCCTCAGATCCGTCTGCATTGTACATTGCCATTCGGAAATCTGCCTGATCCGAAGGACAAATTAAGATCAGCCCGTCAGAACCCACTCCAAAATGACGGTCACTGACAAATTTAGATACCTTTGCCGGATCCTCTATCATCTTTTCCATACAATTCACATATACATAATCATTCCCACACCCATGCATCTTTGTAAATTTCATAAGCACACCATACCTTTCCCGGCATTTTCTGCCGCCATAATAATATTTTAAACGGAATTTCCATCTTTCTTTTCTCACAGTATATACAACAATATACGCAATAAATATCCGTATATTGTCTCAAACATTGCGTTTACTGTCATCACGTTTCAAGGCATATCCTTTTCCATAGCAATTCACGATCCGAAAAGGGGTTCCGTTAAGTTTCTTTCGCAGCTTCCGTATCATGGTATTGATAACATCTTTATTGACCGTATCTTCCCGTTTCCATATCTTTTCCAATAACTCATCCGTTGCGACCATCTGCTCCCTGCTGCCTATAAGCAAATGAAATAATTGATATTCTTTTTCTGTCAACCCCAGAGCCTTTCCCTGCCATTCATAATCCCGTCTGTCACAAAGCTCCAGAAACCCCCGCCAGCAGTGAAAGCCACCGAAAGCTCCGTTATATAACCGCAGCAGCCTCTGAATCCGCAGGATCAGCACCGGCACAGGCGCCGTCACCGGAATATAATCGTCCGCTCCCATTTCCAGACATCGTATCTCCTCATAATAAGAAACCAGCCCGCCATACCCTGCCACAACTACCGGACATGTATTCTCTCTGCAAATATCAGCAAGTCTCGTATACATATCCTCCTGTCCATCCAGACATACCAGAACCGCATCATATACTTCCCCGTCAGGCACAATAGCAGCACCCTCCCGCCGAAGCTCTCTCAACAGCTCCTCAGCGCCTGCAGATGTGTTCATGCATACCCGCAATCGCATACTGCTCCTCCTGTATATTTTTTTGAAACTGCAATATATCTTCAATGCCGGTCTTTCCCCGCATCATATGTCTGTGATAACAATGGTACTGGCTCCTCTGTTCCGGCGGTGTCAGGTCCACCGGAATAATATCCGCTCCCGCTCCGATTCCCTGCACAATTCCATTTCTGTCAAGCATCTCCACTGTCTGCGCCACCGGCATATATATCTTCGGAAATGAGAGACGCAAAAGGGACATCATAAAATATGTGAGATCCAATACACCGTTTCTCTCTTTTTCAAAAGGAGTCCCCTCCGATGCCAAAAAGATTTCCAATATCATCATATCGGGTGTCAGCTGTCTCAAAAATGCAAACTCATCTGCCAGATTGGTTACACGCTGATACGGGGTTCCCACCATCAGACCTGTCCCAACCAAATAGCCGATCTCTTTCAGCTCCCACAGGCATTGCTTTCTCCTGAGCAGTGACATTTTAGCCGGATGAAGCCGGCGATAAAAACGATCATCAGATGTCTGATAACACAAAAGATAACCGTCCGCTCCTGCCTGTTTCCATGTCTGATACACCGCCCGGGATCTTTCTCCCAGAGATAAGAATATAGTCATATCTCCTGACATTTTTTTCATTTTGCGGATCATTTCCGTGATCCGGTCCGGCGTATACCATAAATCTTCTCCACCCTGAAGCAAAAAATTGGTAATGCCCTGCTCCAGACCTCTTTCGCAACAGTCAAGCACTGTATCCAGACTCATGCGGTATCTCTCCGCAAACCGGTTATCCCGGCGCAGGCCGCAATAATAACAGTCATTTTTACAATAAGAGGACAGATCGATCGTACCCATCCATTGAATCCCCTGAGCCGCCTGATCCAGCCTTGTCTGCACAGCATACTGACTTACCAGCTCCATGAGCTGTGCATCCCGGAAACGTATCATTTCAGCATACGCAGCCCCTTCCAGCTGTCCCGTCTCTCTCAGACGTTTTGCGTATTCCTGAAGTCCTTCGTTCAATTTTTCCTCCTGCCTTCCGTCCATTATCTTATTTTATGATGCCATATTTTTGTGTAAAACGCAAGACAGACAAAAAAGGGCTAAATTTTCCTATACACAAAAAAGGATCTCCGTCAACCAGAGATCCCTTTTATTATTGTACTTCAAACTGCTTCAGCAGTCCACATATCGTTTTGTCAAGCTCTGCTTTTAATTCCTCCAGACTACATGGCGTTCCATAAAGGATCACACTATAACAGGATGCGCTAACAAGCTCCACGATCATATAGATCATCAGCTCCTTCTGCCGGAATTTCCGCTCGGACTCTCCCAGTATCTCATCAAAAATATCCATACATTTGATATTTCCCATATTACTGATACGGATATGAGAGAATACAGCCCAGCTGAGATTTTTGGAAATAAAACGCATCAACGCTTTATTTTCATCAAGCTGATCCACCACATGATTTACAAGAAACACTACTTTTTCTTCCAGACCGGAAAATTCCTCTTGCCGCATCGCCTCTTCCGCCCTCTCAAAAAGGCGGCTTGCCTTATTGGCGATCAGTCTGTCCCTGATATCATATTTATCCTTAAAATACAGATAAAAGGTTCCCTTCGCCATCTTTGCCTGTTTGGCAATATCGGATATGGAGGTGTTATTGATCCCCTTGGAGGTAAAGAGCTCGAATGCCGACATCAGAAGGGCTTCCTGCTTCTGCTTCTTTTTTTCTTCGACACGCTCGCCCATATAATTCCCCATTTCTATAGGACCGCCCGAAACCGGTATTCCGGACGGTCTTAAAAGCTTCCTATCTCATTAATCTTCATCTGCAGTGAGTTCTTCTGTTGCCATAATGAACTTCACACTGCCATCCATACCATCGGCATTTCCACTGAAGCTTGTGTAATCACCGGAAATACTGCTGATCTTGGAAAGTCTGTCATTGAGATCATCTGCACTGTCAAGCATTTCTGTCACAGCATCGGCAATCTTTGTGATACCGTCCTTATCAAACTCTTTCATACCATCCTCTAAGGTAGAAGCACCATCATTGAGGCTGTTAATTCCGTCAGAAACCTTGCCGGTTGCATTGACAAGCTTCGTCATACCTGCAAACAGCTTGCCGGTTCCCTGATCCAGAGTAACCGCACCCTTGCGAAGCTTGTCGCTGTTGCCGGTAAGCTTCTTGGCTCCCTTGGTGATCGTGGAAGCATTCTTGATCAGACCGGATGCACCATCATTCAAAGCTTTATTGTTGCTGGTCAGTGTACCTGCTGCTGTATCCATCTTGCCAATGCTCTCAGAAAGCTGAGTTACACCTGCCTTCATCTGTGCATTTCCATCGGTCAGTGCCTTGGAGCTGTCACGAAGCTGTGCTGCATATCCGGACATGGTACCTGCTGCTGTTTCCAGAGAAGCTGCTCCTGTGTAAAGGTTTGTTCCTGTAGATGTCTTGTCTGTTGCGGCCTTCATGGTTGCAAGCGCTGCTGCCAGATCCGCTGCACCATTCTTGTCAGCATCTCCGTCTGCCTTGCCGTTTGTAGCGGCATCGACAGCGGCTGCTACCTGCTCACCGCCCTGGATATACTGGATCGCACCCTGTAATGCAGCGGCTGCCTGCTTTGCACTGGCGTCTCCTGCCTCTGCTGCTGCCTGATACTGCTGTGCCATCGCCTGTAAACCGGCAACGCACTGATCCAGCTCATCTGTCTTTTTCAGCTGTGACGCTGCTGCATTGATCTGTGTAACGCCTGCCTGTGCTGCTGCAAGACCATCGTCCAGCTGGCCAATGCCGTCCTTCAGGCTCTTGGTTCCTGTAGTCATCTGATCCATGTTCTCTTTTGCAAGAAGTTTATTAACAGAAGCTACATAGGTGTCAACACCGCTTCCAAGCTGCTCATACTGTGCCGGCAGATCCTTTGTTGCGGTACGAAGCTGATTGATGGCATCCACCAGCTGACTTGTACCTGAGGTGTAAGCCTGCACACCCTTTGACAATGTCTTGGCACCGTTTACATAAGTGGTAACACCCTTCAAAAGCTTATCAGTTCCCTTTGTATAGCTTACAATACCGGTCTTTAATGTGCCGGTACCATCCTTCAATGTGGATACACCGTCCTTCGCACTCTTGACTGCATCGGCATACTCAGAAAAGCTGTCACTTAACTTCTCTGTTCCGTCATGAAGCTTCTCTGTTCCGTTGACAAGCTGTGAAGATGCATCGGTCAGATCATCGATCTTGTCTGTAAGCTCATCCATATCATCGATCTTATCAAAATCAAGCTCATTGAAAAGCTGATTGGTTGCTACCGTATAAGTGGAATTCATCTCGAAATCCTTCACATCTGCCTTGATGGTTACAGTGTCTGTGATCTTGTCGCTGATCTTGGAGGTATCAATATCCATGTCATCACCAAAATCAAGATTGTCAAGATCCAGGCTCTCTGCCAGTCCCGGAAAACCATACGCAACAACGACATCATTGTCTCCCTCAGATACCAGAGTACCATTGTCGATCGTTACATTTTGAAAATTGTCCACCGGCAGGATCATGCCTGTTACCATCATAAACGGTGTATAAAGATCCGTCTGCTTGCCTGCCAGAGAAACCGTCTGCTTAGAATGATTTGTATATTTAATGGTCATCTCAAGCTTTCCGCTCTTTCCGATCAGATCCTTTGGCGCTGTCTCCTTGCCATCCAGTTTGTAAGTGATCTTCATGCTGACAGGAAGCTCTTTATCTGTTTTGCCCTGATAGTAAATATCCTGATCTCCCGTATTCCAGGTAAGCTTATCTCCGTTCTGCTCGAACTTCTCGTCACCCTTTACATTTTCGATATCTGTCAGATCTGACACATCCTTCACGCTGCCATTGATGCCGGAATTTTTCAGCCAGTCGGAAACTACTATATCCTTCACACTGCCTGCAGCATCTGTATTGACATAAACGGTCTCCTGCTTGGATACCTCATCTTTATCCAGTCCGCCGGACTCATTTGTTTTCACCTTTTCATTTGATACACTGGCAGCCATGGCATCTACTGTAAATGTGTGGCCGGCATATTCTACGCTGCCGGTAAGAAGGCCGGCTGTCAAAAGACCTGTTAAACCTAATGCCAGGATTCGTTTCATATTCTTTCTCATAATAATCCTCCATTCTTTTCTCAGCCTGCAAGCTTTGGGCCACAGGCACAAATTTGTCGTGTGAAAAATTTATTTTCACACTATTTCCTTTTCGCTAATCTATGATAACTTTGCCTTCTTCGCTTCTTTCTCTCTTTGAACAATACCAGCCTTGCGCATATCCAAAGAGGTTCGTACGATCACCCCGTCAAACAGCCACAGCATTGCCGGCAGGATGCAGATAACAACCACCATACTGATCACAGCACCTCTTGCAAGGAGTGTAACAATAGACTTGATCATATCGATCTGGGAATAGAGACTTACGCCAAAGGTTGCGGCGAAGAATCCAAAACCACTGGTCAGGATCGACTTGATCGAGGTCTTATGTGCAATGCTGACAGCCTCTGCCTTGCTTGCACCGTTGATCCTCTCTTTGTGATAACGGCTGGTCATCAGGATCGCATAATCCACAGTTGCACCAAGCTGAATGGTTCCGATAACGATACTTGTAACAAACGCCAGTGAAGTATTGGTATAATACGGAACCGACATATTGCAGGCAATCGCAAACTCAATCACAGATACAAGTATGATCGGGATAGAGATTGATTTAAACGTGATCAGGATGATCAGGAAGATCGCTGCAATGGAAATGGTATTTACATTCTTCAGATCCACATCGGTAACATCCTGCAGATCCTTCATCAGCGGTGCTTCACCAATAACCATGGCTCCCTTCTGATAACTCTTTACGATCTTATTGATATCGGCGATCTGTGCATTGACCTCATCCGTCGCCGATTTATAATCGGAGCATATAAACATCAGCTCATAATCCTTTGTCTGTAAGATATCCCGCAGACTGTCCGGGATCATGCTCTCCGGCATATTCGACCCGATCATGGAGCTGAGACCGATCACCCATTTTACTCCATCGACCTTCTCGATCTTATTGCTCATGTTCTTTTTGTCCTTTGCAGACAGGTCTCCGTTTTTCATCAGGACGATATGCATATTACTCATATCAAACTCCTCGGAGAGCTTGTCATTTGCAATGGCACTCGGAATGGTCTTTGGTAATGAAGAATCGATATTGTAATAAATCTTATAATTTGCATTACCGTAGGCTGCCGGTGCGATCAAAAGCACAAACAGCGCCAGCGCAACCCAGTGATACTTCACAACTATCTTAGACAGACCGTCCAGATTTGGCAAGAGAGATTTATGAGAAGTTTTCTCAATTGCCTTATCAAATGTAAGGATCAATGCCGGAAGCACTGTTACACAGGCAATAACACCGATGATAACACCCTTTGACATGACGATACCGATGTTGGTACCAAGACGGAAAGTCATGCTGCAAAGTGCCAGAAAACCGGCGATCGTTGTCAGTGAACTACTTGATATAGATACGAATGTATTGGTAATGGCATGCTTCATGGCACGCTTGTTATCTCCCGGGAATCTCTCCTTATTCGCCTCGTAGCTTTCCAGCAGGAAGATGGAATAATCCATGGTCACGGCTAACTGCAGCACCGCGGCCAGCGCCTGGGTGATATACGATATCTCTCCCAGCATCAGATTACTTCCCAGGTTATAGACGATCGCCATACCGATATTCACCAGGAAAATGAACGGTGTTACAAAAGACTCCATGGTGATCAGAAGTACCAGGAGCACCAGAGCTCCGGCGATCATTACATAAACCGGCATCTCCTTTAATGCCAGGTCTTTAATATCCGTTACGACTCCGGACATTCCGGCGGCAAACGCTTTCTTTCCAACAGTCTTTCGGATATTTGCAATGGCATCCATGGTGTCATCGGCTGATGTAGTATTATCAAACAGCGCGATCATCATAGTGGCATCCCCGTTAAAGAATGCATCCTTCAGCTTCTTTGGCATCATCTTGGTTGGAACGGAAATATCCAGTGCATCATCATACCAGAGGACATCCTCCACATGATCGATCGCCTCGATCTTCTTTTCCAGATCAGCCGCATCCTTCATGGACATATCCTCCACGACGATCATGGAAAACGCTCCCATTCCAAATTCATCTACCATGACATCCTGTCCCTTGACCGTCTCAAGACTGTCCGGCAGATAACTCAGGATATCGTAATTAACTCTCGTAGAAACATAACCGATTCCACTTGGGATCAACAGTATCACGGCAAGCAGGATGATAATATTCTTGTGCTTGGTGATAAATTCTGCAAGTTTCTTCATGTCATTCCTTCCTTTCTCTTTCTTTTTCAAAAAATGACCAGTAGTCATTTTCTCAATCTACAGGGTATGATATCACAAAAATGACCACTGGTCAATAATTTTATCAAAGAAAAAATGTCAAATATCTACAGGATATTTTCCATATGTTTGTGCATATTTTCCCAGCTTTGTCTTTATGAGAATTTTCTTCATTAATACCGGTTTAATCCGGTCACTGCATCAAAAAAACCGGTTTATGAAGACAAGACTTCATCTGTCTCCAAAAACCGGCAATTATCCCATATTTCAGGTATTAATCTCTGTCTCTTAACAGCTTGTCACGCAGGAGGATAACATCAAAGCGATCACTCCTGTGTCAGCAGAAGCATGATCTCATTACTTCTGGAAACAAACTGTGTCATCTCCTCTGCAGATAACGGCTTGTTGGCAAGCATTGCCAGATCATAAAGCTGCTTACAGAACATATCCACATGCTCTCCCTCGGTATTGTCAAGGATATACTTCACTAATGCGTTGTTGGCATTGAGGATCAATGTCTCTCCGCCGCCAAACATACTTGTATCCATTCCCATGCCACCGGCGCTGTACATCTTCATCATATCCTGCATACGACGTGTTTCCTCTGACAGAGTGATCATAGAGGAGATATTCTCATTCTTGAGATTCTGAACCTGTACCTCGAGCTGATCTTTACCCAGAGCCTTTTTAAATACATCGCTGAGGGTTTCGGTCTGCTTCTTCAGTGTTTCCTCGTCTCCCTCTTCCTTCATGGAATCGGAAATATCTGAGTCAATTCTCTGGAAATGTACCTTGACATCTTCGCTCTGCTCCAGCTGTGTGATAAACGGCTGATCAATGGTATGTGCCAGGATCAGTGCATCCATTCCCTGTTCCTTAAAGAGGTTGATATACTGACTCTGCTGCTGGACATCTGTGACATAATAAACAGTTGTCGGCTCCTCTTCCTTCTCGGCAGTCTCCTCACCGGCTTCCTCCTTGGCAACATCCTCTGCATCAACAACCTCCGGCTGCTCACTGTCCTCTTTGCCCTTGATGTTCTCTACATACTCCGGCAGTGTGATATATTTATCATCCAGATTCTTAAAGATAATGAAATCCTTCATCTTCTCCTGGAACTTCTGATCCTTCAGACAGCCAAATTTGATAAACGGACTGATATCATCCCAGTATTTCTCATAATTCTCGCGATCTACCTTATACATACCTGACAGTTTGTCTGCTACCTTCTTGGTAATATAATCGGAAATCTTCTTGACAAAGCCATCATTCTGAAGCGCACTTCTTGATACGTTCATCGGCAGATCCGGACAATCGATCACGCCCTTGAGGAGCATCAGAAACTCCGGAATGACTTCCTTAATATTATCTGCGATAAATACCTGATTGTTATACAGCTTAATTACACCCTCTAAATTGTCATACTGGGTATTTACCTTCGGGAAGTAAAGGATACCCTTTAAGTTAAACGGATAATCCATATTCAGATGGATCCAGAAAAGAGGCTCCTTATAATCGTTGAACACCTTTCTATAGAAGCTCTTGTACTCCTCATCAGTACACTCATTCGGATGCTTCATCCAGAGAGGTGTGGTATCACTCAGGGATACCGGTCTCTTGTTGATCTTTGCCTTCTCTTTGGCAGGAGAAATCTCTACGGTCTCTTTCTCACCGTTTTCATTCTCCTTCTCCTCTGTCTTGGCTTCCTCCGTAAACTTCTCTACGACCACATCGTCCTCGCGGATATCTGCTGCATCGATCGTCTCATATTCCTGCTCCGCACCTTCCTTGGACAGGTAAATATTGACCGGCATAAAGGAACAATACTTCTCAATGATCTCTTTAATACGGTACTCATTGGCAAACTCCACACTGTCCTCTGACAGGTACAGGGTAATCTTTGTACCAACCTCTTTCTTGTCTCCGTCGGACATCTCGAAATTGATGCCGCCCTCTGACTCCCAGTGAACCGGAGTGGCATCCTTCTGCCATGACAATGTATCGATCGTTACTTTATCTGCTACCATAAATGCAGAATAAAAACCAAGACCAAAGTGACCAATGATCTGATCCTCGTTTGTCTTGTCCTTATATTTCTCCAGGAAATCTGTTGCACCGGAAAATGCCACCTGGTTAATATACTCCTTAACCTCAGCCTCCGTCATACCGATACCGGTATCTGTGAAGGATAATGTCTTATGCTCCGGGCTGACCTCAACCTGGATGCTTGCCTTATAATCCTCCGGGAAATCATACTCTCCCATGACCTCCAGTTTTTTTAACTTCGTGATGGCATCACAGCCGTTGGATACCAGCTCACGAACAAAAATATCATGGTCTGAATACAGCCATTTCTTAATGATCGGGAACATATTCTCTGACTCGATTGATAAACTACCCTTTTCCATCTGCATAATAACAACCTCCTAAACTCGCATTTTATTATACATATTCTTTACAAAAAAATATCTACCTTGTTGTTGATTAGCAATCACCGCTTTCGACTGCTAACAATCATTCTGGTAGATATCTTATTACTATTTTAAAAAAATGTCAAGACAAATTTAGCACTCCTGTCAAAGGAGTGCTAAATTTGTTTTATAATTCCATTGCACTTCCGCTCACAATCCCTGCACTAACAGAGGATCCGGAAGCCGGTGCTGTGGTGATCGTTCCTCCTGAAGCCGGTACTGCCGGTGTCTGTTGTGGTGCGGACGGTGCCGGTATGCCTCCCTGCGCATCTACAGACACCGCGCAGGCTGCTTTCTTTCCATTGAACGTAACAAATGTTATCGTAGCTGTTCCTTCCCGATGTGCCACCATGACACCCTTAGAAGATATTGACACAATCTCTGCATCAGAGCTGATCCAGGTGCCCTTTTTATTGGCAGCAAGCACCTTTTTCGGCGTTACTGTCGCTTTCAGTGTCTTTTTCTGATCAACCTTCATTTTCACCGAAGCCGCAGACAATTTCACCTTGGTCGGCACATAATCCGCTACGATCACCTTTACAAGTTTTCTAAGGGATTTATTCTTTTTGGAGGTAACACGGATCGTCGTTACTCCAATCTTTTTTCCTTTGATAACTCCCTTTTTTGTTACGGATGCAACCTTGCGATTCGCAATCTCATATTTCACAGATTTGCTGGCCCCACTTGGTGCAATGGAAGAAACCTTTAAGGTCTGCTTCCCATGCAGCTTGACCAGAATAGTACTGTAATTCAATGTCATCTCGATCGGTTTACCCACCGCCGCTGCTTCCCCCGGCATCTGAACAGTCAGAACAGCTGCGATCACTAACATTACCATCATACGCTTCATAACGGATCTCATTATTATTCCCTGCCTTTCTATATCCGCTATCGCCCCATATATGCTGATATCCTTTCTCCTCTGTCACAAAATCCCCTTTTATTTATTTTGCGACTGTACACATGACAAAGCAGAAGCAATTACCTTATCCATATCAAAATACTGATACTGTCCCAATCTTCCCCCAAAGATCAAGCCCTGCTCCTGCCCGGCAAGCTCCTGATACTTACGGTAAAGCTCCGTATTTCTGGAATCATTCACCGGATAATATGGTTCATCCCCCGGTTTCCATTCCGATGAATACTCTCTGGTGATCACTGTCACAGGCTGCTTTCCAAAGGTAAAGTGCTTATGCTCAATGATCCTGGTATACGGCACATCTGCTGCCGTATAATTTACCACGGCATTCCCCTGATAATTCTCGCACTCCATCTTCTCCGTTTCAAAACGAAGGGAGCGATACTGCAAATGTCCCAGACTATAGTCAAAATATTCATCAATCGGTCCTGTATATACCGTTGTATCCGCTTCAATCTCATGGCGCACCCGGAAATAATCTGTGTCCAGACGCACCTCTATGCCCTCCAGCATCCGTTCTACCATCCTGGTATAACCGTCTATCGGAATCCCCTGATAACGGTCATTAAAATAATTGTTGTCGTACGTAAAACGCAGTGGAAGCCGCTTTATGATAAATGCCGGCAGCTCCGTACATTTCCGTCCCCACTGCTTCTGTGTATATCCTTTGATCAGCTTTTCATACACATCTGTTCCCACAAGGCTGATCGCCTGCTCCTCCAGATTGGCAGGTTCTGCGATCCCTGCCTCCCTGATCTGGCGTTCTATGATCTCCTTTGCCTGTGCCGGCGTCCGGATCCCCCACATTCTGCTAAATGTGTTCATATTAAATGGAAGATTATATAACTCATCCCCATAAACAGCTACCGGAGAATTAATATACTGATTAAACTCCGTAAACTGATTGACATATTCCCATATTTTTTTATCGGAGGTATGAAAGATATGGGCACCATAACGGTGTACATGGATCCCATCGATCTCCTCCGTATAAATATTACCTGCAATGTGATCTCTCTTGTCTATCACCAGGCATTTTCTGCCAAGATCCGTCATCTCTCTGGCAAATACTGCGCCAAACAGACCGGCTCCCACTATCAGATAATCGTACTTCATATAAATCTCCATTCCGCCACCTTCCATGGCAGCATAAATATCATATATCTGCGCACGGTTTCTGCGCATACCGGAGTTTCGAAGAAACTCCTAATATGAGCCCCTTAAGGCTCATTATATCATAACTCACTCAATTAAAAATGTAAAGTATTGCGATCATTTCCCAGAAAATAATATTTTCCAAACACTTCCATGCCCGGATTAACATGAGGATCTCCCTTCTTGAACATCCGGTCCCACATGGCAAAAAACATCCTCCAATGCTCCCTCTGCTTTCCCGATTTTTTCTGCCGCCGGCTTTTGACCGCTTCCGTCTTCTTTACAAAAGACACATAGGGCGTGTAGATACAGTCTCCCCATCTTTTCTTGGCCTTTAAGCAGAGAGAAAACCATGTCTGGTCCGAAAAGGCTCCCCAGCCGTTCCACTTCAGGGTTCCAACCTCCAGATTTTCTTCCACCCAGTCACTGTATACATCTTCTCTGACTGCCAGCACCGCGCCTCCCACCAGAGAAACATTCTGACGAAAAGCCAGCCGGTACATATAGGACGGATCCTTTCGCGGCACTCCCCGGTACAGACTAAATATCTGCTCCGGTCTGGACTCACTATAGCCATATCCCGCATGATAAACTCTGCCCCGGTTATCATAAACCACCGGTGCTGCCACCATATTCTCCTTCGGCATCAGACATGACAAAAGCTCAGTCATCCATTCTGCCCCGGTCTGCTCCGGCTGATAACCGTCTCTTACCAATACGATCACATCGAATCTCTTTTCATCCACCTCAAACCGCGGCTGATTGACAGCATAAACCTCTATCCCGTACGGGAGTCCCTTCAGACTGTGCTTTAATTCTCCTGCCACTGCATCTGTTTCTGCCATAACAAGAACCCTGGTATCCTCCGGCACCTCGTAGTGAACCCGGTAAAAGGGACCATATCCCTCCGCACTTTGTACATTTCCCCGGATCTCTTTTCTCATCAGATGAGCCTCCAAAGCCCTTCGTCCCGCTTCGACCGTATAAGGCTTTGCCTCTGTCGAGGAAGCCACCGACCCTGCATGGATCCTCCAGTAATATCTTACCTTTGGCACATGGTAAATGTTGTCTGCCTCATCCGTGAGCCGCAACAGCATATCATAATCCTGACTGCCATCATACTCTCTTTGAAAACCACCCACTTTTTCCAATAAATATCTGGAAAAAACAGAAAAATGACAGATATAATTGTTACTGCGAAAGCTCTCCGGTGAAAAATCGGGTTTAAAATGGATATTCTGCACACGGTCCGGTGTTCCATCAAAGGAAAGCTCATCCGTATAAATAAACTCTCCCTGATGATAATTGATCGCCTGCATCACATCAAACAACGCGGAAGGATGCAGGATATCATCATGATCCAGCAACGCAATATAATCCCCCGTACTCATTTCAATAGCCCGGTTTGTATTCTCAGAAATCCCGTGATTTTCCTTAAGTCTCTGATAACGGATCCTGTGATCTGCCACGGAAAGCTCCTCTGTGATCTGCCGGAGCCTCCGGCTGCATTCCTCATCATCACTGGCGTCTGCCAGGCAAAGCTCCCAGTCCTTGTATGTCTGATCCGTCACCGAGTCCAGCATCTCCCGGAAAAAATCCTCTCTTGTATTATACAACGGAACTACAATGCTAATCTTTACTGCTTTATCCGGGATCCATTGGGATTGTTTTTTTCGTTCCTCCTCAGATATCGTAAGGGGACAGTATTTTTTGCCAAGATAATATTTGATATAACTGCGGTATGCAACTTTTTTCAGGGTATACCATATCCCATAGTCCCTGCAAAAACCACCGATTTTTGTCATTATGTTCATGAACAGATACCTTTCCTCCTGTATGATCTCATTCATTAATAATTGCCAAGCAGTAATATAATATGAAAAATTCTGTCATCCTCTTTACGCTGCCGGTAAACCTTTGTCTCTTTGAGAAAATGTTTTCTTGCCCAAAAGGATCTGCGTGCTTCCAAAAACTTTTCTGCCATCTTAAGATTCTCATTGCCGGGATCCGTATCACCAAAGATCCGTATAAATTCTCCCAGCTGACGGCTGATATTTCCACGATTTCCACGAAATCTCTTTAACCGCATCTTCCATTCATCCATCTTTTTTGTCTTGGTGCCAAGTACATTTCCCTGGTGCTGACGATAACAGATATACGGTGTCTCATCATAATATATCTCCCCGAAGCAGGAAGCGATCAAGTAAAGCCACCAGTCATGCATCACCGTAAACTCCGGCAGCTCTTTTACCACCATATCCCGAAGGGTCTGATCAAACACAGCCGTACAGCCTGTCACAATATTTTCGATCATGGCATTGCGAAAATCCGGACGCATAGGGGGCCTTTTGATCTCGGACTCCAGAGGCTGCAGGTTCTGATCCACCAGACGCGGCCGGCAGCAATATAACACGGGTCCATCCTTTTTTATGGTTTGAAGTGTTTCGACCGCATGTGACATTTTATCCGGCATCCAGTAATCATCCTGATCGCAAAAGGCATAATAATCGGATGCTCCGGCTTTTTGAAGAAGTTCAAAAAAGCTGCGGATCACTCCGTGATTTTCTCCCTGATACCAGGATATCTTTTCCGGATACCTTCCGGCATACTCCTCCAGGATATCCTGTGTACCATCGGACGATCCGTCATCACGTACAACAATGCAAAAGGAGGCTGTTCCCTTTGCTTCGCAATCCTGCTCCAGCAGGGAATCTATCTGTTCTCTGATATATTTTGCTCCATTATAAGTTGACATGAGTATCTGTAGCGTTTTCATTGATCTCCTCCATCACAGATTGATATATTGTCCTCATCTTCTCCTCGACCACCGGTAATGCAAATTCCTGAACTTTTTTGCGATTCCACTGTCCCATTTCCTGCCGTCTCTGTTCTCTTGAAACATCACTTCTTCCTCCCCGTTCCGAAAACATCCGGCGCACCTTTACCGCATAATTTTCCGGTTCCCAGTCATCGGCCAGATAACCGCCCTTTGCATGCTCCAAAAGGTCTGTAATACCACGTATCCTTGTCGCGATCACCGGCAGCCCCACGGCCATTGCCTCCATCACGGCCACGGGAAGCCCCTCCTGAAAGGAAGGAAAAACAAAGCAGTCTGCCTGACGAAGTATTGCCGGAACCTGCTCCACATATCCCGCAAATTTCACCCGGTTCTCCAGTCCCATATCACGTACATGCTGTTTCAGCTTATCTTCCCACGGTCCGGAACCACAGATCACATAGACAAGAGGCAGATCCATCAGCTCTTTCATCGCATCGATCATTACAATATGATTCTTGCGCTGAGTGATCTCCCCCACACTGATCAATATACCGTAATTATCCGGAATACCATAACGCTCATAGATATCCTTCTTTGTATCCGACTTCCCTATGGTATAATCCTTCTTTTCCCACTCCCGGAAACGATCAAGCTGCATTCCAACACCCATGATCCGTTCCACCGATCCTCTCACCGGAAAATTCTGTGCTCTTTTATAATCTTCTTCATTGATCAGGATCAATCTGTCCGTATATCGGGACAGATAACGTTCTACAGGATAATATATCCAATTTTTTAACGGAGCTCCCTCATAAAAATGAAGACCATGCGCCGTATAAAGTACCGGCACCTTACGCCCTGTTTTTCTCCTCACCGCCTGTGCTGCCATCCGGGCAACCACTCCGCTCATAGGCATATGGCAATGGATCAGGTCAAAGTTTTCCGTCTCCAACAGCTCTTTTAATTGGCCGTATGCTTTTCTGACGCCCGGAGAAAAAGGAGACCTCTCGAAATCAATCTGATGACAGACAAGTTCCATTCCCTCCAGGCGATGATTATCTTTTCCGTATACTACTGTATTGAAATTTGACGCATAATGAACCTCAAAGCCCATTTCCTGCAGTATTTTCACATTGTTTGCTTCAAACTGCGGAAGAAACCCGCTGACTCTTGTAACAATTAATGCTTTCATGATAGTAACCATGCCCCTCGCTATTTTTTGACGATTTCCTTTACAAGCTCTTCTACCGACTCCTGCTCCTGGGCCGTTTCCTCTTTCTGCGCCGTGATCTGCCCCTGGGCCACGCCCTCTGTGGCATCCTTTTTCAAAACAGTTTTGACCGTCATAAGGATCAGCTTCAGATCCATCCAGAAGGAATAATTTTCTATATAAAACAGATCCAGCTTTAACTTATCATAAGGTGTGGTATTGTACTTTCCGTATACCTGTGCAAATCCGGTCAGACCTGCCTTGACTCTCGTACGGAAATTAAACTCAGGCATATCCTCACAATATTCCTTAATGATCTGTGGTCTTTCCGGACGCGGTCCCACAAATGACATGTCACCTTTGATAATATTGAGCAGCTGTGGCAGCTCATCGATCCGGGTAGCTCTGATAAAACGGCCCACCGGTGTGATCCGGCTGTCGTTTTCCGATGCCAGCTTAGCCACACCATCACTCTCCGCATTAACGATCATACTGCGAAATTTAATGATCTCAAACTCTCTGTTATATTTGGTACAGCGTACCTGTTTGTAAAATACCGGACCGCCATCATAGAGCTTGATCGCCAATGCCGTCAGAAGCATCACCGGTGACAGGATGACCGTCAGCGGGATCGCGATCACCAGATCTAAAACTCTCTTGGCCAGTCTCTGGTCAAAGCTTAAGGTATAACCCTTGGATAACAGAAACGGAGTGTCAAAGACATGGATCCTGTCCGCTCCCATCAATATGATATCCGATACCTTCGGGATCACATAAGCACGTATTTTATGAGCATAACAGTATTTCAGTATATCGTTTCTCTTGACAGCGGAAATATCCCCTATGATCACCGCCTGAAATGACATCATTTTCTCTGCGATGGCATCAATGCCCTCATCAATATTGATGGCATCGTAAATGGCATACTTGTCTCTCCGTGCCTCGACCTTATATACCAGATCTGCTGCCGGACGTTCACCATAGATCAACAGGATCTTCCACGGCTGAAAGATCCTATTATAAAAATGTATTATGATCACATTCCAGACTGTGGAAACAACCATCTCTGCCAGAAGCACCAGCAGCAGATAGCCCGGTCTGACCAGCCCGAATGCCAGAAGACAAATGATAAAATAAGCCACAACATTTGTAAATATCAGACTGAGATACTGCGACAGCATTACCTCGATCCGGCGAAGCTGCCCGATCTTTAAGCCCCCGTACATTGTCGAAAAGAAAAACATCAGCAATGCATATAATGCAAGCAGGGCATAATGTCCTTTCCGATAGAATGTAAGCTGATACATAGTCGATGCGTAGTAGCCATACCAGGCATATGCAAAGATCACTGTCATCAGCATGATATTAACGAGCGATGCAAAAAATAGTATTGTTCTTTTATATGGATCGTAGTTTTTTGTTTCTCTTTCCATGTTTACTCTTTCCCCTGTTTATCCCCTGTGATCGCAAGGCTCCTGCACCATCTGTGCCCGCCTTTTATTTCATTAAATTCTCCATCCCCTGCTTTTTAATATTTTCAAGGGATTTATAAATATGCTCATTGGCAAGTTTTTCTGCCAGCTCCTCATTCTTTTCCCGTACGGCATTCAGGATCGCCTTATGCTCCTGCGCAGCCTTGCCTGCACGCCCCTGGGCAGACAATGTATTCTTGCGTACCCGTTCCACATAATGATGATAATCTGACAAAATATGCTCAAGGACCGTACTTCCACACGCCTTATACAGTAGCAGATGGAATCGGTTATCCAGCTCAAATATCTGCTCCCAGTGCTCTCTCTGGATATGAAAATCGCTGAGATATGTGATCTCGTCCAGATCATCCAGCTGTTCCTCTGTGATATTGCGGCATGCCCATTTGGCACAAAGCCCCTCCAGATAAGACCGTATCTCATATATATCAAAAATATCCTTTGCCGTGATCCCGTTCACATAAGCCCCTTTATTGGGAATGATCGACACAAGCCCCTCCAGCTCCAGCTGTCTTAAGGCCTCCCTCACCGGCGTTCTGGAAACGCCCATCGCTTTGCTGATCGCAGCCTCACGAAGCTCCTCATTTTGTGCATACTTTCCGGACAGAATATCTTCACGCAGACGGTGGAACACCTTTCCCCGCAGTGAATACCGATCCGGCATTTCTTTTTCTCCATTATAATTATCCATAACCATCCTCACTTCGAAACTCCCTTATTCGAGCTCCTTTTTCTAAACCATTGCCGTTATCATAACATATATTACAATAATTTGAAAGAGCAAATCACATTAGCATAGGAAGTAACAGGAAACCTTTTTTGTTTTCTGGTTGAGAAATCCATAAAAAACGTATATAATTATTATGTGGGTTTTCCCCACAAAAATGATTTATCTGGAGGAAATTATGTCTTACAACAAAAACAAACGAAAACAGCCACAGCAAGAGCAAAAATATCCTCTTGGGCTGCTGCTTCCAATCATTGCCTTTCTCGCGATCATTCCTTTGATCACGATGATGCATAACTATCATACAAATCTGGAGCAGTTTGAATGGTACACCACATACGCTGACACCACAGACTTTTTCTTATATTTCAAAATGGTCTGGATCATCATCGCCTGCGTATACGTGATCTTCTGCATGCTGTATCTGTTTTTTTCTGCGGAAAAGGATCCTCTGTGGATCAGACAGCTGATCCCTATGGCTGTATACTGTGCCCTGGCTTTATTATCAGCGATCGCCTCAAAGTATTCCAGCTTTTCTTTTTCCGGTATCTTTGAGCAGTTCGAGTCCGTGTGGGTTCTTGTGGGATACGGTCTTATGGTTTACTACAGCTTTTATATCATGCAGAATGAATCTGCTCTCAAACGTACCATGAACTGGTTTATGATCGGTATTGCCGTCATGGCATTTTTAGGTCTTTCCCAGGTCTTCCGCCATGACTTTTTCCAGACAAGCTTCGGTCAGAGCCTGATCAAGCCATCTACTTATACCGATCCTCTGGTCTTTAATTTTGAGCCCGGCCGTCCCTATATGACCCTTTATAATCCCAACTATGTAGGATTTTATGTGGCATTGACCGTGCCTGTATTACTGACACTTTTGTTCGCTGTTAAGAAACTCTGGCAACGTATTGCAAGTGCTTTACTGATCGTTGCGATGCTGCTGATCCTGTTTGGATCACAGTCCCGTGCCGGTATCGTTGCTCTTATCTTCTCCCTCTTCGTCATGCTGTTATGTATGCGAAAGGTATTTATCAAAAACTGGAAGATCGGTGCTGCCGGTATTGTTCTGGTGGTCGCAGCATTCTTCTTAGTCAATAATATGAATGACAATGTCCTGATCAGCCGTCTGCAGGGTATGTTTACATCCGAGTCGGAATATTATGCTTTGAAAGACATCCAGACAAATGATAACGATGTCACCGTAGTATATCAGTCAGCTGATCAAAATGCTGCTGAAAACGGCAAGGTCACCAAGGAGGATAAGCTGGTGATCAAAATGCTTCAGGACTCCAAAGGAGCCGACTATTTCGAGCTTAAGGACGGGAACAAAAAGGATGTCCCATTTGCACTCTCCGAGGATGGTGTCAATTATGCCATCTCTGATCCCCGTTTTCCGTTTACCTTCTGTGTATCCCGTGATGACACCTTCCAGGGATTTATCCTGACGATCGATGGATATCAGTGGTATTTATCCAATCTGATGAACACGGAGGGACAGAAAGGTTACTACTGCCGTGGCGGCAACAGCGCCATGATGAAGCTTGCCCGTATCACGGACAGTGTTCCGTATCTTGATAAGCACTATAAGCTTGCAAATATGCGTGGTTATATCTGGGACAGAACAATTCCTCTTCTGAAGAAATATTTCTTCCTCGGAAGTGGCCCCGATACATTTATCATCGCTTTTCCAAATAACGATTTAGTTGGCATGTACAACTCCGGTCATATCAACGAGCTGATCACAAAGCCTCACTGTATGTATCTGCAGGTAGGCGTGCAGACAGGAGTTCTTTCCCTGATCGCCCTGCTGATCTTCTTTGGATGGTACCTGATCGATTCTCTGTTGATCTACTGGAGATGTCATTACTCTGAATATATGACATTTATCGGAGTCGGTATTTTAGGTGCTGTGATCGGTTATCTGATCCTCTCTCTGACGAACGACTCCTGTGTCGCATTGTCACCGATCTTCTATACACTGATCGGTATCGGGCTTGGTGTTAATCACAAGATCCGAAAAGACATGGCATTTGTTTTTGAAAAACAAAAACAAAAAAAGCAGGAAATAATAACATAGAAAGGAAGATGCCTATATGAATGCACAAAAGGTCAGCTTTATTATATGCACGGACAGCGAATCTGCATTTCATGAATGTGAGATCTATATCAAACAACTGGAAATACCAGAGGGGTTTGTAGTCAACATACTCCCGATCCGTGGTGCAAACTCCATGGCTGAGGGATACAATGCAGGTATGCTCCAGACCGATGCAAAGTACAAAGTATATCTTCATCAGGATGCCCTGATCCTCAATAGGCACTTTCTTTTGGATACCCTGGCGATCTTTCAGGAAAATCCGCAGATCGGTATGATCGGCATGGTGGGGACAAAACAGCTTCATAAAAACGGCTGTATCTGGTCCAATCCCATGAGAACCGGAGCCCTTCGTTCCCATCTGATCACCACGGCAGATGAATATTTTGATATTCCTATTCCCGAGGGACGTGCGTTCACCCCTGTGGAAGCCGTTGACGGTCTTTTAATGATGACGCAGCAGGATTTTCTGTGGCGCTCCGATCTGTTCACCGGTTGGGATTTCTATGATCTGGCACAGTGTCAGGAGTTCCTCCGGGCCGGTTATCGCATTGCCGTACCATATCAGGAGACCCCATGGGTACTCCATGACAGTGGAGCACAGAATCTAAAGGACTATCACACATACCGGAAAACCTATCTGGAAGAATACTGCCCGGACAATCAGGTGGAAATTGATGCCTGCACCCGTTTTATTGCTACACAGGCAGAAGCTTCGCCTCAGAAAGCTGCCGGGAAAGATACCGCTGTGGATACGCTCCTTTCCCTGATCCATGATAGAAAATATGACGAAGCCCTTCATTTTACCCAGGAGAATCTGTCCCAGAATCAGGACAATGAATTATTCTGTATCCTGACGGTTTTCCTGCAGATCTACCAGCAGGAAAAAGATGCAGGGATCCACGAGGTATTTATCCCTCTGGAATCAAAGGAACAAAATGTTGACTGGCTTCCTTTACATTACCAGCGGATCTGCCGCTACCTGTGGCGGATGGAAAACAATCTTCCGGAGGAGTATCAAAAGGAAGCTCAGGATTATTTTACACGCTGGCACGTATCAAAGACTGCCTGCGACCGTATCCGCATCCTTTGTCTGCCGGAGTAAAAACAGTAAAAACCAGTATAAAAAGAAGATTGTCAGATATGAATATTCTGACAATCTTCTTTTTTATTTATCCTTTTCGTATACCAAACCTTCTACTTCCGTTTTATCCCTGGTTCTCTTTTCTTTGTTTTCCCCTGCTGCATAACAGACACAGCACATAAACAATTGCCGCCGTGATCACAATCTTCTCTGCCGGCCAGGCAAAGCAGATTCCTCCGGTTCCATCGGCAAATCCACCATCCTGATTCAAAAATACTTCAATAAACAGATAGCTCAGACCATAGCCTGTACCAACACCGGCCAAAATTGCCGCCAGACAGGTTACGGCCTTTTCCAGGATCAGCATTTTCTGCATCTGTCCCTTTGACATTCCGGCTACGGACAACAGATAAAACTCTTCCTGCCGCATAGTCATCCCCGCTGCGGTTACATTGAATATCTGCAGCAGGCATACAAACAAAATAAAAATGCCGATTCCTATGCCTCCCTTCTCCAACAGCTCCATCTCCCGTTTTGTGTTCCCCTTGTCCTCATCGTACCACGACAGATCACCGTTTCCGTCCCGGTCGGATACCAAAACAAAGTTTACATCGGCAGACTTTGCATTCAGTTCTTTAATGTAAGCAGCCAGATCTTTTCCTGCCTCTCTGATATCACGTTCAATGCCAATATATACTGAACCGGTACCTGTCTTATTCTTGTCCGTAAATGCCACAACACCCGTGCTATACAGATCATAGGTCTTATCGGCCATAAGTACACCTACATTACGTCCCCCTGCCAGCCACTCGTCCATCAGATATGCCGAATTATACGTGTCCTCTTTAATGATGGCCTGGATTGGAAGCTGTACGACATTGCCACGGTCTACCTCAATCTGCTCCAACACCATCTTCATGTAATATGCTCCCGTAATATGATCACTTCCCCAGCTCCTGATCATATCCTGATAGTCCTGTATAGGATATCCTGTTTTCTTCGTCAGTTGTTCTGCTTTCATCCAATATTTATTAAGTCTCTTTTTATATTTACGATATCCGGCTGACTTTTTTGGTAACCATTCATCTTGAGGCGGTGACGGTTCCTCTCCCAGCTTTTTCTCGATCAGCTTTAACTGACTGACGACCCGGTTACATGCCTCATTGGTCAATACCGGAAGCTTATCGCCCACCTTATAGTCGGTAAGACGTATATCCTCCTTGACCGCATTTCCATCCTCATCCTTGGGATTATATTTATAATCACATAAAATGATACCATTTTCCTTTACCATATTATCATAGTCAATCTCTCCCGATACAATCTGACTCTTTATGGTATCCAGATGCTTCCGGTCATATCCTATTGCCGTCAGATAGCCGTACCAGTCATCATCCCCTGCATACTTAAAATGCTCTTTCTGACGATAATCAGGAAGATACAGATTTCCCGGACGATAAAGTCCTGCCTTTTTTACCCCCTTCAGCCCGGACACATCCTGACAGATCTTCTCTTTTTCTGCCACGGAACAGTTTCCCTTCACTTCAATGGCTTCCGTATATTCTACATGAGTTCCCTGGGTACTGTTCTCATAGGTGGAATACGTTGTCTCCACACTGCTGAAAACAACGGAAAATAATACCATACTGATAAAAAGACCGATAAACATATAGATCTGACTTCCCGGATTACGGGTCATATTCCGCACCGCATATTCCCACTCCACACCAAAAATTCTTCCAAATAAATGACTGACAGGATGACGTTCCCCCTTTTTCTTCGTCTTTCCTCTGCGCAAACCATATACACCACCACGCAGTGTATCCTGAACAGACCGGTTTCCCGCCTGTCTCGCCGGCTCCATCAAAGCAAGAAGTGTCACGCCGATGCAGAGCAGGCAGCTGTATAAAACAGCCAAAGGATAAAAATGAAACCTTGCCGGTACCTGGAGCATCAGACAGTCGTTGATCCATCCCTGACAGCTTCGTAACAGAGCAAATCCTATCCCCGTTCCCAAAACGGTACTGACAAGTGTCAACAGTATCCCTTCCACGGCCAGCATAAAGGAGAGCTGTCCCTTTGACATACCCACACACCGTAACACCCCATACTCTTTCATGCGCTCCAGCACCGGAAGCATCATGGTATTGCGGATCACTAACATAACAAAGGAGGCAAACAGGGCACCAATCATCGCCACGATTGCATTGCCTGCCGATCTTGCCATGCTGTCTTCCTCTGTTCCCTGCCCCATATGAGCCGCAATGTCAGAATTGACACGCACCGTATATCCCGTATCCTTCTCTATCTGACTGGCACATCCCTGCAGATCGGATTGATCCTTCGCACCCACATAAAGGATATAATACACTTGCTTTTTTTCATTTCCCCCATCATCGATATAATCAGTATATCCTTTTTTTAGGTATGTCTCCCGTACTTCCGGAAGCTTATCGAGCTTCTTCTGCATCCGGCGGTAATCCTCCGGCTTCCACTCATCATCCCCATCAAGCGCAGTTGCCCCTACCGGGAAATCATCCATCTCCATCTCGCAGCCATGCTGCTCCACCATAGCCGATTCATAACCATAATTCATGATGGTAAACCCAACGGTAATACTGCAATAGCATAAGATCACGGAAATCGTGATCGCCAGCAGGGAATATAAAGTCTCCAACGGATGCTTCCTGCGATACCGAAATACCAATGTCAGATAATAACCAAGCTGCTTCATATCTTACACCTCCTCTTCCGTGGACGGTGCCTGTTCCTTTGTATCACTGTAAAGAATATCCGAAGAGAGTGCATGCTTTACCCTGGCATCCGATATGATCACTCCATCCGACAATGTGATCACTCTGTCTGCCATGGAAGCAATCCCCGGATCATGTGTCACCACGATAAGTGTCAACGAAAATTGCTCCACCGCCTGCTTTAATAATGCCATCACCTCCAATCCGTTTTGATGGTCCAGATTGCCGGTTGGTTCATCAGCCAAAAGCAGACTGGGATGATTGGCCAGTGCCCTGCCTATGGCAACGCGCTGCTTCTGTCCCCCCGACAATTCCTCCGGCAGATGATATTTTCTGTCTTCCAGTTCCAAAATCTTCAGAAGCTGTCCCAAATATTCTTTGTCCATCTGTTTTCCGTCAAGCCGTACCGGAAGCTGGATATTTTCCTCCACATTTAAGACAGGAACCAGATTATATTCCTGAAAAACAAATCCAATCCTTCTTCTTCGAAAAACTGCCTTTTGTTTTTCTTTCATGCCCAATACATCTTCGTCCTCCAGCTTAACCGTTCCCTCCTGGGCATCATCCATCGTCCCCAGCAGGTGAAGCAGTGTCGATTTTCCGGAACCGCTGGCCCCTGTCACTGCTACAAATTCCCCTCTCTCCATGGAAAAGCTCACATGATCCAGCGCTGTCAACTGGTTTTCTTTTTTTCCGTAAATCCTGGTAAGATCCTTTACTTCTAAAAAAGCCATATTTTCCTCCATCCTTTCTCTCAACTTATATATTCATCGTACCAGAACCTTCTTACATTCCCATGAATCATATCTTACAGTTTTGTAAGATATAACATTTTCCCAATCTTTTCCGAGCTTATGAAAGCCTGAATACCGCTTCAAACCTTGTATACGTCGGCATTTCTACGCTGCTGTATGCCACCAGCGTTCCATCCTGCCTCTCAATGATCTCCCGCGCCAGGGATAAACCGATCCCTACACCTTTATGCTCCCTTTCCCTGGCTCCTCTCACCTGATAAAAACGGTTGAATATCTTTGGCAGCTCCTCCGCCGGAATCCCCGGCCCCCGGTCCATGATCTGTACCGTCAATGCCATCTGGGTCTTTTCCCACCTGATCAGTATTTCCCCCTCCTGTGGACTAAATTCACAGCAGTTTTTGATGAGATTCTGAAATGCCTCCGTCAGCCATTCCTTCTCACAATAAAAGCTGCACGCTTTAGGTCCCTGAAACCGAATATTTAATTTTTTGTCCGGAAAGCTGCAGACCACTCTTTTGGCACATTCCCTGAGCATTACCTCCAGATCATTGTCTGTCTTTTCAACCGGAAGCATCCCTGATTCCAGCTGTGTGAGCTTCAACAGCCCCATAACCAGCCAATGTATCCTCTCTACCTGTTCCTGTGCCTGCAGTACCATATGATGCAGCTTATCCTCCGTCAGATTGCGTTCAAATATCTCCAGGAAAACCTGCAGCGCAGCAAGAGGTGTCTTGATCTGATGCGAAATATCTGTCATCATCTCCTTCAGATATTTCTGCTCCTGTGCATGACTGATCTCCCTGTGTCCCAGCACAGAAACACTCTCCAGCACACGACTCTCCAGTCTGCCCACTGCTCCTTCCTCCAACGGATGAACCAGCCTCTTTCTCCAGATATCCTTTGAACTTCTCTGATCGGAATCTAAGGAGCTTTCAGCCAATATTTCATCAAATACATCTCCCACCCGGTCGATCTGACGGCACAGCTGGTGCAGTGACAGGCATCCATAAATCCACAAACAGACAAACGCTGCCGCTGCCGCCGCAAAAAAACTATAATCTACGGAGAACCCTCCGGGATATCTGCTGATCAGAAAGATCACAACTGCACCGCAGCCTGCTGACAAAAGGCTTTCCCATAAATATCGTTTCACACATCTTTCCTGAAACATTTATTTTACCTTTCCTTTCCATCATCCACCGGTTCCATCCGGTAGCCTACTCCACGAACCGTCGTAATATAAGATTGTTCCCCCTCAAAATCAAGCTTCTGCCGCAGACGCCTCATATAAACCGACAGGGTATTGTCATCAACAAAAGCTTCATCCACAGACCATAACTGCTCCATGAGCTGCTCTCTCGTCAGGATCTGTCCCACATGATGGATCATTATCTGAAAAAGTCTGTATTCGCTTTTTGTCAATTCGACTCTGGTACTATCCCGGTACAGACTCATCTCCTTTTCGTTGAAATATAATCTGCCGTTCCGATATATCCCCTGCTCTGCACCGGCGTTCCTTGTCTCCCTCCGCTCCTTTTCAGTATATTTTCTGGTATTTGCCCGGATACGGGCCACAAGCTCCTTGGTCCGAAAGGGCTTCGTCACATAATCATCCCCATACTGTAATCCATGCACCACATTTCCCTCGTCCTCCAATGCTGTCAGAAAAATTACCGGTACATCACTTTTCTCCGATTTCAGCCATTGACATAAAGAAAAACCATCCCCATCCGGCAGCATTACATCCAGCAGTACCAGATCAATCTCCTGTTTATTCTTTCTCCAGAACCGTTTTGCCGAACCGCAGTCTGCTGCCTGTGTCACCTGCATTCCTTCCCCTTCCAGCACATATACTGTCCCCATGGCTAATGCCGCATCATCTTCTACAAATAATATCCTCGTTGCCATTGTCCATTCTCCTTTTGCAAGAACTATTGATATAAACAAAAAAGTGAGTTTTTGCAGTGATAAGCTCCAAAAACTCACTTTTCAATCATACTTATTCTCCATCTCCCTGAAGAACCAGTCGAACTGTCTTTAAAATAATACGGATATCTTCTACAACAGACCATTTCATAATGTAATCTGTATCAAGCTCTACAATCTCCTCAAAATCCGTAATCTGATTTCGTCCGCTGACCTGCCATAAACCGGTAATGCCCGGTTTCGATGCCAGTCTGCCCCTGTGATGCACCTGATATTGTTCGTATTCGTCCACTGTCGGGGGTCTTGTACCTACAATACTCATATCTCCCTTCAGGACATTAAAAAACTGAGGAAGCTCATCAATAGAATATTTACGGATAAAACGTCCTACCGGTGTGATACGGGGATCATCCTTCATCTTAAACATCAAGCCATCCATTTCATTCTGCTGCATCAGCTCCTGCTTACGTTCCTCCGCGTCCATATACATCGAACGAAACTTGTATATCTCGAAGATCCTGCCATTCTTTCCCACACGCTTCTGCTTGAAATAGATTGGTCCCGGTGATTGGAAATAAATAACCGGTCCCACAAAAATACTCACAATAACCGTGATCAGACTTCCCACCAGACCTCCGGCAATATCCAGCAGACGCTTCATCATGATCTGACGTGCACTGGCCAGACGAAGTCCCGTGGTAAGCACTGTATAATTGCCCAAACGCTCCACTGTTCTGTTCGGGATGTCATCCGGTACACGTACCAGATTGATATGTACTGTTACTCCGGCACGGATCAACTCGTGATTTAACCGGCGGCTCTTTTTGCTATCCAGCTGCAGATTGAGAAATACGCTATCCACAACATTTTCCATCAGATACTCGCGCACACCGGCGTAATTGGATACAACAGGTACTCCTGCGATCTCTTCTGCCGCTGCCGCTTCCTTCATGGCCGGATCATCCACCTTGTTATCCGATCCGTCCTCAATGTCCGAATCGTATATGTCATCCATAAGCACAACACCGATCACCTGATAATTACGATACTCATCCTGTGACAATTCCCGGACACACTGCTCTGCCCCTTCCCTGTTGGTCAGGATCAGCATCTGTTCCACACCCGGATTGCTTGTCATCTTCTTACGAAGTGTATGTTTATGAAGACATCTTGCCAGATATGTTGTAATATTATGCAGTACAAAATAGATCAGCAGGGATTCTCTGGAATAAATCCCCGTCTCCTGCACCAAAAACAAGAAAAACAAGGCCAATCCATCTACGGTCACACAATGTGTTACTGTTTCCAGAACCTCTCGAAGATAGCTCCGACGCACAATGGATTTGTGACTGGATCGGATCAAAGACACACTGATATCCAACACAAGCAGGATACATAACAGTCTCCAATAATATGTTGTAAAATCACTTCCAACACCATGCCTGAAAATATATCCGATATAAAATGATACAATAATACATATAATATCAAATATAGCAAAATCAATATGCTTTAACCAGCTTTTTTCTCTTCTAACGTACAATAACTCTACCTCCCATGATCTTATATACTACAATATACTTAAATATCACGACACATCTGTCACTTCATTGCTGTAAATCAACCCTATCAAACGCATTTACTGATTATTCGCCATCCTCTTCATGACCATACGCACCATAGTCACCATAATCACCATACTTGCCATATTTACCATAGCCGTATTTGCCATACTTGCCGTAACCATACTTGCCGCTGTTCATCGGTACCTTATTTAATACGGTTCCGAGAATCTTAACATCACTCTTGGCCAGCTGATTTTTTACATTCTGTACAAAATGGTAGCTGACAGCATCTGCCTCAATAACAATGATGGCACCGTCACATTCCTTCGCTACTATGGCACTGTCAATAACAGAACCAAGTGGCGGTGTGTCGATCAGAACGTAGTCATAATTCTCACGACAGTATTTCACCAGATCATGAAAATTCTGACTCTCCAAAAGCTCTGCCGGATTTGGTACAAACGGACCGGAAAAAATAATATCCATCCCTTCAACATCCGTCTTTAAGCATACCTCCTCGAGTGTTTTCTGTCCTGACAGATAGTGTGCCAGACCGGCCTGCACTCCACCGACCTTATAACGTCCTGCAAGCACTGACTTTCTCATGTCAGCATCGATCATAATAACCTTTTTTCCACTCTCCGCAAAGGAAACAGCCAGATTAAAGCTCACACTACTCTTTCCTTCATTTGGGGTACAGCTTGTAAAATCGATCACCTGTACCTCTGTACCACTAAACTGCACATTGGTACGAAGTGATTTATATGCCTCATTTACGCGGTAATCTAATATCTTGCGTCCTTCAAATGTAACCTTTTCCAATCTTCTCACCCATTTCCTTTCTTGGATCGATTTCCTAAGAGTAAACGATTCCATAATCCACCGGAATGGCCCTTACGCTTTCTTTTGTCCTTCATCATCTGCTCCATGGCACCTTCCTCAATAGGAATCAGTCCCAATGTATTCAGACCAAGATATTTCTGTACATCATCCTCATTACAGATCGTGTCATTGAGGAGATAAAGAATAATGATCACGGCAGCGCTTGCTACTAATCCCAGCAAACCGCCGATAGCTATATTTTTCTTGGCATTCGGACTGCTTGGACTATTTTCCAGATGACCATACTCTACTGTAGTCGGCTCATCCACATTCATGATAGAAGCAATTCTTGATACGGAAACCTGACTGATCTCGTCCACAATTTCCTTTGCCATGTATGGATCATCTGCCGTGACTGTAATATCCAGAATACGGGTATCTGACTGATTGTTCAGCGCTACCATAGACTTTAAGGTCTCATACTCCATATCAAGTCTTAAATTATCAATTACCGTTTCCAAAACCGGACGGCTCTGTACAAGTACCATATAATCCTGCGTCAGCTGGGAACCGGCCTGAAGATCTGATAAGGAAGTCAGTGCCGACGTCTGACCGACAATATAAAGCTTTGATGTTGACTGGTACTTTTGTGTTACCAAAAACAATGTTCCAATCCCTGCTACCGCTGCCAAAATGATTCCTGTCATCAAAACACTAAACCATCTGGCACGTATCACTCCTAAAAGTTCTAATAAATCGATTTCGATTTCTTCGTCTTGCTGTTTTTCCATAGATTCCCTCTTATCTTTCTAATCTCACAATTAATCAATATATTTATCTGACAGCATGGTTACCGGATATTTTTTCAGAATCTTTTCCAATCTGCGTTCTGCATCCGGATTCTGTCCAAAATATCGAAGTGCATCCTTCATCAATGGCTTTCGATGGTCAACCCCATGACAATCGCTTCCCATAAACTGGATATATCCATCCAGTATAAGACGTCTGTGGTAAGCCGCCCGGCGCTGTAAAAAGCCGCCGACAATGCTGTCCGCATTCATCTGAAAATAGCATCCCATCTTTGCCAGCTCATCAATGTGATCATAATTTTTATACAATGCCTCATATCTCTCCATATGCGCCACGATCGGTATATACCCGGCCATAATGAACTCGTGAAGAGACTGATACAATACATGGTATTTATCCGACGGCAAAAACTCCACCAAAATATAACGTGTTCCCGCCATGGTCAATGCATTGCCTTTTTTTACCTCCTCTACGATCCCCGGAGCATTTAGCAGCTCATTCCCAAGATCAATAGAGAAATCCGGATCGATCTCTCCCGCCATTTTGCGAAGAAGCTCAAGTTTTTCCTTTAGCTCTTCCACCGGATGATTTTTTCCGTTAACGGAAAAATGAGGTGTTGCTACAATATGCCGTATCCCCTGGTCATATGCCAGTTGAAGCATTTGTCTGGATTCTTCCGGACTTTTGGAACCGTCGTCTACTCCTGGTAAGATGTGTGTGTGAATGTCATAAAAACCGGTTTCCATTATTTTGCCCTCCTTATTCTGCATAAATAGTATGCAGATAACGTTTCCAGATCAAAAGAGCAATCGCCACAAGAATACCAAGGCATCCTACATACATCAATACGTTAATACTCCATGTTGCATATTTTTGTAAAAACTGCAGATAGTATACCGGCGTTGCCTTAATCTTTTCTGTGATCTTCAATGCCTTTGCAACTACGGCACCGCCACTTACCAGACAGGATGATACCAATATCGCAACGCACATAACGCGGGCTGCCTTGTGTGGATATCCGTACAACCGGCAGGTCAGAACAAACAATGCCAGAAGCATAATAATACTAACGATCGTTGTCAGATAAAACCATCCTACAAATGACTGTCTGCTCTCATAGACTACATTTCCAAGATGGAACTGAAGCATATCTGTGTAGGTCTGCTTCAATTCTGAGATCATCTTCTCATTAGCTGCACTGTCTTTTCCTACAACCTCAGTCTTTAATGCCTCCTCAATACCATCTGTGGAGATCTGCGCATCCTTCTGTCCGTTAAGCATTTTGTTGATGTACTGCTTTTCCTCAATATATACACTGGAAAGAGAGAATACCTCTGATGCGATCTTTCCGTCATATCCTGCATCCTCCAGCTGTCCCTGTGCTGTCTCACGGATCATCTGTGTAACACCCAGGAAATAATCACTTTCCATCATCTGACGCTGGATCGAACTGTTATTATATACACCAAAATATAATCCCAATGCCAGCATTAAAAGAAGTGCCCAGCCTCCGGCACATACACCGACACCAATGGCGATCCCTCTCCGCAGACCTCTCTTCTTTCTATGATGTCCCTTGATCTTAACCACATAATATACTACAGCTGCAATTGCTACAACTGTCAGCCCCAAAACAACCCAGAATACAATCTTCAATAAAGAAATATGTACAAGCTGGCTGATAAAATTGTCCGAAGCCTTCTGTGTTTTGGAACCGGATGCCTTCTGGTCATCTCCCTTGTTTTCAACGGAAAACTTAACACCATTGCCTGAAATCGTAACCTTTCCGTCCCGGGCCTGTGTCCGGTCTGACTTTTCAAAGGTAATGGAGCTTCCCAGATCCTCCTCCTTATCCCAGGTATCATCTACGCCTGCCGGAGTCTCTGTTGCAGCAGTAGTCTGACCTGCAAACTGATCTGTTTCCTGTTTCTTTTGATTCTTCTCTGCACTGCCCGGCTTTCCCAAAATATTCTTCAGCAATAATTTATTTGCCTCTGACTTTTTCTTGGAATGCTGTGGCTCAGCATCTTCGCTGTCATTGGACGGTGTGCCTGAGATCAGATCACAATAACCCTCCTCTACCAGCTCCTGATAGCTGCCGCGAAACTGCGCAATATACCCCTGCGCCTGTGATGCAGAAAGATCTACGTCATCCTCTGCCAGCTTAGCCTTTCCCTGATCAATGTAACTGCTCTTGACAACATAAGTAGCACCATTGTAAGAAAACGACTGAGACACTGCTGATATGACGCTCTGCTCATTGGCATTGATCTCTCCGGCCTGTACATTAACTGCCGTAAGTGCAAATGCCGCTAATCCAATTATTAAACCTGTAATCTTATGTTTCATAACTTCCCTTTCCTATTGTGTAATTGTCTGAAACCCCACCTCTGATCTGACATCACCCTTGACATAGATCACTCCGCAGTCAGCCCATGATGGATCCAGTGTGTTGGTCCGTTCTGCCTTCAGATAGTATTCTTTGTTCAGCTCCAGATCCTTCACGGTCCAATACTCATCATTTTCACCACAGTATAAGCTGATCGTCCCCTCATGATTCATCTTAGGTCCATTTGGAGTATATGTTAATGCCAGCATTACCAAAAGATCCTTACCACCTATCTTATCACTGTGCGTATAAGTCTTACCATTTAGACTCACAGAAATATTCCCGCTATAATTTTTATTGATAAGATACGCTGTCATGATTTCGCCATCAAGTTCTATAAGTCTTTCCGACACCACCAATACTGATGGATCTGCAGTCTTTAATGACGGCGACGGTGACGCAGACGGAGCCTGCGTATCAGTTACAGGCGACGTATTCGTTGGTGATGCCGGTGCCGGTGATGCAGAAACAGGAGTCTGCGTCTGTGCAGGTTTTGCAGAAGATGATTTTTTCTTCTGAACCGTCACTTTACAAACAGCCTTACCCTTTTTTCCGCTGACTGTAACAGTAATTTTCGCTTTTCCGGCTTTCTTACCTGTCACCCTTCCATTCTTAGAAACCACTGCAATCTTTTTATTACTGCTCTTCCATGTAACAACCGCCTTTGAGGATACATTTCCTTTCAGCTTGAGAGAAAAGCTTTTCCCCACGGTGATGGTCTTTTGAGCCACGTTAAGCTTCACTGCATTTGTCTTTGCAGAGACAGTAGGAATACCAGACAGACTCTGACCGAGCAGACACAGGGTTATCGTACCACACAATAATTTTTTCCCTATATTCATCAATTATATCTCCATTTTGAAGTATTTACAATCATTTTTTCAAGAAAACAGGATCGTTACAAACGCAACGATCCTGTCTGTGTTTTCTTTCTTATTACGCTTGGGAATTATTTCTCAATCTTCAAATCCTTAGCATATTTCTCAGCAAC
>CADAKW010000007.1 GCA_902788645.1 uncultured Lachnospiraceae bacterium
GCTAAACCCGGAGACACTGCCCTTTGTTTTGGCTTCCTCACTCAACTCCTTTGCATAGGAAGAATCATCCATTTCCATGGCCAGTCCGGCTGCAAACATACGGAAGCCGCTGACAAATGCTTTCATTTCCTTGCTGATGGTATCTGCCACACCGGCATCATAGTTGTTGATCAGATTTTCCGGTTTGATCAGGTTGTCAATCTTGTTCGCAAGACTTTTATCAAAAATCTGTACGCCGTATACGCCGTTGTTCCCCTGATGGTCCACAAAGGCATCGACATATGCGCTGTCTGTGGTATACGTATAACCTGCCTTATAGTCGTAACTCTTCATGGTCTTGAAGCTTGAGAGACTGGATGCACTGCCCTGTGCAAATACCAGAGACTCATAGCAGAAATATTTTGAGATCGTGGACATCTCAACTACCTTGTCATTTTTGAACTGTACCTCCAGCAGATTGGAATAGTCCTCCGAAGGATTGTACATGTAGCTCTCGATACCGACCCCCAGAGGCGATGTTCCTTTGATAAACGGCTCATGGTTTCCGAAGACCTCTGCAACCTGTGCCTTCGTCATACCAAGGGAAACAGAGAACTTACCTACGGTCAGTGTGTTGTCCGCTGCCCCTGTGGGCATGGTGGTACTTGATACATATTTATTCTCTGACGGCGGAGTCGTCGGTTTTGTTGTTGCAGTGGCCGTCGGTTTCACAGACGGAGTCTGCGTTGCAGTTGTAGTGCTCGTCGGTTTTACGGCCGGCGTCTGCGTCGCTGTGGCAGTAGCCGTCGGTTTTACGGTCGGCGTCTGCGTCGCTGTGGCAGTAGCCGTCGGTTTTACGGTCGGCGTCTGCGTTGCTGTTGTAGTAGCCGTTGGCTTCACAGTTGCTGTGGCTGTCGGCTTTGTTGTGGATGTCGGTTTTGCCGTAGCGGTTGGTTCTACAGTAGTAGTGGCAGTCGGTTTTACCGTAGCGGTTGCACTCGGCTCCGGATCTGCACTTGCTTCCCATACTGCTGCGTATTTTTTATTGCCTGTGCTGCCCTTGGTAAGGACAACATTCTTCTGTGGCTCTGTTCCGTTATTGCCGATCCAGCCCACAAAGGTATATCCGCTTTTTACCGGTGTCAGCAGTGTAATATCTGCACTTTCGATATTGTACGTGCTAACCGGGGTGAGACTGCCCCAGCTTCCTCCGTCCAGATCATATTCAATCTGGTATTGTGTCTCTTTCCAGACAGCCTGATACTTTTTATTGCCGGTATTGCCTGTCTGTATCGTGATGGAGGTCTGTGGAGTATTTCCATTGTCACCGATCCAGCCCTCAAAGGTATATCCCTTTCTGGAAGGAATCTTATTGTTGTAATATGACTCTTCGATCGTGTATGTTTTGTCCGGTACCTGTCCCTGAACAAATACACCGCCATTGAGCTCATATGTAATGTCGTATGGGACTGCCTCCCAGGATGCCGTCAGCGTAAGATCCTCCGCAGGCATTTTTTCCTCTGTGACGATAGGAAGACCATCCTCCTTCACCCAGCTTTTGCAGGCATATCCTGCTTTGCCGATACCGTCCGGTGATACAAGAGGCTGGCCGTAAAGGATCTGCTCCTGCACACTCGTCTGCTGGTCCTTGCTTCCACCGTTCAGATTCCAGGTGAGAGTATAGCTTTTGCGGGCGTAATAAAAGCGCGCCACTGTATTCTGACCCTTTTTAACAGATACCTGCTCATTTTTGGTATCATCCGGTTCAAACCCAGATTGGGGATAGTCAGACGCTGTAACAATAGCATCTGACATGGCACTGATCCCTTCCTGCACTCTAGTCGGCGTGTCCGAATAGGTGCCATCCAGATTCTGAAGATAATATTCTGCTGTATATACGGTACTCTGGCTGGAATACTCCCACTCGATCATGAGGCTTGTGGTCTTGGTGACCGCCAGATCAAAGTCATATAACTGCGGTTCGCTGTCTGTCAGCTCATCTGCATACCAGTACCATCCCTTGAAGGAATAACTGTCTTTGCCCGGTATAAAGTCAGGCTCGGACGCCTTCTGTCCTTTCAATACGATCTGCTTGTTGAGGTTGCGCAACAATGCACCATTCTCATCATTGAAGCTGACGGTATAATAATCAATATATGCTTTCTTGAGATGAACACCGTCAACCGTAACGTCAACCCCTGTGTCATCTGTGGTCTCTCCGTCAAAAGAGTAGATATCATATGTTCCCGCAGTGACCTCCATGCCGTCCTCAAAATAATCAGCCTGCTGCTTTTTGAGGTAATACTCGGATGGTCCCTCCCATGAATCCATATCAACGGCATTGCCATCCTTACGAACGATCACCTGTACCTCTGACTTCTCCTCTGCAGGCTCCTCTGTGGCCTCGATGGGATCCGGTTCCTCTGTCTCTACGATGATCGGCTCTCTGGAGGCAGATACCTCCGGTGTCTGTGAGGCAGCCGGCGTCCCGGATACCTCCGGACTGTTTTCCGGCGTGGTACCGGCAGATGCTGACGGAGTCACACCTGCACTGGCAGATGGCTCCACATCATCGGAGGATGTCGGCTCTGCGCTGACAGATGGCTTTACATCACCGGAGGATGTCGGCTCTGCGCTGGCAGACGGTTCCACGTCTGCGGATGATGTCGGCAATGGTGACACGTCTGTGCTGCTGTCCGGCATGTCAGATACCCCCGGCTTACCTGAGGTGCCCGGCTTTGCACTTCCGGAAGGAGCCACCGTACCGCTTGTCTTTGGTGTAAGCGTTGCCGGTGCATTGCCTGTCGGCGCAGGTGTAACCGGTATCACGATCGAAGTATCTGCAGATGGCTGTGTATCAGCCGCTGCCCGGACTGTAACACTGCACTTGAGCAGTCTGCCTCCCACCTTGGCCTTGATCACTGTCTTGCCCGGCTTTTTGCCCTTTACTTTTCCTTTTTTATTTACTGTCGCGATCTTTTTCTTACTGCTGGACCACTTTACCTTCTTCTTTCCCGCATTTTTGACACGAAGTTTCAAGGTCTTTCCCACTCGGACCGTCGCCTTTTTGCGGTTCAGCTTTGGCTTTTTGGCCGCTGTCACGGATACCGGCATCCCGGTACCGGTGACAACCATCGCAAATGTCATGGCCCAGGCTGCCGCCTTCAATACCTTCTTATTTCTCCTCATTTTTACACCTCATTTTCTAATCATTCTCCCTTAACGAAAATCTTTTCGTAACAATTTGCAGATAAATACATAATATAGTATATGAGCATATTTTTCAATCTTTTTAGAATTTTTGCATAATTTTTATAAAATACGCCATACTATTTCATGCAACAATCACAACATGTCTTGAGAAATTCTCCTGACATGGTTATTATCATTTAGAAAAGAGGTATAATTATGGCAAAAAATTCATCAAATTCGACAAATGCTGACAACAGCTACAATTCTTCAAAAAACAGCAGCAATTCATCCAACACATCAAAGAATGCAAACAACTCCTCTAATGCATCAAACAAGACAAAGAACAGCAGCAAGAATTCTTCCAAGAACAGCTACAACTCTTCTGACGAGACAGACTGCTACTAAATATCACCCGGGGCTTTCAGCCCCATTACATAATCAAGGAATCAGGGGGAACGTCCCATGAAGTATCAGGTGATATCAGAAAAAACGTTATCCGGTTATCTGCAGACATCGGATCTGCTTCTGGTAGATCTGCGCAGCCGGAAGGATTATGAAAAAAGCCATATTGCCGGCGCCGTCCGGATGGACTGGGAATCAGCCATCGATGACTTTCCGGGACTTCTGGCGGATTATGAAAAGACCCACGGCGTCCCACCCGCCCATCTTGTGCTGTACTGCGACTCGGGACATATCAGTCTCATCACAGCGCGGGATCTGGCCGTCAGGGGATATGCTGTCATGAGCCTGAATGGCGGTTTTCACCGCTGGCATGGTGTGACCGTTTCTTGAAAATCTTTCCTCCTTCTGCTAAAATCAGGACGGAGGAAAATACAATGGATAGTTTTATTTTTAGTATAAATGCAACCGTACCGATTTTTGCCATGATGATCCTTGGCAATATATTTAAACGGATCGGCATCATTGATGATCACTTTGCCTCTGTGGCAAACCGCTTTGTTTTTAAGGTCTGCCTGCCATGCCTGGTATTTCTGGATCTGGCAGACACGGATATCCGTCATCATCTTAACGGTAAATACGTAGGGTTCTGTTTTGTGGCAACTCTGTTTTCTATTTTGTCCATCTGGATCCTGGCAAAGCTTCTGCTTAAGGATAAACATTCTGTGGGAGCATTTGTTCAGGGTTCTTACCGGAGCAGTGCCGCAATACTCGGCGTCGCCTTTATCCAGAATATCTACGGCACCTCAGGAATGGCTCCGCTGATGATCATCGGCTCGGTTCCCCTTTATAATATCTTTGCGGTGATCTTGCTGACCTTCGAGAGCGATCATGACAGTGCGGATTCTTCTTCCGGCATCCGCAAGGCCTTTGTCAATATTCTCAAAAATCCTATTATCATCGGTATTTTTGCCGGGCTGGCTGCTTCTTATATCAATCTGCAGCTGCCGGGTATTGTAAATAAATCGATCAATAACCTTGCCATTATGACCTCCCCTCTGGCATTGCTCTCTATCGGAGCAAGCTTCGAGGGACGTAAGGCACTGGCAAAGTTAAAGCCTACCTTTGCTGCTTCTTTCATGAAGCTTCTGGGCTGGGCTGCAATCTTTATCCCACTGGCGGTCATAATGGGCTTCCGGGACCAGGAGCTGATCGCACTGTTGATCATGCTTGCCTCTCCGTGCACTCCTGCCGCCTATATTATGGCAAAAAATATGGATGGTGACGACATACTGGCTTCCAGTATCGTTGTCGCCACCACCCTGCTATCTTCTGTTACCCTGACTTTCTGGATCTTCCTACTCCGCATGATGAACTACATCAGCTGATCCGGTCCGGTCTATTTCATCAGCTTATTCAGCTGGTCGGCCTGGGCAAAGCTGCTCATCTCATAAAGCACCAGCACCTCATCTGCGGGATTTTCTTCCAGATATTTCTTTACAGAGCTCTTAAAATAACGCAGATCGATCATCCGGATCTGTGCATAATCTTTCATCAAAAACGGGATCATACTGTTGGCAAAGGAATCCTTAAACACCAGAAGAGATCTGTCACTTTCCGGATTCTTTACCTTAATGTCTACCTCTCCGTAATTGCCTCCAAAATAAACGGCATATTTATCCTTCTGATCCTTCTTAGTCATATCATATACGTCCTCAAGCTTATTGCCGTCACAGATAATCTCTGCCTCCGGCAGCTTCTTCGGGATCTCCATATGATCCGGCACGGCATCCTGATCCAGTGCCTTAGAATAGAGGGTCCCATAAAAGGAATCACTGATCCCCTGTATCCCAAAGGATCCGTAGGATGCAGCTTTCCTCCCCATGCTCTCACAATACGCCCTGTACCCCACATATGCTCCATACTGGGTCCAATGATGATCTGTCCGGTAATATATCCGGGTCTCCTCCTGAGCTTTTCCTCCGGAAGCAGTCCCCTGACCGGCCTTTCGCGCCTTCGTAAGCTCCTGCCGGATATCTATCAGCTCTGCCCCTTGCAGTGTCTCCTCTGCCGTTTTGTACAGAGACGCAGAATCATACAGAGATGCATGTGCCGGCAGCTTGTCCTTCAATATACTGCCCGGCGGCGGTACCAGCATCACAAAAACCTTTGCCCCCTGACTCAGAGATGCCATCCGGTTTACAAAACGCAGATTCTGGAAATAATCGGTGCGCGATATATCCTGATTCATGATCTTTTCAAAATAATAATGATCCCTGCCCAGATAAACGCCGCCAATATCCTTCATTCCCATAAGCTTTTTCAGCCTTGTTGACATCCCGGTCCACCCATCCCTTCCCGGAAACTGGTCATTGAAAGCAGAGGTGATCTCCTCCTGCGCCTCACCACTCATGACATTCTGCATATTGACAGTGGGAAACCGGGTCAGATAGCGGTTCTCATTGTCAGAATATTCTGTATGTCCCTGGATCGTCATGATCAAGCCTGCCGCCAGCACTGCCGTAAAGGCAGCGACAGCCAGTAATTCTTTCTTTGCCATTACTCTCTCCTGTCCTGTACACGCCATCAAAAACGGAAATATAAAAACGGATTATAACTGCCGCTCACCAGCAGTGCCGTACTTGCCGTAAGAAGCACTGCAAGCCATACCAGCCGGAGCAGAAATACGATACGTTCTCCCCGTGCCGGAGCCGCTCCTCCCAGCTGTCTCCTGATGCATTCACACAACTTTTCTCCCAGCCTGCGGGGAAGTTCCAGACTTCCAAGAAGCAACACCACCAAAAGCAGACCGTAGCTGCTCCAGTAATATAACGAAATGCTGTTTCCCGCCACAGTATCTACGCCAAACATAGTTCCAATATAGGTTGACAACACTTTCATATCATCACAAGCAAAAACAGCCCAGCCCAGTATGATAAAGAACATCGCATAAAGATGGCGGAATACCCGCGGCCATCTTTTCATTTCCTTTAAAAGGAACAGCTTTTCCACCAGCAGAAGCACGAAAAAATAAAGTCCCCAGAGGATAAAATTCCATCCGGCTCCATGCCACAGACCGGTCAGAAACCATACCACCAGCAGGTTAAATATCTGACGGAGCATGCCCTTACGATTGCCTCCCAGAGGTATATAAACATATTCCCGGAACCAGGTTCCCAATGTGATGTGCCATCTGCGCCAGAACTCTGTAATGCTCTGGGACAGATATGGATAATTGAAATTTTCCGGAAAACGCAGTCCAAATAATTGGCCAAGCCCGATCGCCATATCGGAATATCCGGAAAAATCAAAATATATCTGAAAGGTATATGCGATCGCCCCAAGCCACGCTGCTGCCATACTCATATCCCCATGCTGCAGCACAGAGAGCTGGTCCCACAGGGCTCCGATCTGATTGGCAAGGAGTACCTTTTTGGCAAGTCCTGTGATAAACCGCTGCACTCCATAGAAACGGTCATCCCAGCTTCCCCTATGGTCCCTGATCTGATCCTGTATATCACTGTAACGCACGATAGGTCCTGCAATAAGCTGCGGGAAAAGACAGACATACATACCAAAATCAATAATATTGTGCTGTACCTGTACCTGCCGTCGGTACACATCAATAGTATAGGACAGCGTCTGAAAGGTATAAAAGGAGATCCCTATAGGAAGCGCCAGCTTCAGAAGCTGCGCGGGTTTCCCCGTCAGCTCTCCCACACTCTGCAGTACAAAATCGGTATACTTAAAGAAACACAGGATACCAATATTGACCACAACAGACAAAACAAGTACCCACTTGCGATACTGCTGCTTTCCCTTATGATCCAGATATTCCATCAATAATCCGTTGCAAAAATCAAAGACTGTGGAAAACAGCATAATGACAATATACCGCGGTTCTCCCCATGCATAGAAAAATAAACTTGCAATGAACAAAAAGAAATTGCGGTATTTTGCCGGACAGATCGCATACACGATCAGCACAGCCGGCAAAAATCCGCAAAGAAATACCATACTGCTAAAAACCATTTTTTACCCCTTATCGTTATTTGATCTGTGCGATCTTTCCAATGAGATATGCGTTACGTGTCATGGAAATATTATTGATAAAGATCACATCCTGTGCTTTATGCTGCTTCGCCAGATCAGATATGCTGCCCTTCCAGTAACGATAATCGATCACATATATCTTCTCATAATGATCCGCCAGATACGGAACAAAAGCGTTGCCGTAGGATTCCTTTACGACCACGCAGCTGGAGCCATCCTTGCGCTTTTTGTTGTGAATGACCGTGTATGGATTATCCCCCGCCAGAAATGCACAATATTTTAACTGCATACTGTATTTCCTGCCATTGGCGATCACAGCAGAGGTATACCTGCCACCGTTCTGGTCATGATATGTCATGGTGATCCCCGCATTGTCTACAGGAAAATATGCCTTCACCTTATCCTTGCGAAGCGCTTTGTTATGATCCGTATCCAGATAAAAGGAACCTAAAAAGCTGCCAAAATCCTGCTGTTTGTACTCTGAAAGCTCATGGCTCTGAAGCCCCTTTGCCTCGCAGAACTGACGATATGCATAATATGCCCCCTTGTCGGTCCAGTGATGATCTGTGCGGAAATAGATATACTCCTTCCGGTGGCTCATCAATGTATCATACAGAGAGACCGTCTTTACCTGACGATTCATTTTCCGGTATATAGAGCGGATTGATTTCTTTTGATCCGATGAATTGACCTTGGATGTCTTGTTGTCCGGAAATGTGATCCCGACACTGGTAGGCACCACGATATCGTAGACATCCGCTTTTCCCTTCAGCCTGGATGCTACGTGATTGACTACGGATGCATAATTTTGTGCAGCACTGTCCACATAATTGTACAGCTCATATGCACTGTCTCCGATCTTTACTGTGCCTCCATAGCTCTCAACTCTGGCCTTGGAAGTGATCCTGTCGTAAGATTTGGGCGACACAGACGCCGGAGACCCGGTTTCTTTTTCCTCTGCCTCCGCAGACGCCGCCGGCTTCTTGCTTTCTCCGACCGTAATCTCTTTCACCGTATCGGAAGATCCCGTCTCCTCTGTGGTTTTATTCCGGCCACATGCCGATATACTGATGATACACCCCACCGTCACCATAAAAAGTGCAAAACCTTTTTTCATCTTATTCCTCCACCGCAACACACTGGTATTTTATTTTTTCCCTTTTAACTGCTCTCTGATCACGCTGCCTGCCGTATCCTTGTCTCCTGATACACATGCCACAATATACTTTCCGCTCTGAAGGATCACGGCATCATCAATCTTTTTGGCCTCCTTGGGCAGATAATCCTGAAAAGACTGCTGCATATCTGTCAGATGCTTCTGTACATTTTCAATCTCCTGATCCATCCGGTCTCCGTCTTTTACAGTAACGATCAGCAGTTCATCTGCACTTGTGCCTTCTCCCATATACAGATCTGTTTTGGTGTCCTCCGAAGATACTGTTATCATACTTTGCGCAACAGAGTCGTCCATCTTCTCCAGCTTTGTATCAAAATCTACCTTCTCGATCACTGTCCGGGCAAATACCTTCGTATCCAATGCCGCCGTCTCCGTGTTCTCCTTGTCCTTCCCGTCGTCCCCGGAGGTAAAGCTGCGATCCTCTATATCTGCTGACACCACCGTGCCGGCACTGATCTCCATCCGAAATGCCCAGAACGAAACAGCCAGCATCAGCACGCCACATACCAGCAGGATCATAAGCTGTTTCTTCTCTTTATTTACAACCATTGGTAACCCTCATTTCAATGTTCTCATTTGTACTTACAAATAAAGCACCAATATGATTATATATTCGTCATTTCCTATAAGTCAATACATTTTATCTTTTTTGCACAATTCCCCTGATACCATGATGCGGATCAGCCATTGCCGCCCTTGTCTTTATAAAGCTCCCAGACGTTTCAGCGCCTCCTGTGGGATCGTGGTATGACAGGCAATATTTAATATACTTTCCGTCTCATGGGCTGCATTATAATACCACATGGCGGCTTCCTGATATTCACTGCATGCCTCGTAATATGCACCAAGCTCACAGCACAGCTCCGCACAGCCTCCCATGGCAGTCCCCTTGAGACTGTATGTCATAAAATGATGCACGTCCCCCCTGAGCCGGTAGATATGCGCCAGCACGCAAACCGCCTCCATAACCTCCGCTTCGCTGCGGGACTGCTGCTCTGCGGACTCCAGAAAGGTTTCCTCTGCCGCCAGAAAATCCCGATCCTCCCCGGCAATAAAAAGCTCCATGGCGTACATATGATGCAGCTTTGGAGACAGAGCGATCCCCTGACCGTGAAGCCTCCGCAGGGCAGCCAGATCTCTGGAGCCATGCCGGCTCTGGGGCCGGTGAAGGATCTCAATCTCACTGTCAAATACAACCGGATCAAGACGCAGTGTTTCATGAATAGGATCGATCCATGTAAACTCTCTCTGTCTGCGGTAAAGCTTCGGGCGAAGCTCCTTCTCAAAATTCCCTGTTGTATTGTAATCCCCCAGATCATTACAGTAATACATCTGCACGATCTCTACCTCCGGCAAAAGCACCTCCTTGAGCTGCTGCAGCTTCCTGTGATTGTCCGGGTCCACAAGCTCATCGGCATCTGCAGTATAAATATATTCCATAACAGCCTTTGAGGCCGCAAAGTTTCTGGCAGCCGAAAAATCATCGATCCACGTAAAATCGTATATCTTGTCTGTATAGCGGGACGCAATCTCTTTGGTCCTGTCCGTAGAGCCCGTATCCACAATAATGATCTCGTCCATAAGATCAGCCAGGGAATCAAGACAGCGCGCCAGCACCTTTTCTTCGTTCTTTACGATCATACATAAGCTGAATGTGGTCATTCCCGCCCTTCCTTTCTACAAAAGCACCCGGAGCAGCTCCACCAAAAATGCAGCCGCACACGCTCCTACCGCCACCTGCAAAAGTCCTTTTCTGCGATACGCCAGAATCAGCGCCACAACAGTTCCTGCCGTCCCGGAAGCCATAGAGCCCGTAGATGTAAAGATTGCCGGAAACGTCATCGCCCCCAGCACCGCATAAGGCACGTAGAATAAAAAGGAACGGATAAATTGATTTTCCAGCTTCCCTCTGCAAAGTACAAAGGGAATCATACGGATCAGGTAAGTAACCCCTGCACAAATGAACAAATATATAAAGAATTTCATCGTCTGCATATTGATATAACCAAACCTTTCCTAAGCCCTGCCGTTTTCATACCGCAGGCACATCATATACGAACCGGCCCGCCCATCACACCAAAATGGTACAGGGCTATTCCTCAATGGGATGCAGCCACGCTCCCAGCGCTGACGCTGCAACGGCACAGATAATGATCACAAATCCGGAAGACACCTGCTTTAAAAACGGGATCCAGCGGAAACAACAGCTCATAGCCACCGCTGCCAGTATGACCTTCAGACAGGCGCTGTCCTCCCTCGCCTGTGGGATAATGATCGCCAAAAACATACCATAGATGGCAATGCCAAGGGCATCACTGACCATAGGCGGCAATACGCCTCCCAACAGCGCACCAAACAATGTGCCCGCCTGCCAGCCCACAAAAGGAATACTGATCAATCCATATAAATAATACTTTCCCACCTCTCCGCTGCGGCTTGATGCCACACCAAAGATCTCATCGGTAATGCCGTAGCTTATGGCAAAACGATGGGGTAACGTCATGGAATTGTCCAGCTTCTGGGACAATGAAAGGGACATCAGGGCATAGCGCAGATTTATAATGAACTCCGTCAGCGCCATCTCCATATAAGCTCCACCGGCTGCCATAATATCCAATCCGGCAAACTGGCCGGCCGAGGTCAGATTGGTCACAGAGATCAGCAATGCCTGCCACCAGGTCATCCCCACAGATACCGCCATCAGGCCAAAGGTAAAACTTACCGGTACATATCCCATAGCAATGGGGATGCCATCCCGCATCCCCCGTTTAAAATCATCCATCGTATCTTTCTCCTGCCCCTTTGCAGGACTCCTATTCTATATTGTATCTATATCTGCCCGCACAGCTTGTACTTGATCACCGCAAAGGCTTCTCTCACATACATATTGGGTACTGTATACCATTTTATCACAGAACCAAGCCCCTGTACATGTGTCATCCCCTTTTTCTGTGCGATCTTCACGGCACGGTAAATATGAAACCGGTTACTGACCAGCACAACCTTCGCTTTTGGTGACGACAGCTTTTTCAGACTGTATTCCAGATTCTGATCGGTATTGACCGAACGGTCCTCTGGGATCAGGCGCTCCCTTGATATCCCGCGTTTTACCAGATAATCACACATTGCCTGCGCCTCACTGATATCCTCTCCGGGACCCCGGCCTCCAGACAACACTGCCCTTGTATCCGGATTCTCCTGCAGATAATCATATGCCTTTTCCAGACGCTTTTCCAGATTGTACGATGGTCTCCTGCCGATGACTCTGGCTCCCAGCACGATCGCATAATCCGCTCCCTGATCCGGCTGACTTCTGCCATATCCTATAATAACGCCCTCTGTCACCAGAAATATCACAACAAACAGTCCTGCCACCGCCATAATACACAGACGCAGCTTCTCCGGCATGTGATACCCCTGACGCTGCAGGAAAAACAACAATCCGTCACATGCCAGCAGTCCCGCTCCCGCAAGCAGCCAGAACCATGTAAACCTGTTGGTGGTATCTACCGCTGTAATATACAGCACAAAATAGCCAATGCATAAAGCTGCCAGAATCAGTAGTCCTATCATCACTGCTTTTTTCCTCTTCATACCGGTCACTTCCTCTTGTATCCACAGGTTCGGATTACTCTCCCGTGACATCCTCCACCGTTGTCTCCTGCCCCACATCATCATAATTGGTGTCATCCTGAGCAGGCTTCTGCGGCTTTGCAGTCGCTGCAGTGGTGTTATCACCGCTATTGTCCCCCTGACTGTCATCCGGTGTAGTCTGATCGGTGCCATTATCTCCCTGCGGTTTATCTGTCTTAACCGGCTCTGTATCTGTATCCTCCGTCTCCGTCTTGGTAGCATCCGGATCAACGGTTTCCTTTGGTTCCTTTGTTGCCTTGGCACTCTCTGTGGTTGTGGTATAGTCCTTGCTGTCCCCGTCAGAGCTTCCGGTGTCATATACAAAGTCCGCATACTCCAGACCGCTATGGATATCCTCCATAAACTCATGCCAGATGTACAGAGGATATGTGCTTCCGTACAGATTGCTTACAGCCCTCGGATTGTCGTAACCAACCCAGACAGCTGTAGAATAATACGGTGTATATCCACAGAACCAGCCATCCTTTTTATCACTGGTAGTACCGGTCTTGCCGGCACATGCCATATTACTGAGCTGCTTGCCTGCTGCCGTACCACGCACCAGTACTCCTTTCAGGATATCTGTCATGGCTTCTGCAGCCTCCGGCTTATATACCTGCTTCTGTTTTGTAAGTTTATTCATATTGACGATCACATTGCCGTCATAATCCGTAATCTTCTTGATACAGGTTGGATTACGGAATTTGCCGTTGTTGACAAGGGTGGCATATGCCGATGCCATCTCCACCGTGCTGGCACCGTTGGTGAGACCACCGAGGGATGCCGCCGGTACATAATCGCTGTCCACGATCTTGGAAAAGTTCATTTTCTTGACATAGCTTAAGCCCACTGCCGGTGTCAGCTCCTCAAAGATCCTCCATGCAACGACGTTCTTAGACTTCTCCACTGCGGTACGCAGCGGGATCTTGCCAAGATAACGGCCGTCTGCGTTTCGCGGACCGTCTTTAAAATACGTATCGTCTACGATGCTGTTGGCAGTATATCCATGCTCCAGCGCCGGTGTATAGACTGCGATCGGCTTAAAACAGCTTCCCGGCTGGCGATAACTCTGGAATCCACGGTTAATGGTGTAGCCGCTTGTGGATTTCTGCTTGCGTCCGCCAACGATCGCAACGACTTTTCCTGTCTTGTTATTGATACAGGTGGCTGCTCCCTGCATAGCATAAACGCCCTTTGTCTTCTCCGTAAAGCCCGCCAGCTGGTCATTGACCGCTTTCTGAAGCTTCGCCTGTATCTTTTTATTCAGGGATGTATATATATTGTATCCGGCCGAATGAAGCAGCTTATAACACTCCTCATAGGAATCCTTATACTCCGTATCATAGCTGGCGCGGTCGGCATCCGATGAAAACTCGTACCGGAACTCAAAGCCCTGCTTCTGCATCAATGCCTTGGTCGCACAGCTCACTGCATAGGTCGTGAGATAATTCTGATTCTTGATCTCCTTTGCCGGTTTCATCACAATATCAGAATAATATGCATCGCTGTACTCTGCTGCCGAGATAAATTTCTGGGACAGCATCTGATCGAGAATACGGTTTTTACGCTTGACCGTATTGTCAAAATGCTCCAGCGGATCGTAGCTCTGAGGACGGTTTGGAATAGAACATACAAATGCCACCTCTGCCAGATTCAGATCCGATGCAGACTTACTGAAATAACCGCGGCTGGCTGCCTCGATACCATAATAGCCGTTTGCAAAAAATACATTGTTGATATAAAACTCCAGGATCTGGTCCTTGGAATATTTCTTCTCCATCTCCGTAGCCACAAAAATCTCCTTGACCTTACGGGAGTAGGATTTATCCGTATACGGCAGATAATCCGTAAAAATATTACGGGCAAGCTGCTGTGTAATGGTGCTGGCACCTCTGGTGGCATCCTGTCCTCTCAGTTTGTTGAGAAACAAAGTGACTCCCGCGCTGACCAGTGCCTTTGGATCATAACCGGCATGCTTGTAAAAATCACGGTCCTCGGTAACCACAAACGCATCCTTCACATACTGTGGGATCTTGTCAAAGGTCAGGTAATAGGAATCATGATCTCCCTTGAGCTTTGCCAGAACCTTTCCGTTGGAATCATAAATAAAGCTTGCCTCAGAAGACTTAAAGGTATCCTCGGTGGATGCCTGAACCATCTTTCTTGCCTCTGACTGCCATTTCAGCAGCGTGTTGCCATACTTAAAATAAAACAATCCAACGACTGCCAGAATTGCCAGCAGGATCAGCAAAAATAATATCTTAAAGAACAAACGAAGCTTTGGATGCTTCTTTTTGCGTTTTGCCTTTCGTCCTTTGCCCGTCTGTGCTGCAGAGACCGGTCTCTTTGCAGACGGATTTGATGCACTCTTTCCGGAAGCTGTACCGTAGGAGGCAGCACTTCTGCCCGCGCCTGTGCTTCTCGTTCCATAGGAAGTGGTGCTTCTGCCTGCACCCGCGCTTCTTGTACCATAGGAAGATGTGCTTCTTCTTGCAGAGTTTCCTGATGCTCTGCCTCTTTCTGAATAATTCATACTTTTATCACGCCTTTCTAATGTGGTTATCATAGCATATTTCTTTCAAAATTGCACCATTATACCGTCGTTTTCATAAATTCATAAGATTCTTGTCATATTTATTTCTTAAATAATTAAGAAATACAGATTATTTCCCCCAATTTTTATTCCCGCTGTATATTTTTCGGCAATCGGGCAAAAATCTTCATATCGATCAACAAAATGTTTCGCGGACATACATAAAAACGGAAAGGAATATAAATATGTATCGTATATCAAACAATTCAAAAAATAACAAAAAGGTACGCTGGGTCCTTTTGGAACAGCTGCCAACAATATTGTCCCCCAAAATACTCATTTTGATCTTCCTGTACGCCATGGCTTTTACACTGCTGCTATTGGGACTGCGGATCCTGCATTGCGAAACCTCCCTGTCCCGCAGCGTTTCCTCTGTTACATCAACTGCAGGCCCTGATACCGTTCTGACCGGACACCGGGAATCTCCCGAAAAAATCCAGGAAAATATTGCCTCTCAGGTGATCCGTCTCCATGTTATTGCCAACAGCGACACAAAGAGGGATCAGGCATTAAAGCTCAAGGTGCGCAATGCTATCATCAATAGCCTCCGGAACAGCCTGAACAATACATCCTCCGTGCGGGATGCCAGAAATCAGATCTTATCCCAGATTCCCGCCGTAGAGCAGAAGGCACAGGAAACGATCTGCCGGGAGGGCTTTTCCTATCCGGTCAGTGTCACCCTCGGAAACCAGTATTTCCCCGTAAAGGATTATGGCGACCTGCGTTTCCCGGCAGGTAATTATGAAGCCCTGTGCGTGCGCATTGGTGCCGCCTCCGGCCACAACTGGTGGTGCGTGCTCTTTCCAAGTCTCTGCTTCGTGGATGAAACCCATGCCGTAGTCCCGGCAGATTCCAGAAAAAAGCTGCAGCGCTCCCTTTCCCCGGAGGAATATGAATCACTGGAAATCCATTCTGCAGCCTGCGACTGGATCCGTGATAAGCTGGATTAACTCCTTCCGGGAGCTGTTTTTCATCCGCCCGGCTGGACATTCTCTCCCACATCCCGTACAATAACAAGGGCAAAACCAGCGTTTTGCCCTTGATTTGCTCTACATCACGAGCATTTTCCTATGCACTAACAAGGGAAAAATTTCGCTATTGTACCCGGGGTCTAAAACCTGCGGGACGGGAAAGGATACCTGTCATTATGAATGAAAATGTACTGATCTCTATTGTCGGCCGCCATCTGACGGATGACGAGGAAAACACCATCGAAACAAAGCAGTCGGGAAAATATGCGTTTTTTCAGGGAAAGCATATTATCCGGTACGAGGAATATCCGGATCTCGAGGATAACACCGACACCCCTCCGGCAGCAGTTCCCTGTATGCTGAAAATTGATCCGGATAATGTCATATTAAGTAAAAAAGGAGCTGCACCGGTAAAAATGCATTTTTCACCTGGTACAGCTCATAAAACGCTTTATCAGACCCCGCTCGGAGCGCTGCCTCTCAGTATCGACACTTCCGATCTGAAGGTCACCGAAGAGGATGGGGTGATCTCTGTAGATCTGTCATACCGGCTCCACATGAATGGCAGTCCCATCAGTGAATGCAGCATGTCCATATCTATCGTAGAAACATCGTAATTACTTCTTTTTGGTTTTGTCAACCTCAGCCTGGGCTTTGGCCTGCATGCTGGACAGCTTGTCCTGCATCTTTGCACGGAAGGAACGCTTTTTGGTTGGTGCTTCCAGCGTAGAACGAAGTCCATGCACTTCCAAAATATAAATACCGCTTACTCTTGCCTTAACAGACTTCTTTACCGGAATCTGCTCAAAGATCTTCTCGTCGCACATCAGAGACATGATCTGATTTCCAATCTTTGCCTTAACGATCGGTACTTTCTGACCGCGGAAACGCTTCGGTGTCTGATCGATCACCAGCTGCGGAAGTCCGGAATCCTTTAGCTTCATTTTCTTTTTGTCAATAACAAGAAAAGAAGCATTCTGTGCTGCTGCCTGAAGCTGCTTCTGAGACTCCTCCTGACGTGTCTGCAGTTTTTTGCCGTAAATGCTCAGTGCAACGAGACCTGCAACCAGCGCAATAATAACGATAATTGTAACAACTAGCCATGCCTTTACTGCAAATAACGGCATGAACATCATCCATTCATTCATATTACCTAACCAAACCTTTCTTCAAACTGTTCATAAGAATACCACATTTTCACCGAGTTGAAAATACCTAACTACAACTCTGCGGCATTTTTCTTCACAGTTTCTCCGATAATCTCCCGTACCTTTTCCGCCACATGCTTTTTCTCTGTCTTTTCCAGATCGTCCATATAGATCGGCTTGCAGTATTCTACAATTACATGAGTGCTGTGGATCCACGGAAAATGATTTTCAAAGGCTTCATCCGTATTGTTCAGAGCCACCGGCACAATAGGACGATGGGATTTCTCTGCCAGCTTAAAGCTTGCCTGCTTAAACTCCAGCAGCTCATCTCCGTGGTTTCTCGTTCCCTCCGGAGCAATAAATACGGAATGACCGGACTTTAACAGCTCAATTCCCTCGAGGATCGTCTGGAGACCTTTTTTGATGTCGTTACGGTCCAAAAACAGACATTTCATATACTTCATCCAGCGTGTGATCAGCGGAATATGTGCCAGATCGTCCTTTGACACAAATGCCATAGGCATCGGACCTGTGGTATATCCCACCAGAATATCAAAATAACTTCTGTGATTAAAGGCGTACATTGCCGATTCATTCTGAAGAATATTCTCCTGTCCCTTCACCGTCACTTCCACGCCTGAGATAAACAGAATATCCTTAAATGCCCTGCGGATCAGAGTCTGCGCATATCTCGGCTTCATGTCCGGATTGATCTTTCCAATGATCCAGCCCACAAACCAGGCCGGTATACTAAAAACATAATAAAGTATCAGATAAATTACTATAATGACTGTTCTCATGCAATTCTCCATTCTTATGCTGTATTAGTTCGTTCCCAGTCCCACACTCTCATCGGTATTCTGCTGTAACGTATCCTCTGTGGTTGTCTCAACACCCTCCTGTCCGGTGGTCTCATCCGGTGTAGACGGTGTTCCTGCATCGTCTGTGGGATCTGCTGCCGGAGTCTGTGCCGCCGGTTTTTTCGTCGGTTTCGGCGTTGGCTTCCCGGTTGGCTTTGCTGCCGGCTTTTTCACAGGTTTCTTGGTCGGCTTTGGTGTCGGTTTTTGTGTAACAGCAGGTTTCTTTGTCTCTGTCACCTGCTTCACCGAACTGATCTTGTGATCAGGCTTTGGTGTCGGTGCCGCTGTCATAACCGGCTCATCCTTATCATCCTCTGCCACATCCCGGATCTTGCCCTCCGGTTCTTTGATCTGCTGATCTACAGTTGTAGTCTTGTAATATTCCTCCAGCGTCATATCATTTTTGTAAAGATAAGTCGCCAACTTTCTTCCAACATAACGGATGTGCCATGGTTCATAGGAATATCCCGTGATCTTTGTCTTATCCTTTGGATAACGTATGATAAATCCGTAATTATGGCAGTTCTTTGCCAGCCACTTTCCATCGGAAGTGTTGCCAAAGCTCTCCTCCAGAGCACAGCCTACTGCCTCGCTGGACACATCAATGGTAAGTCCCGTCTGATGTTCACTGCTGCCCGGCTTGGCGGAAACCAGATCTGTCGCCGATCTGCCTCGGCTGCTGACATTTCTGTCATAAATCTCCTTCTGTCGCGCATAAGAACGGTATCCGGACACGGCTTTGAGGATAACATCCTTCTTCTCTGCAGCCGCAAAAAGCTTTTCCAGAGCATCTGCTGTCACCTGACGCACATAGCTTTTCTCGTAAGTCCCGTAAAAACTAAATCTCACATTGGGTACCACCAGATCTGCCGGAATATAGTCCGCACTCATACGGTACTGCCTGTTTACCAGAACCGTAATGCTGTCCTCTTTGGTATCCACCTTGATCAATTTCGCTTTTTTCTGTTTTGATGTCTTCTTCACACCGGAGTCCTCCCGATCCTGATCCTCTCCGGTATAATATTCATATCCGGTATCCGAAGTGTCTGTCTCCCCCTCGGATCCCGCTTTTATATTCCCCAGCTGATGCGATAATAATCCCGCAAAAACTGTAACTAATGCAATAAATACAACTACCGCACGTTTCATTTGTATTCTCCCCCGTTTGTATGTTAAGGCAAAATGCTGCTTTTGCCACTTTAGAAGTATTGAAAAACGCACTTTGGGCGTTTTTTATGTGAAACCTTAGTACTTCTTAACAGCTTAGAAGTATTGAAAAAACGCACTTTGGGCGTTTTTTTATATAAAGCATAGTACTTCTTAGCGGCATAACATGCCGCCTTAGAAGTACTCTTTATATTATCCCATATCTTGTTTTTATTTTCAAGAGAATGTACCATATCTTGTTTAAAAAAAAACTTAATTTTTTCTTAACGCAGGCAAACGGACAGAATGTACTCCATACGGTGTACTTTCTGTCCGTTTGCTGTTATACTTAACATAATTACAATACAGGAAACAATGGCTTCTTACATATCATTCCGGGCCTTGTTCCCATCACCGAAAGGAGTATCTGTTTATGAGTGATTCACTGACAATAAAAGCACCCGCAAAGATCAACCTGTCTCTGGACGTAACCGGCCGCCGCGAAAACGGCTACCATGATCTTCGCATGATCATGCAGACCATTGATCTGTACGACGAGCTGACCATCCGTAAAACCGCAGAACCGGGTATTCACTTTTCTATGAACAAGGAGCTGCCGGACCATATCCCACCGGAGAAAAATCTGGTCTGGAAAGCAGCAAAGCTTCTCCAGAAGCGATGCAATATCACAGACGGACTTGATATTTATCTGGAAAAGAATATTCCCGCTGCCGCCGGACTTGCCGGCGGAAGTTCTGACTGCGCCGCCACACTGCTTGGCGTCAATGAGCTTTGCGAGCTGGGACTGACTCTTGGAGAGCTCTGTGATATCGGCGTTACGCTGGGTGCTGATGTACCGTTCTGTCTCCAGAAGGGCACAATGCTTTCTGAGGGAATCGGCGAGATCCTTACAAGACTGCCGGATCTTTCCCCTCTCTGGACCCTTCTGATCAAGCCGGACATCTCCGTAAGCACCGGTTATGTCTATACCCATCTGAAGCTTGATGAGATCACAGACCGACCGGATACCGAGCAGCTCATCGAGTGCATCCGCCGCCACGACGATGCGTCTCTTGCCCGCCGGTTATCCAATGTTCTGGAAAGTGTCACCATTCCGGAATACCCTGTATTAGAGGAGTTGAAGCAGTTTCTGAAAGACAACGGTGCTATCGGCTCTCTCATGAGCGGAAGCGGTCCTACGACATACGGTCTCTATCAGGACGAGATCCTTGCCCGTATGGCATTAAAAAAAGCACAGGAACAATATCCTGATTACGATATCATCCTGTGCCGTACACGTCTGCCGGAGGAGTAGTCCGTATTATCCGCAGCCGGTTACAGGCGCCCCCGCCTCCGACCGGCTGTCTTCACAAAGACAAAACCGCAAGACGGGACACCGCATATAATCCGCAGTGCCCCGTCTTTTTATGTAGTGCTGTCCTAAGACATTCGTTTCAAAATGAATCAGCTGAGATAGTTGGAATAATCCTCTGCTGTTGTCACACCGTTTTTCCAGTCGTCCATCTTCTTGCGGGCGGCATCCATGGTATCCTGACACAGCTGCGGAAGATCCTCTCCCCATGCCTTTGTTGCCTGCTTGTATCCCTTTTCCATTGCCTCCAGCATTGTGTCTGCCTTGCTGGTGTCTCCGCCGGAAAGTGCGATCGCCATGCTCACCAGACGATCAGAGGTCTGATTTACTCCCCAGTATCCGTCCTCTGAGATAGACTGCTTTGCCTCATCGATGGTCTGCTGGTCAACCTTGCCTGCGATTTCACGAAATGTTGCTGCCAGATTTGTGCCTGTAGCCAGATCAAACTTCTCTGCCTGCTTGCCTAAAAGCTTCTGTACCAGGCTGTTCATGCTGTCGAGACGGCTCTGCTGATCTGCTTTCAGCTTTGCGATCACATTGTCTCTGTTATAGATCTGATTGGCACTGTCCTTCTTGGTCTCATTACTTTTCTCGTATACAACTCCGTCATCCTTGACCTGCTTTTCTGTTGTCTCTGCCGCCTTTGATGTTTTCTCTGTCTCTGCGGTCTTTACTGCTGTATATCCGTTTACTCCGTTGATTGATGATACACTCATGTTCTCGAACCTCCTTTTTCTGATTGCGAACATAATTGTTATTGACACATTTAGTTTTCTATTAAAAATATCGACCGTTTGAACGGGATCCTTTATAGGTAAATGATTTTTTCATGCACATTTTTCTATGTTTTTCATAAAATAATCTGAAGTTTCAATGTGGCTGCGCCGGAAAGGAGAAGCTCTATGTCGCTCTGCAGGATGATTGCCCGGAAAACCCAGTGTAACTTCCGGTTAAATCGAAAAGTAGTACATCTCAAGCATTGCTGGGATGATGTGAGTTCCACGCTGGATACGATCTGCGGCTCTAAACATAAGCCGGCGCCCCCGCCAAAACCGCCGAAGCCAAAGCCGGCTCCCTGTCCGCCTCCCTGTTTTCCGTGTTGTCCGTTCTGTCCGCCGCCAAAGCCACCGGGACCTCCAAGACCGCAGCCGGGACCTCCTTCCGGACCACTGCCCTGTCCACGGCCAAAGCCTCCAAGGCCTCAGCCTTGTCCACCGCCAAAACCGCCGGGACCGATACCTCCGGGATCTCAGCCTTGTCCTCCTCAAAAGCCGCTGGGACCGATACCTCCGGGACCTCAGCCTTGTCCTCCCAAAAAGCCGCCGGGACCGATACCTCCGGGACCTCAGCCCTGTCCTCCTCAAAAGCCACCGGGGCCAAAACCTTCAGGACCACCGTGCCCCCGTCCACGGCCCATGCGCGGTCCTTTTTTCCCGCCGTTTCCGCCGTTTCGATTTTAGGAGGGCATGCCGCAGCCGGCCGGATCCGCTTCCGGTTCTGTATGCAGGGACAGCACCGGACACTCAGGCCTTTTGGGTAAACCGGAAATCCGCTCCGACATTTTTCAGACAGATCAGGCAGGTTGGCAGGATATAAATACATGCGGAAACCCATGCGGTCTGATCACCAAAACAGATTGCCGTGTAACCATAGACCGGCACAAAGATCAGGCTGACCACGATCCTTGCCACCATCTCTGTGACACCGGAAAATACGGCTCTTCCGGAATATCCCAGTCCCTGCGTGGTCATACGGCAGGTATTCAGGATACCAAGGCTCCAGAAGAAAAAGCCCTGACAGAACAGATACTGCGCTGCCGCATTCAGTACTTCAACTTCCTTCCCGCTGATAAAAATCTTACACAACGGCCGTCCAAAGAATATCAGCATAATGCCGGCGCACAGACCGTAACCCACAGCCACTGCCATTCCCTGCAAAAGACCTTTGACGATACGCTTCTTTTTGCCCGCTCCCAGATTCTGGCTGCAAAAGACGGACACACCGGTAGCGATCGCATCAAAGGGACACATAAAGAACTGCTTCAGACGCAGTGCCGCTGTAAATGCCGAAACATATACAACGCTGTCGAGACTGTTATTGGCATACTGCATCACCATGCTTCCAATGGCCGTAATGGAATACTGGAGCCCCATGGGTACTCCCATAGTGGTCATAATGCGTACGCCACGGCTGTGAAGCCTGCAGTCAGCCTTAGAAAGTCTCAAAAGCGGCACTTTGGACCAGATATAAATGCAGCAAAGGATCCCGCTGATCGCCTGTGCCGTGATGGTTGCCGCTGCCGCTCCGGCGCAGCCCCAGTGGAACACCAGAATACAGACCAGATCCAGTATAATGTTTAACACCGTGGAAATCGCCAGAAAAACAAACGGTGTCCTGCTGTCGCCCACTGACCGCAGGATACTGGACATCAGATTATACAACAGGGTAAAGGGAATGCCCAGAAAGAGAATGATCAGATAATTATATGCTCCCTGATAAATCTTGTCCGGGGTAGACAGCATATGCAGGATCTGCGGACAGAAAAATGCACATACCGCCGTCAATACCACCGCAAAGACTCCCGTCAGAAACATTGCATGAAAAATGTGATTTCTCATTTCCGGCAGATTTCCTGCCCCAAAGCTTTTGGCAATGGGTACACCAAAACCACATGCGATACCGATACAAAATCCCAACACCAGAAACTGGACACTGCTTGATGCGCCTACACTCGCCAGAGCATTGGCTCCCAGTGCTCTCCCGACAATTGCCGCATCAATAATATTATACGTCTGCTGCAGTATATTTCCCACCAGAAGGGGTACTGCAAATCCCATTATCAAAGGCAACGGTCTGCCTTCCGTCATTTTCTTTGCCATAACTTCCTCACTCCACTTTTCATTTGGCAATGTTTACAAGCAAACAAAAGCTGACAGAAATCTCATCTCTGAAATCTCTGCCAGCATATTTTCACGACATAATATGTCGTTGGTATTTAAGGTTAAATTATTTAAGAGTAACCTTAGCACCCTCAGCCTCGAGCTTCTCTTTGATCTCGTTAGCCTCGTCCTTAGAAGCACCCTCTTTAAGAACCTTAGGAGCGCCATCTACAACTTCCTTAGCTTCCTTAAGTCCAAGACCAGTTACCTCACGAACAACCTTGATAACCTTAACCTTGTTTGCACCAACTTCTGTAAGCTCAACATCGAACTCGTCCTTCTCTGCTGCGCCTGCTGCATCTCCGCCTGCTGCTGCTACAACAACGCCTGCTGCTGCAGATACACCAAACTCTTCCTCACATGCCTTAACTAAATCGTTCAGCTCTAACACTGTCATGCCCTTGATAGCATCAATAAATTCCTGTGTAGTCATTTCTATAACCTCCGTATTATTTTCTTTTCGTTTTTGTTTTCTTAATGATAATTATGCCTCTGCTGCACCTTCGCCCTGCTCTGCGATCTGATTAAGCACACGAGCAAGATTGGTAATAGGTGACTGCAAAGAACCAAGCAGCTTGGAAATAAGCTCCTCTCTTGAAGGAATGCTTGCCAGTGACTTAACACCGTCAACATCATAGAATGTTCCCTCAACGACAGCTCCCTTGAATTCCAAAGCCTCAGCCTCTTTCGCTACGTTATTGAGAACGCGGATAGGTGCTGTTGCATCTTCCTTAGAAATTGCGATAGCAGATGGTCCATCTAAAAGATCATCCAGCTGTGCGAAATCAGTACCCTCGAATGCACGCTTCATGAGTGTATTCTTGTATACCTTGTACTCGCATCCTGCCTCTCTCAATCCCTTACGAAGTTTTGTGTCCTGTTCTACAGTCAGTCCACGATAATCAACGAGAACTACTGTAGTAGCACCATCGATCTTCGCCTTGATTTCATCAACGATTGGCTGTTTTAATTCAACCTTTGCCATAAGATATCTCCTTTCCTGGGCAGTCCCATATTTTTTCCTGCCTGGGAAGTCTTACTTCAAAATAAGAAAACCTCCCTGCGTAAACACAGAGAGGTGAAATCATCAAAATAATTACATCCTTCCTCGGTAGGCGGTGTCCTTACGCCGATCTATCGGCACCTACTGTCTACGGCAGTATGGCTTGCTTCACAAACCAAAAAATATTTTAGCACATTTCAAAATATAAGTCAACACCCATTTTTCTAATATTTCCTCTTGCAATCCTGCCTAATATTATATTTCTACCATACAATTTGCCCTAATATTTCCACAAATTCTTGATCTGCGGCACCACCTGTGACAGCTTCCATACTTTTTCACTGTTTTTGCGGCTGTTGGGATCATTGATAATCACCTGCTGGTCATCTTTCATTCCCGACAGAACCAGAAAATGTCCTGCTGTGGTAAAATCTCCCGGCCGCATGGCACAAATGATCACATGCCCCTCCTGAAGGGTCCGCCGGATCACCTCCTCATCGCAGGACATTTCTGTCCCGCTAAGTCCCAGCAGTGCCGCCCCGTCTGTCATCAAAGACCATGCCGAGCCTTGTCCTTTTACATAAAATCCATTCTTTTGCGCCAGTTTTGCCACCTTCCATGGGTTCCATTTGTCATTCTGAAAGGTATGACATGCCACCATCGCAAGACAGGTGGGACCACACCCCGTCAATGCCATAAAATCATTGCCGTATTTCCGGTATCCCCATCGTTCATCCCACTGCAGAAACAATGGCACACCACTTTCCTGATTGCCCCCCAGATCAGAGGAGGTCAGACGAATCTTCTGTGCTTTTCCTGCCTGTTTGGGATAATCCTTCACAAACTGTCTCGTCTCCGGATTCTTTTTGGCCAGTTCGATCAACTGCTCCGGGTATTGTCCTTCTTTATCTTTCCAGAAATCATCCTGTCCCAGAGACGACAGACTCTGACGAAACTGATCTATGCTCCGGGATATATTCCCCATATAATAATTTGTCGTCAAAAAACGTACCCCCACCAGAACCAAAATGATTCCCAGGAGCCATTTTCTTTTTCTTCTCCTGTACTGTCTTTTCATTTTATATCATCTCCCATTTTTTCTTGAGTTACTTATAAGTTTAATGGGAGATATCTGGGAATGCTTATGATTTTTCTAAACGATTTCTAATATTTCTCTGAACTTTGAGCTGGAACCTCGGTCTTATTTTACATTGCAGAAGGGATGTGATAAGATGAATGCACTACCAATGAAAGGATTGTACAATATGAACGAATCAGATAGCATTTCCGAAGAGAATACGTCCACTCCGGAAACAGACAATAAAAACAAAAAAGAGAAGCGTTTTTCTCTTGCAGATACTCTTCAGTTTATTTTCCTGCTTGCAGTGATCGCCCTGATCATTTTTATCCGGCAGATGCCCCTCTTTACCGTGGACGGCCACAGCATGGATCATACTTATGCCCATGGGGATCTGCTGGTTGGAGACAAAAATGCCGAGATCCATTCGGAGGATATCCTGATCATATACAGCGACGTCCTGTCAGAGCATATCGTCAAGCGGTGTATCGGTCTCCCCGGCGATAAGGTTAAGATCAAGGACAATATCGTGTATGTAAACGGTAAGCAGTTAAAGGAGGATTATATTGCGGAGCCTATGGTCACAGATGATATGTCTGTCACCCTCGGCGATGATGAATACTTTGTGATGGGGGATAACCGGAATAACTCCACAGACAGCCGCGAGATTGGCCCTATTCCAAAGGACAAGATCGAGGCAAAGGTTACCCACAACCTTACTAAAGAATATCATATCACTACCGTTCACCTAAAATGGTTTAAACGCATCGTTATCATCGGCGCAGCATGCTACATCATCCTGACGATCCTGGGAAGCTTCCTTGTCCCTTTATTTCACCGCAGCGATGAGAAACACGATGGCACAGCAGATAATGAAGATGACAGCGAAAATACAGACAATATCTAGTCCACCCGGCATATCACGGCAGAGACGGCAAACACCTGTACCAACAGGCAGATGACAAGAATAAAAGATTACAAAAGCCGAAACAGATAAGCAAAAATAAAGTAAAACCGGCACAGACATTACGATACGATCAAAGTATCTGGTGTCTGTGCCGGTTTTATTTTATGATTGTCTGTTATTTTTATTTCTTTTCTCTGATGGCATCCATTCCGCCCATATATGGTCTCAGTGCTTCCGGAATCCTTACACTGCCGTCCTCCTGCAGATTATTCTCCAGGAATGCAATGAGCATACGAGGCGGTGCAACTACGGTGTTATTCAGGGTATGTGCAAAATATTTATTGCCGTCCTCACCCTTCACACGGATCTTTAAGCGGCGTGCCTGTGCATCTCCAAGATTGGAACAGCTTCCAACCTCGAAGTATTTCTTCTGACGTGGAGACCATGCCTCAACATCGATAGACTTCACCTTGAGATCTGCCAGATCTCCGGAGCAGCACTCCAGTGTACGAACCGGGATATCCAGTGTACGGAACAGATCTACAGTATTCTGCCAGAGTTTGTCAAACCACGCCTTGCTCTCCTCCGGCTTGCAGACAACGATCATCTCCTGCTTTTCGAACTGGTGGATACGGTAAACGCCACGCTCCTCGATACCATGTGCTCCCTTTTCCTTACGGAAGCACGGAGAATAGCTTGTGAGGGTACGCGGAAGTGACTTCTCCTCAAGGATCGTATCAATAAATTTACCGATCATAGAATGCTCACTGGTACCGATCAGATAAAGATCCTCGCCCTCGATCTTGTACATCATGGCATCCATCTCAGCAAAACTCATAACACCTGTTACCACATTGCTTCGGATCATAAATGGAGGTACACAGTAAGTAAATCCACGGTCGATCATGAAATCTCTCGCATAGGAGATCACTGCAGAATGAAGTCTTGCAATATCTCCCATCAGATAATAGAATCCGTTTCCTGCCACCTTACCTGCTGCATCCAGATCAATACCATCAAAACGCTCCATGATCTCTGTATGATAAGGCACCTCGAAATCAGGAACGACCGGATCACCAAACTTTTCAATCTCGACATTTTCACTGTCATCCTTACCGATCGGCACACTTGGATCGATAATGTTTGGAATGACCATCATGATCTTCCGGATCTTCTCCGCAAGCTCCGGCTCCTTTGCCTGCAGCTCCTCCAGACGAGGGGCGATCTCGGCAACCTCTGCCTTTCTCTGCTCTGCCTCATCTTTTTTGCCCTGAGCCATCAGACCACCGATCTCCTTGGAGATCTTTTTGCGGCGGGCACGAAGTTCATCAGCCTCCTGCTGTATCTTTCTTGCCTCAGCATCCAGAGCAATCACCTCATCCACCAACGGAAGCTTCTCATCCTGGAACTTATTTTTGATGTTCTGTTTTACGATGTCAGGATTTTCTCTGACAAATTTCAAGTCTAACATGTCTTTTCTCCTTTATGATTTATTCGCTCAAAAAGCATTTTTCAAATACAACATTTTTCATGGCACCATAATATATGACACCCTCAAATACATCGCATCCAATCTTTTTTGCATACTCCTCCTGAAGTCTGGTATGAATACCTCCACAGGTAACGGTGAGTCCCATCTCCTTTGCCATCTCCACGGTCTTGCAGAAGATCACGGTATCCTTTTCATTGATCATGTGCTCACTGAAATATTCTCCATGGAACTTAATGCCTGTCACAGGCAGACGACGCATGGAATTGACTGCAGTATGATCTGCTCCAAACCGGCTGATCACTACCTGATATCCCAGATTGGTCAGATTGCGTATCGCCACCTCAAATGCCGTTGTGGCATCCGCAAAGAAACGCTCCGGAATCTCAAATATGAAATCCGCCGGCTCAAGTTTATTCTGCTCCACAACGATATTGTGTATACGCTCCACAGCATGTCTTGTGGATAACTGACTTGCCGTCATTTCCAGCGAAACCGGAATGACCTTGTTACCCTTTGCCTTCCATGCACCGATATTGTCTGCCACCTCCTGCAGCAGATAAAAGCTGAACTCCTCCAGCTGGGATCCCCGCTCCATCAGATGCATGATCTGTGTATACTCAAAATACTGACCGTCCTTCATGAGAATCCTCGGAATCGCTTTACAGCCGATAACGTGCTCCTTATCTCCCTTGATCCTTGGAAGATAGCTGATCTCTACGTTGTGATCATCCATCGCCCGCCGGATCTGTCCAACGATCTCATCCTCCCTGGAAAGCTGCTCATCCATATCCTCTGTATAGATCGCATAGTGATTACCACGAAGTCCCTTGATGCTTCTCCTGGCCAGATCAGCCTTCTCCAGCATCTCCAGAAGCTCCTGATCCTCCTGCTGGATCAGATATACACCTACCGTCGAGCCAAAGTCAATATTGTCCTCCTCCGCCTCAACCTCCTGTTGATGGCGTACCACGGCAGACATGGCATTGACCAGCTCCTTGTGGGTGTCATACTGGAAAAGCACTACAAAGTAATCCCCATCTACTCTCGCACACATTCCGTCCTTTGTCAAATGATTTAACAGAACATCGGAAAATGCCTTGAGGATACGGTTGCTTACATAAAAGCCATAATGATGGCTAAAGCTCTGAAATTCATTGATATCTGCGCAGATCAGTGCATAATGGGAATCCTCTCTGCGGGATGCCAGAATCTTCTCCGCTTTCCGCAAGAAAGAAGCATACGGAAGAAGTCCCGTAATGGTATCCTCCGTCTTGGCTCTGGCTGACGCTGCGATCTTTTTGAGCTTTCCTGCCAGCTGGGTGATCTCCAGCTCGGAATTTTTGACCTGCTCTGCCTTCACCGCACTCTGCTCACTGTCCGAAAGAAGCCTCGTCAGGCCATAAACAACGGTTCCTCCGTCTTTTTTCTTTTCGGTACAGGTATTGATCTGCACTTTATGATATGCGCCATTGCGGTTGACCACACGAAATTCGTCTACATATTCTCCGATATGATCCTCCCAATACTCCCGCATTTTTATGAACTTGTCCACATCCTCCGGGTGAATGATGGCACGGATATTGTCATCGGTAAACTGCCCCTCCAGGATCGTCTCCGGAGAGTAGGTCTCCCCCAGATCTCCATCCCGCCGGAGCACATGCTGCTCCAGATCATATGTCCAGATCGTTTCCTGAAGCATCCTTGTCACCACGTTGGAACGGTGATTATTGTCCGCCAGCTCCGATTCCGCCTGCTTTCTGGCTGTAATATCCACGATTACGCAAAGATAAACCGGCTGTCCGTTGTCATTATCAATCTGCGTTCCGTTGATATAGGACCAGCGGATCTCCCCGCTCTTGGCCATAATGCGATACTCCATCGCCAGAGGTCCTCTGTTCTCAATAGCCTGACGGATGGTTCTTGTAACCATATCCAGATCCTCCGGATACACAAGCTCTGACGTATCATTATGAAACTCCATGCTGTACTCCGACCGGCTATATCCCGCCAGCCTGAAAAATCCGTCATTGGCATAAAGGATCTTGAAATCGTTCAACCGTACCTTAAGCACACCTCCCGGTATACTGTTGGCGATCAGATCCAACTCTCTTTTGGCATTGTAGACATCCTGCAGATGCCGTTTGGATCCTGATATATCCAGACAGGAGCAATAATAGATCATGCTCCCCGGCTTTGCCTCTCTCTTGGCAGTAAACGAGATCCATATAATGGAATCATCCCGGCGCTTTGCCCGAAACTCCAGATGTATGCTGCCCCCCATGCTGACCTGACGCGCCATCAGCGCCTTCATCCTCTGCTTTTCCTCCAGCAGGGCAGGACCCATGACTCTGTTTTCAAAACATTCCTGAAACTCCTTCGGGGTATACTGAAACATCTTATAAAATCCATCATTGGCATACATGATCTCCGGCTCAGCCTGCATCTTTGTGATCATCATGCCACATTCCGACATCCCCGCCAGTCTGGCAAACTGTTCCTTATGCATTTCAAAACCATTCTCTGCTATATTCTCTGTAATCCTCTCCATACCACACACCCCCTTCGTATCCTATCTCTTTTCTCTAAAGCTTTACCGGGCCGTCTCCTACCTCTACTACGTAAAAATCCGCTTTGTAACCCATCGCTTTCTTGTACGATCTGCCGACCTGCCGAATGAAATACTCCACGGCATCATCCTTCACAATACTTACGGTACAGCCGCCAAAGCCGGCTCCTGTCATACGGGAACCCAGAACGCCTTTCACCTTCCACGCCGACTCCACCAGCGTATCCAGCTCTTTTCCCGTCACCTCATAATCATCTCTGAGAGAGATATGGGACTCATTCATCAGCTTTCCAAACAGGTTGAGATCATTGGTCTTCAACGCTTCAACCGCCTTTACCGTACGCTGATTCTCATATACTGCATGCTTTGCGCGCTTCCGGCGTACCGGATCCTTCACGGCTCCCTTGACCTTTTCAAACTGTTCCTCCGTCAGAGCACCCAGACTGTCCACCGGGATTTCCCTTTTGATCTCCTCCAACGCTTTCTCACACTCTGCACGCCGCTCATTATACTTGGAATCTCCCAAGCCCCGCTTTTTGTTGCTGCAGGAGATCACGATCCTGGCTCCCTCAAGCCGGATGGGCGCATACTCATAAGAAAGATCTGCCGTATCCAGAAAAATGGCATGATCCCTCCGCCCCATGGCAATCGCAAACTGATCCATAATGCCGCAATTGACACCGTTGAACCGGTTCTCGGAAAACTGTCCGATCAGCGCCAGCTCCTGATTAGATATCCCCAGATCAAACAGATCATTGAGCATATATCCGGTCAGGACCTCGATGGACGCAGAGGACGAAAGCCCGGAACCATTGGGAATATTGCCATACAGCATCAGATCAACACCACAGGGAAGCTCATAACCCTTCTCCTCCAAAGCCCACATCACTCCCTTGGGGTAATTGGTCCATCCGGCATTCCTACGGGGTTTCAGATCATCGAGACCGGACTCGATCACAGGAAGATGTTCGAAATTCATAGAATAGAAACGAAGCTTGCGATCATTTCTCTTTCGTACGGCACCGTATGTACCGATCGTCAACGCACAGGGAAAGACATGTCCGCCATTGTAATCCGTATGTTCACCGATCAGATTCACACGACCCGGCGCAAAGTAGACACCGATTTCGCCACCCGCACCGTATAGCTCTTGAAATCTCTTGTAAATCCTATCCTTCATGCTCGGTTCCTCCGTCTTTTATGTAAATTACATTATATACTATTCACAGGCGGAAAACAAGAAGGAGGGTACTTCCCTTCCTCTCTTTTTACCGTTAAAGCTCACCCTTTTGCCGTAAATACGCAAGAAATCCCTCACAGCCCTCCAGCACATCATCATAGGTTGCATCAAAATTGCCGGTATACCACGGATCTGCAATATCCCGCCCGGAACCGGCAAAAGATAAAAATTTACAGACTTTCCCCTCCGGATCGCCATGCAGCATGCGGTGCAAATACTTCATATTGAGCTCATCCATTCCAATGATGTAGTCAAAGTCGTCATAATCCGCAAAGGAAATCTGCTTCGCCCGGTGGGGTACCAGAGGGATCCCCACCTCTCTGAGCTTATTCACGGTTCCTCTGTGAGGGGGATTACCGATTTCCTCTGTACTGGTGGCAAAGCTGTCGATCACAAACTGATCCTCCAGTCCAAGCTCCTTTACCTTGTATGTGAATACGCTCTCACTCAGGGTCGATCTGCAGATATTTCCCCAGCATACAAATGCTACTCTTATCATATCTCGGTCTCCTTTGCTCCATAAAAACGCAAGGCACCTTCGATACCTTACGTACTATTTTTTCTATTATACAGAGATTACAGAAAAATTCAAATATTACCACAAAAGGGAAAAGAGGGCACTAGCCCTCTCATGCCCCTCTGCGCTTTGCGATCCGGCCTTCTCCTCCCCGGGAGCCGTTCATCTCCGGATGATGCTGTTTGATCTTCTTCCTTTCATGCTCCCGCCTGGTCTTTGAAGATGTTCTGTTCCCTCCTCGCCAAGACTCCTTTAATAATCGTCTTAGCAATAAACACGGATTTTTTCTATTTTCATCTTTATATGAGAGACATTCCAAAAAAGCACCTTGTTCATATTCATTCAATTCCTCAAATTTGCAAATAATTTTGATTTATAATGTAGTATCTTCTTTGTAAAAATCTTCCTGCTCCATTCTATACCAGTTCATGTCTGTAGTTCCAAGAACTAGCTTTATTGCATCCATGATTGCTGATTTTCCAGAATCATTTTCCCCAACAAGAACGTTTAAGCCCTTTTTGAAAGTAATATTATGCTCATTTCCGTCAAAACATATAAAATTCTTTATTTGCAACAGTGAAAGATACATATTCCTCAACTATCCTTTCTTTTGTTATCCAATTACAACTTATCTTCGTTTTATAATTTCACAGCACTTACAGCACTTTCCAGTACCCTGCCTTTTTTGAACCAACCCTCTCTATATAACCATTGTCTCTTAAAAATGCCATATTATTTTCCACTGCTGTCTCACTCACACCTAATATGTTATGAAGCTCTGCAGTTGTAATGTTCGGGTTATCCCTCATTTCTGAAATGATTTTTTGCCTTCTGGAATTTAATGGTTTTTTATCCCCAACCTTTTTCCCAACTTTATTCCCAACCTTATTTATTCTCTCAAATGGAATCGTTACAACAATCGAATTCTCTCTAAATGAAAATGCATCTTTCCCGTACATTTCCGTAATCTTAGGGACTCCTCGACCTGATTTCTCACTTATATGCAGTTGAAGAAATATCTCTGACAATTTTTCGTTTACCGGAATTGATTCTCCTAAGAAAAATCCCTCCTTTTTTCTTAATATCGTGCAAAAAAAGACGTATGAAAGCGAACACTTTTTTGCCAGTCACTCTCTAGCAACTACATTTTCATGACACAAAAGGCACCTACATTCCTGCAAGCGCCTTTCATAATTTCAATTATTCTTATCGCAACAAATCCAGCAAGGTATATTCACCTTTTTGAACTTTTGACATTTCATGATATTTCTTTATTGCAGCCACAAGAACCGTCGGATTGCTAAAGTAGCGTTTCACAAAATCATAGGACTTTACCTCTGGCATCTTCAAATCTTCTTTGCAGAAACTACTGGGTTTCTTCCCTGATTTCTTGAATTCTTTATACTTATTCTCATTGAAGATGATTAGCATCTCTATTTCCGGTGCAGTAATGACATTAATCACATCCACCTTTCCCGCATACGCCTTACTAAGCTTAAAGTTCTCACGTCTGGAATCAAGTATTCTGACAACAGAAATTTTATCCATGAATCCTTTTCTCAAATATTTTTCTTCAAATTTCTTGCCTTCCCGACAACGGATTACTTCTTCCTCAAGCATCTCTTCTCTGTTGAAAATCAAAAGACCATGATCCAGAAGTATATCCATGATGGCATTTTCAGCCGAGCCTTCGCAAATGCATGCTTTATATTTTGCTAATTCCATGAGCACCTCCTATTCCAAGGAGGCAGCTATACTCTTCTTTAGTTGCATATATGCCTCGTATGTCGGAGTTGTGCCTTCAAGAAAACCGCTCTGATATGCATCGCTCTTCTTGATATCATTTCTTTTGAGTATATTGGTTAGATTCTCTACTGTGATACCATTACAATTTCTGGTGATATATATACTATCATTGCGATCATATTCATCAAGCAATTCCGGATAATGGGTAGAGAAGATAAACGTTCCACCATTTTTATTCAACCTGCTGTCCATAAAGAATCGCATCAGCGTTGTAACGATTTCTTTATTAAAATGGTTCTCGACTTCATCTACAACAATGTACCCACCACTCTGTAATATTTCCTGCGCCAGAGTAAAAGTAATCATTCCTTTTACTGTACCTGATGAAAGATAGTTATTCAGCTCCACCGGATTATTAAGAAGAATTTCCTCTTTCCCCTTAAATTTCAGATGAATCAGTGTCTTATTGTCATTTTCATCAAAATGCAGCCTCTCAATTGTCGGATCCAGAAAAGTAATAACTTCAACCGGAATCTCTTCCAAAAGCGGAAGAACATTTTCATTTGTATACTTTAAAAGATTTACAATGTGCATATGCTCCTTCATCTTTTTATTCCTGGCAATCATGATGCTTACATCATCCGACAGAAAATCCTCTCGGCCACTTCTGACTATTAATGGCTCTCTGCTTTCAAAATCAAGCATTGCTTTACGTGTAATCACCTCTGCCACGCCTTTTGTCCACAAAGATTCTGAAACAATGCTGTAACTTATTCCTTCTGACTTACTCTTCTGAGAAGTAATAATTGTTTCTAATCGACAAATTTCATTTGTTTTTTCAGAAAAGAAATATATATTCCATTTAGCTTCTTTTGCATCTCCCAAAATATCCCTGGTTTCAATGTGGTTAATTGGCTCATTATTGATTAGTTCTAAAGCAAGCAGAATAACCCTCAGGACGGAAGTCTTTCCAGATGCATTGATACCTATGAACCCAGTTGCTGAATTCAAATAAATATTAGAAAATAATGGATACAGAATATTCTTTTGTTCTTCTGTGATTCTCTGCTGTGCATAAAAGGTCAAATCCAGTTTTTCCTTGAATAGCGGTAATCCTTCCGCTGTAATACGAAGAAGTTTCATGAATGCCTCCAAATTTATTAACGCGCTTTTCGTTTTTATTTTAGACTTAACAATAGTATATCACTTCGATTTCATTTTATCAACGGAATTTTCGTTTTTATTTTTTATAAAAAACTTTCCCCGCTACCGATGCATTGCAATCTCAATACCATCCATATACTGCCCCAATGACATATTAAACCCCTGATAGTCCACGTTCTGAAACTCCTCTGTCATCCCCGCCACATTAACATCAACCGCTTCCTGCTGCAGGGCTTCTCTGACACACGGACATTGATCATCCCTCCCACCGGCGTAAACTTCACTGCATTACTGATAAGATTCAGCAGAACCTGATTTAGGCGAAGCTTGTCCGTAATAATGTCCTCATGCATCACATCCTGAGTATCAATATACAGATCCAGCTGCTTTGCGGAAATATTCCCCTGAATGATCGTTCGCAGATCATGAAGAATGTCCGGAATATGTACCTCTGTCTCCTCGATCTTTACGCTGCCGCTCTCGATCCGGCTCATATCCAGCACATCATTGATCAGGCTCAGCAAATGGGTACTGGAAATATTGATCTTATTGAGATAATCCTGCACCAGCTCCTGATTGTCAATATGCGTCGCCGCCAATGCCGTATATCCGATGATGGCATTCATCGGCGTACGGATGTCATGGGACATATTACTTAGAAATGTCGTCTTTGCTTTATTGGCGTGTTCTGCTGCCGCGAGGGCGTTGCGAAGTGCCTCCTCGGACTTGCGGTGTCTGTCCGTGATATTCCATGCATACTCAACAAAAACCTCTCTGCCCTCCCAGACTGTTTTTCTGGTTTTTACGGCAAAAACCTCCTGACCGTTGTCCACCTCAGTCTCAAAACATTCTCCCTCACCAAGGTGCTTCAACGGGCAAAACGGACATTGCTCTGTAAGCCCCATCATATATTCATAGCAATGCTTCCCCTGATAGGGCTGATCCAAATGACCGGTATATTTTCTGGCCGGTTCATTGGCATATATCATCGTCAGAGTTTCTGCATCACTCACCTGGATCATCTCATTGGAGTCATTCAGAATCTGCTCCAACATACGTGTGTTATTTTCCAAAGTCATATTTTTCTCACTTTCTATTGATTATGGTATGAATATTTTCTTATTACCTTATCCCCTGAGCAGCTTCTCCACTTCCTCTCTGGCATCCAAAAAAATCTCTGTCAGTTCCGGATCAAAATCACTACCGGCGCCTTTTGCAATAATATCAAAGCATTGATCTACCGGCATAGCATCCCGATAACATCTCTTTTGTGAAACCGCATCAAACACATCGGCAATCGCCATGACTCTGGCGTGAAGCGGAATCTCTTCTCCCGCCAGTCTATCCGGATAACCTTTTCCGTTGTATTTCTCATGATGATATCTCGCCACTTCATATGCAATCTGCTGAAATTCCGGATTGTCCAGATTATTAAACGTATTTTGTATGATCTCACCACCTCTGGCCGCATGCTCTTTCATAATGGCATACTCCTCGTCCGTGAGCTTTCCGGGTTTTTGCAGAATATGATCCGGCGTTGCGATCTTTCCAATATCATGAAGTGGTGCTGCATTGCTGACATTGATCAGATAATCCCGGTTTACTATGTCCCGGTAACGCTTATCTCTCCGCATTTTGTGAAGCATCAGATTGACATAAGCCCTTGTCCTTTTTAATATGACCACCGGTATTGTTGTCCCTATTTTCCACCAGAGTCGCAAAACCCTCGATCATCCGCTCATTATGAATCGTCAGCTTTCGGATGGCAGGATTTTCAAAATCCACATAAATCCCTAAAACAAGAATTGTCGGAAAAATAGCAGTCAGCAAAACTTCCGGAAAAACAATCTGAACCACAAGAATGGTTCCACAGATTACAATAAAGGACAACGTCCCCAACAATTTATCCTTTGGCAGAAATTTATGACGTACGGTTACAAGCCAAAAAATCGCTCCATAATAAAGAATCACGGTTGCATAACATACGTACACAGAAAAGCCCATGGAATAATTCGTCGTCTGACCATGAAGATACGACAACTGTCCCATCCCCACAACGGTCAGCACCAGAGAAATAATCTCCGGCAGACAAAAAAGAAGCTTCATTTTATTATTATTTTTGTGAAATCCAACCGTCTGATCATACATATACATCGCTGTCACAAGGATCGTGAGATCCATAAAAACAAAAAACAGCAAATGCGCCAGGTCGTTCCAAAAAGCAGGGACAACATCCTGATGATTTACCGTCCATGACGTTACCCCATCAAAGATGACAGCCCAGGGAGCCGTAACCATCAGAGCATCAAAATAACGATTACGGACGAGCTTTTCGCCTAATGTTGCCTTCACATATGTCACGACAATATAAAGAATCACTAAAAGACATCCGATTTGTAATTTTATGTAAATCATATTTATTTCCTCTGTTTTGCACGATTAAATATTCCACTTATATTTTATTACAACAAAACGGCATCCGCAACCGATAAATTGCGAATGCCGTCTATTTATCACTATACTATGGCAAAATTGTTGGTTTTTTCGTTTATTACAAAAAGGTCATTTTAATTACTTTAATACAATATCGCTGATCACCGGTGCGCCGCTTCCGCCGCCAACACCACAATTCAGGGTAATGGTCTTTCCGGCAGTCCAGTTACCGTCCCAGCCCGGATTACTTACACGGTAACGGTTATTTCCGAGGCCCTTGCACTCGCCGCTCCACATAGATGTGATCTCGCGGTCCAGAGTAAACTCAACGGTCCAGCCGTTTGTAAAGCTTACACCGGAATTATTTGTCAGAGTGATCTGTGCAATTCCGCCGCTGCCCCAATCGCTGGTGAGCTTCACACTTCCTGTTACCTTGCCGTCATCAGCCGGTTCTGTGGTTGGCGCTACAGTCGGTGCAACGGTTGGCTCCACGGTCGGTTCTGTGGTTGGCGCTACTGTCGGTGCCTGAGTTGGTGCTACTGTCGGCTCTACCGTTGGTGCTACAGTTGGTGCCTGGGTTGGTGCAACTGTCGGCTCTACCGTCGGTGCCACAGTTGGTTCTACAGTAGGCTCCGGTGTCTCACTGCCATTTCCTGCAATGGAAAGCTTCACGATCTTTCCGCCGTTCCATACAGACAGGCAGAGATATGTCACATTAGAGTTATCCTTAATGTTCATGGTTGCTTTCAGCTCTTTGACCGTATATGTTCTGGTGATCTCCTCTGTCGCATTGCTTGCGGCTGAATAATTATCACCGTTCTGCCACTGATTATCTACCGATGCTCCCCAGCCGAGAATACCCCAGTTTCCATGAGATGGATCGGTACATGTGTAGACAACTGTTACAATATCATCATCTGCCGCATCCATCAGCCATGATGCATCGTTTGTTGCATAAGTGGATGTCAGATTGGAGGCAATGATCTTTTCTCCTGTGATCACTGGTGTCTCCGTTGGTTTTACGGTTGGTGCAACGGTCGGCTCTGCCGTCGGTGCTTCTGTTGGCTTCGCAGTTGGTGCCTTTGTTGGCTCTGCTGTCGGTGCAACTGTTGGTGCCTTTGTCGGCTCTACCGTCGGTGCAGCTGTTGGTTTTACAGTCGGCGCAACGGTCGGCTCTACTGTTGGTGCGACGGTTGGCTCTGTTACATTTCCATCAATTCCTGATACTTCGAAGTTCATCTTGACGGTATTCATTGTCTGATAATTTACATTATTAAAGTATGCCTTATAATTTGAATTTTCTACAGTCACATTATTGATGTGGGTATTTGCCCATACATTAATAAATGAGAAGTTAAAGATCGGACAAATCAGACCATCATCGGATGCCTTCTGAGATACATCATAGGTAAAGGTATCATTCTTCATGGTGTATTCCTGTCCGTTGATCTCGAAGGATTTTACCTTCACGGTTGCCTTATTAAATACAGAAGCCTCATCATCTGCCACATTGATATCCTTAATATAGAGAGATCCAATGTTCTGCAGCTGGCTCTTGGTTGCCTCCAGAGACAGCGAGAAATCTCCGCCGCCGGAATAAATATCAACATACTCATCACTGATCACAGACTGCCAGCTTGCAGTCTCCAGCAGATACAATTTGGCACGTACATATTCTGCCTTTGGCAC
>CADAKW010000008.1 GCA_902788645.1 uncultured Lachnospiraceae bacterium
ATTTGATACGATCTTCCCATTTAACCGTTCCTAAAACCATAAAACAACTATCAAAGAAAAGAGGTATTATATATGAGTAAAAAAACAGTAGACGATTGTGTTTTCTGTAAGATCAACAAGGGAGAGATCCCTTCCACCACCATTTATGAGGATGATGATTTTAAGGTAATGCTTGATATCAATCCGGCTTCCAAGGGACACGCCGTAATCCTTCCGAAAAATCACGCTGCCAATCTTTTTGAACTTGAGGACGAGGATGCAGAAAAGCTTTTCAAGGTAGCCCGCAAATGCGCAAAAGCCATGATGGAGGTTCTCCACTGCGACGGTATCAATGTCCTTCAGAATAACGGCGAAGCTGCCGGACAGACGGTATTTCATCTCCATGTTCATCTGATCCCACGTTATAAGGGCGATACTGTAAATATCAGTTGGAAACCGGGAACTCCGGAACAGAATGCAGCAGAGCTTGCAGCTCAGATCAAGGCTGCTGTCAGATAAAACAAAATTTTCAGATATTATTTGTTTTCCCGAATATTTTCAAAAAATAAGCCCCTTGATTGATAAATGTCCAATATTTCGGTCACATATCGATCAAGGGGCTTATCCTATTTTTCGTACAGTTACTAACGGTTATAAAGCCGGCACAATTTTTTCAGATAACGACAATGCTCCTTTGTAAACTCTCCCGGCAGCATACGCCAGCGCCAATTGGTTCCCACCGTTGAAGGCAGATTCATCCGGGCGCGATTATCCAGTCCGAGAATATCCTGCATCTGAAAGATTGCTGTATTGGCAATACTCCCATAACCAAGACGGATCATCTCTGATGGTATCTGCTTCTTTTTCCTGACCTGCAGATACTCCATCACATATTTTAACTCTTTTTTCTTTTTGGCTCCGTAAAATCCCATAATCGTCTCATTGTCATGGGTTCCACCATATACAAGACAGTTTGGATCTTTATAATTGTGTGGCAGATATTCATTGTCTGCCTCCCCATCAAAGGCAAACTCCAGGATTTTCATCCCCGGCCATCCTGTTTTCTGGATCAGCTTGCGGACATTAGGACCTACCACACCCAGATCCTCTGCAATTATGTCCGTTCCCTTTGTTGCCTCCTTGATCACATCTGTAAGTTTTTTGCCCGGACCCTTTCTCCATCGACCATCCACTGCTGTCGGACAGGATGCGGGAATAGACCAGAAGTTTACAATGCCGATAAAATGATCGATACGGATCACATCATACAGACCGGCGTTGGCCTCCATACGCTTATACCACCAGCGGAACTGATCCTTTTCCATGGCTTTCCAGTTATACAACGGATTGCCCCAGCGCTGTCCGTCCGCAGAAAAACAATCCGGCGGCACACCGGCAATATTGATCGGCTTCTTTCTTTCATCCAGTTCAAACAGATCGGAATGAGCCCAGACATCTGCACTGTCCATAGAAACGTACAGAGGAATATCTCCGATCAGACGGATCTTTTTCTTGTGGGCATACTTTTTGAGACGGTTCCACTGCTGATAAAACTTATACTGGCAAAACTCCCAGAAACCAATCTCATCGGCAAGTTTTTTCTGCCATTTTTTCACAGCATCCTTCTGCCGGAAGCGAATATCTTCCTCCCAAAGCTGCCATTCCTTATTGTCATTTTCAAACTTCAGCGCCATATATAGGCAATAATCCGCCAGCCAGTAGGTATTTTTGCGGCAAAAAGTGCGATAGGATGACTCTTCCCTGTGTTTGCTGCGCTGATATGCTTTCTTTAATACCTTAAAACGATTCTGAAAAAGAATGGCATAATCCACATCAGCCGGGTTATCGCCCCATTCTTCACATTCTACCTCCTGCCGCTCCAACAGACCTTCCTCTATCAAAGTATCTAAGTCAATAAAATACGGATTTCCTGCAAAAGCGGAAAAGGACTGGTAAGGACTGTCTCCAAAACTGGTGGGACCAGCCGGAAGTACCTGCCAGTATCTTTGTCCTGCTTTGACCAGTCTGTCCACAAAACGGTACGCTTCTTGTCCTAATGTGCCAATTCCATAGGGAGATGGAAGGCTGCTGACAGGCAGTAATATTCCCGCTCCTCTGTCATCTAAAAAATTTTTCTTTTCCATATCATGCCTTTCTACTGATCTCTTTCAAAACCGCAATAATATACAGCCAGATTTTTAAACCTGATATCCTCTCCCGATATTTCCGGGATCAATCGCCACTTCATTGAGACTGCCCTTTCCATAGGTCAGCCCGGCATATACCTGCTGACTGTTTTCCATAACCGGTCCCGAGTCCTGCTTCGCTATCTCCTCAAAGCTTTGCTTCAGTCTTTTAAGCACCCGCTCACAGGAATCCAGATTAACATCCTTCCTGCGCGTGATGGACTTTACAAGCTGCTCATTCACATAACGATATAACGAAACCAGCCTGTAAGATACCGGGAACTGAAAATCAAGACTGCCTCTTAATTCACAAAGAAATCCCTGCGCCCGTTTTAATTCCACATCTGCAGTGTCAAAGTCCTCCCTGTCAAGTGCCTCCTTTGCTTCCGTAAGACTTCCCAGCATCAATTCATAAATGATCACCACCAGCTCACTGCGGTTTGCCTGACTGATCCGTGTTGTATATATCTTTTTACTTTCCTTATCCATTCTAACTCTGCATTCCTTTCTCAGCCCTCAAATTTCATGCCACCGGAACAACATTTATCAAGCGGATCACATACTTTCAGCCTGAAAAGTTACTGCAGCAATGACATGATCTGCTGTGGTCGGTTATTCGCCTGTGCAAGCATAGATGTCGCGGCCTGCGAAAGCACCTCATTCTGCGTATATTTTGTCATCTCATCTGCCATATCCGTATCACCGATCCGGGACATTGCCTCTGTGATATTCTGGCTGCTGAGATCCAGACTGGAGGTCGTTGTCTCCAGACGATTCTGATAAGAACCCAATGTAGATCTGGCTCCTGACACCTTCTTAATGGCACGATCCATACTATCCAGTGCAAGCTCTGAACTGTACTGTGTGCACAGATTGATCTTATCATTTCCATCGGAAGAACGAAGTCCCAGATTCAGACAGGATACTTCCGGAAAATTCATGTTCAGTGTCTGTGATTCATTAGCACCGATCTGTACAGTCATATAACCGGCGTCAAACACTCTCAATTCTGTTTGGCCAACCACATTTGTCTCAATCTGCATCTCAAATCCTTCATTATCACGAATTGTCACCAGATTTCCATCGCCGGAATATGTTGCTGTGCTCTCAAAACCATCCTGCAATGTAATTTGTGCCTCTTTTCCTCTGGCAACCTTCTCACCGGTTCCATCAGAATATGTGATCTGTTCCAGACTTCCCGTGGATCTTGTTTTAAACGTCACAGAACCCCCGTTTCTCTCCATATCAATGTTCATAGCGTCACACGCTGCCTGAAGTCTCTCGGCAACGGCATCGTCGTTCATAGATGCCGGAAATTCAATGATTGTTTTATTTAAAGTTATGCTGCTTGGAACAGAAGGCAATGGTACCGTAAGCTCTGCCGGTTCAGCCACCCGATCTACCGTCAGTTTATAATCGCCCTTTTCTACACTCATAGAAGTGTAGATCGGCTTGATATCAATGTTACTGCTCGCAAAGGTACGGGCTGCTGAACCATCCAGCAATGCGGTTCCGTTAAATTCCGTTGTCGTTGCAATACGATCTACCTCGTCCAAAAGCTCATCCACCTCTTTCTGAACCGCCTCTCGATCCTCCAGGGCATAAGTATCATTTGAGGTCTGCACTGCCAGTTCTCTGACACGCTGAAGAATATTTTCAATCTCTCCCATGGCTCCCTCAGCTGTTTCAATAATAGACTGACCATCCTCTGAATTGCGGGATGCCTGATCCAACGCACGGATCTGCGCTCTCATTTTATTGGTAATTGCCATTCCTGCTGAATCGTCAGCGGCTTTATTGATCTTATAGCCGGAACTTAATCTCTCCAGACTTGATGAAAGTCTGGTATCTGTTTTCTTTAAATTAACGTTTGCCATCTGTGCTGAAATATTGTGATTAATTCTCATATTCTACCTCTTTTCTGTATTGTCAGTGTCATTCTGCTTCATCGTGTCTATCACATAACGGACTACCGTTTTTGCAACCCGGTACAGAGAGGACGATGGTTCCCTTTCCCCTGCCTTTGTGGTCATCGCTTCCACACGGGATCTGCGGTTCATGCTGTATGATATATTTTTTACGATATAGCCATCCTGCCGCAATGCCTCCGTGAGCTTCTCACCATCTCCTGAAAGCGTATCATATTCCTCCCGGTCATCACACAGGATAAGTCCTTTCACCTCTCCATGCTGAATCCGGAATTCTGCCGATATATTATCCATATAAATCTGTACTCTTCCGGAGTCCTCTTGTCCCTGAATCAATGTAACATTCATAGTCATGACCTGATCTCCCGTCATGACCGGCACATCATAGTTGTATCTTCCGGCTCTGCTGCTCTGAAAGATCATACCGGTACGAAGCTGCTTTAAGCCCTGAAGCTCATCACTGGTAACCATCTCTTTTTCATAAGAATGTTCCAGTATCTTTTCCATGCTTCTGCCAAGACGGTCATAGCTCTGAAGCAATGTATCCTCCTGATCCAGAGAATCCGGAATTGTTTCCATTGCCTGCCGCAGTTCTTCCTGATCCTCCTCCGGCAAATCCCGGCGCCGCTCATTGATCTCATGATATACATCATAATTCTGATAAATTAGCTGCTGTGCCGCCTGAATATTATTAATGGTATCCGGAAGTCCCATCTGTTCCAGATATCGGACACTTTCCTGACTCTGCTCCAAAGTCTCCCGAACCTGTGATGCAAGCTGCTCATAAAAACGCTGTTCCAGTTCCGGATTCCCCTCTGTCTGTTTCAATTTCTCATGCAGATCCTCCATAGAATTATCCAGAAGCTGCTCCATATCTCCATCACTTACCTCACGGAGTGCAGCCGGTGTCATCTCATTGAGAATCTGTCGATTCAGACGTTCGTAATATTGCTGTGTATGGTCAGAAGAAGATTCCCCTGAAAATTCCCTGCCGGAAAATGCATTCTCAATCTGCTGTGTAATACTTTTTGCAGTGTACCGTAAATCGGACAGACCGCCAAACTCTTCATCAATCTGCACATCAACGCCTTTTCGTTTTTCTGTTCTCACTGCCCGGAGCAGGTTGCGAAGATTCATGTCCCACCCTGCTTCCAGCACACTTCCAATAGCAGCTCCATCGGAGCTTTCCACCTGATGCATAAGCCGGTAAAGGCCTACATAACCATCTCTTTCCTGCTCTGTCAATCCCTGTTCCTGCTCCAACTTCCACAGATAACGGCTGTATTTTTCCTCGGATGAAACATCCTGCTCATCCGCAAGCTTTGCCAGCCTTTGGTCAAGTTTATCCAGAGACAGATCCAGTGGATTCTCCCCTTCCTGTACCAGCTTCATCACCAGAGAAGGCTTCATATGATCCAACACGGAATTTACCTGTGCATCCAGCTCTTTTACTTTGGTTACATTCTGCTCTGTAATTTCCATGCTGTTATATCCCAAAATACGGACAGCTCTCTGATTCGCCTGTGTATTCTCCATACCAAGCTGTTCCAAAAGCTCAGGCACATTCCGAAATGCCTTCCGGATGGAATCTCCCAGATCTGCCCGAACCTGTGTACCCACAACTTCATAATCTGCCTGATATTGTCTCGTCTGTGCCACTGCACTGACAGCTGCTCTGTGAAGTACATTCATCGTCAGAAGATCATATTGTCTGGCGCCTACTCCCAATACAGATGCCGGTGCCTTCCGGATATCCTCCGCTTTGGCAATGGTCTCCTGTACCCGATCCCACTGCGTCTCATCCAGCTTCACATCCGGAAGGATTTCCTGATAATCCTCCTGCTCCTGCTGTCTGAGTTCTTCCACCAGTGCCTTTAATGGAGTGACAGGAATATTGATTCCCTTCTGTGCCATTCTGACCGCAGCCGGAAGGGTCATCCGCAGCCTAATCTCCTCCAGCTGGCGCTGCGTCACCGTGATCATCTCTGAAAAAGTCTGTCTGCTTCCCGTTGCAGAGCCAGCATTTGGCTGCGCTTCAGAAGCTGCTATGACTTTGTCCTGATCCTCCCGTTCACTCTGTCCACTTTTTCGGACATCTGCTGACTGTCTCAGCTGCTGCAGTGTCACGTCATTCTGTCCGATATTCTGTACAGTGTTTTCCACATCCTCCGGTGCGATCTCCTCCAGAGTCTGTAATGCATCCATCGCGATAACGATCTGGCTGTCATCCAGCGATGCCTGCTCCGGCGCTGCTCCTGTCTGCATCGCATATATGATCTGATCTAATACCTTCTGCGGTGTCATATTTTCCGAAATATCCCTCATCACCTGTAAGGCATTGATATTTTCCGGCGTCACGGCAATTTCATTGGCAAACAGCCATTTTGCATCTGCCATCACCGTATCATCCACCGAAATGCCATTTTCCTGCAAAAGCCCGACAAGTTGTCCCTGAAGCTGCTGCCACACCTCATCATCCACCGTGGAAGCGTCCAAAGCTCCCGATGTGGAATACTGTCCGTGATACAGATTCTCGATGGTTGGTGCCATCTGATTCTCCAAAATATGAGCTCTGGCATCCTGTGACAACTCCGGCAGAATAGCAGTCATCTGCACTGCGGATGCCACTCTCGCCACATTCGCCTTTGTCACCGGCAGATCCGCTTCCCGCAAAGCATTTTCAATCTGTGACGGATCCATAAGCTGTGTCACACCCTGCTCCTGCAGATTTTTGATGGTTTCCTGATATTCCTTACTGTTCTCGATATTTTTCTGTACATTCTCCTGCTGCCACTGGCAATTCTCCTTATGACGTTCAATGGCACGGTCAAGTGCTGATGCTTTATATTCTTCCAGAGCTCCCTGCTCTGATTCCATACTCTGATAATCTTCTCCTGTCAGCACAGCAATATTTTGTCCTGCCTGCTGCTTTGCCCCGGAAACCTTTCCGCTCTCATTCAGATGATCAGAAAAAGAATAGGAGGATGCGCTGACCGTTGTCGCGATCATTGCCCTGCTCTCGGAAGAGTCCGCTCTTCCAACCTCTTTCAGTACAATCCTTTCCTTTGACACTTCCATGATCTTAAAATTTCTCGTTTCGCCTTCCGTGGCATTTTGTACTGACGACGCAGGGACTGAGACCTCTGCGCCCTTAAAGCTGATGGAAACCTTGTCCGATACCCCGGAGATCACTCCCTGCACCACCTGGCCACGTCTGCCAATCTGCAGGAAAGAATCCGAGCCAAATGCGGTCTTCCGCCTGCTGACATTGGTGGTCTGCGCTATGATATCATTTACATTCATGTTTCGCTCACCTTTCCAGTCTGTTTGTTTCGTTTGATTCCGTCAACGATACTCTGTTATGTACATCGGCAAAATTCCGAAAAATCTTAAGAGGGAGCAGACCGTTCTATGGATCTGCTCCCTCTTCCATTCTTTCATTCTCCGATATGATCACGAAGAAAAATGTACTGTAACTTTTTTGGAATAATTACTGTAAACCTTTTTTCCTTTTACCATATTGTAAGATCTCACCCGGAAAATATATGTTCCCCGGACGTTTTGTGCTTTAAACGAAAACGAAGCCCTGCTCTTATTCACAAATAACTGGTAAGAATCTCTGGTGATGGAATAAAGCCGGTATTTTCCTCCCTTTTTCTTTCCATACAGATATATGGCCTCGCTGCCCTTCAAATGGTCCGCCCGAAACTTCAACTGACTTCTCTGTTTTTTTACATGCAGTACAGGGGTATCTCCTTTCCCGGACAAATATATCTTACAACGATTTGTAACCACTGGATTCTCTTTCAAACCGGCACCGTTTTCCGGAAATACCGCTTCTACCTGATAATATGCAGTATCTCCCAATGCCAGCGTCGTATCAGTGTATTCCGTGCTGTCAGTTCCAAGGGTTATGATCGGCACACCACTCTCATCCTTATCTCCTCCACGAAGAACAAGATACCCTGATGCGTCAGGACATTTGTCCCACTGAAGCTGTACTTCCCTTCCGTGATGTATTGCTGCATGAAGAGAAAAATCTTTTGCCAAAGTCTCTTTCGGAATCCATACAGATACAAGCACGAGAAATAATAACACAGCACTCCTGCCTGTTTTCATCATTCTCCCATATCCTCCGGCATAACGGTTCCATCACTGCAGATAATAGATGTCACCTGAATATTTCCTCCCAGGCTGCTATAGGACGGCACCAGGGATTTCCATTCTTCTTTTGTTCCTCCATAAGATATCTCCGATAATCCGTCGGATAAATTAAAAACGCTGTCTCCAAGTTTTTCCACTGCTGCAGGAATATAAAATACTTCCATTGACCGGCAATTCTGAAAAGCTTCCATTCCAATCTCCTGCAGACTGCTGTCCTTGCCGATCTCCACCTGGCTCAGATAAATACAGCGGCTAAAAGCACGATCTCCGATCGTCTGTACACTGTCAGGTATGACAATCTGCTGCAGACCGGCATTTTCAAATGCTCCTGCACGGATCTCTTTCAAACTGTCCGGAAGCGTTATCTCCTTTAATGCCGGTACCGTGCTGCTAAACATCGATCCCTTAAATGCTCCTTCTCCGATCACTTCTGTTCCCTGCTCCACATCATAGCTTTCCTGATCTGCTCCTATGCAGTGATACAGCAATATTTTTCCATCTGCTGTATATAAAGCAGTTCCATCCGTCTTCAGATATGGATTTCCGGAAGCAACCCCGATCTGCTGTAATGCATTCATATTATAGAACGGCTCTGTATCCAATTCCTCTCCGTAACAAAAGCCTCTCACTGTAGAAGAAAGTGTAACCTTTGTCAACATTTCACAATCCTCTAAAATACTATCCATATACTCAATGCCCTCCGGCACATCAAAGCTTTCCAACGAAGTACAATAACCAAATGCATTTCCTTCGATTTTTTGCACCGTCCCCTGAAATTCTACTTTGTTTAATGCAGTACATCCATAAAATGCATTCGCCTCAATTAATTCCATTCCACCCGGCAGTGTGATCCCGGTAAGCCCGGTACAGTTGCCAAATGCCGACTGCCCGATATTTTTTATCCGGCTTCCAAAATTCACATTCTGCAGATCACCGCATCCTTCAAATGCACTCTTACCAATTCTTTCTACATTTTTCAGTTCTACACTTTTCAACGCATATGCGGAATTAAAAACACCATCTCCAATCTCCTTCAGACTTTCCGGTGCAATAAACTCCTCCAGATCCGACGCATGAAATACATAAAAAAGCTTTTCTTTTCCTTTACTGTAACACCCCATGGAATCCGCCTCAAGATATGGATTATCCTCAGAAATCACAACCTCCTCCAAAGCATCACACTCCTGAATGCCACCTGTGAGCTCTTTTAACGAATTTGGAAAATAAACTTTCTTCAGGGAAAGGCATCCTGCAATCCTGTTGCCAAGATCTTCAATCCCCTCCGGAAGATGAAGCTCCGCCAACGACTCACATCCGGCAAATGTATTATCGCCACAATAATCCAGTGTTTCCGGTAATGTTAACTTTGCAAGGCTGTAACAGTTCTTAAAGGCATCCCTGCCAATTTCCCGAACCTGATCCGGAACGGAAATACTCTCAACAATGGAATTTCCTAAAAACGCCTGTGGTTCAATACATCTGACATCTTCCGATATTTTTACATCCGTTTGCGTACCGCCTGAGAACCAGTAGATCAGATTTCTGCCTTCTTTACTATACAACGCATTTTCATCTGCCTGATACCATGGATTTTCTGATGCAACCTCCACCTTTTGTAATGCAGTATCTTTATTAAAAATGCACTCACTGCGTTCTGCCGGATTTTCTGCATTCTCCGTCACAAGCTTTAATGAAGCCGGTATAGAAATTGTCTGAAGCTTTTTGCAGCTGCTGACTGCTGCTACAGCCATCTCTTTTACACCTTCTGAGATGCTCAGTCTTTGCAGATCTGCCGCTCCATTGATCGCATTATTCTTTACTGCATATACAGGAATTCCGTCAATTTCTGCCGGAACGTTCAGTTCTTCTTCCTCCTTGCCGGTACTGCTAAGCCCATTGATCCTTGCATATATAAGATGAACTCTGCTGCCGCAGCAAAGACTACAGCAGGTTCATATACTGTCAAGGCGGACAGCCGTACAAAAAAGGCTCTTTCTGTAACAAAGACAGTTTCTACAGAAACCGAAACAGCTGCCAGCTATGCAGCCGGTGAAACTTCTTACAATGATGAAGAGTGTCAGGCATCTTACACCTTCATTCCAAATGGGGAAAAGGCGACCCTTACATCCTATATTCCGGATAATCCAGTCGGCGATATCGTCATGCCGGACTACGTCACAGACGGCACCAGTCGATACAAGATCACTGCGATTCAAAAAAATTGCCTTTCCGATCCTTCCGGAAATATTACATCGATCACACTTCCAATGTACACCACATCCTGTAAGGACTCCTGGTATAATGCATCAAACTGCCAGACACTTCTCCTGAAAGAAGGTGCTCTTGAGGTTCCTGAGCAACTCGGAGGCAACATTGAAAATTCCACTGTCACCACAGTTGTCCTTCCTGACACGGTAAAAACCATAGGTCAACATGCATTTGGGAATATGTCACTTCTTTCTGCCATCGTCACTCCTGAGGAATGGCAGGAGCATCAGGAAACCGGAACACCCCTTTCCACCGAAGTGAATCTTCCTTCCATCACTTCCATCAGCGGTTCGGGTGCTTTTAAGGGCTGCGCCAGTCTGGTAACAATAACCATGGATCATTTGACCGTTGCTCCTAGTAGTACCTTTGCCAAATGTTCCTCTCTAACGAAAATTTCTTTAAAATCCGCTACAGATTTAGGATATAATTGTTTCGGTGGTTGTCACTCATTAACAAGTATTTCCTGTCCACAACTTAAAACAGCAGATGTTTGTTTTTATGACTGTACCTCATTATCAGAGCTGGTTATTCCTAAAACTTTCACTAAATTTTTGGGTAAAACAATGGATTCCGCAAGTATTGATGTTATCAATTCTTCAATCACTTCGAATAGTAACACCGGCGAAAGACGATGTATCCCTCATGTCATTGTAGAAGACGGAACTCAGAAACTCTCACAGGTTGAGTTCTATATGAGTGATGCATCCATTGATCTCCCAGCCAGTATTACTGAGCTTGGATCCAACTGCTTCTGGGATTATTGGGGTCAGGAGCTTGTTCTTCCTCCAAACCTGGAGGTAATTGGTTCTTCCGCACTAAAGGTAAATACCGATAAATGTACCATCAAAGCACCGGCAGGTTCTGCCACTGCAGCACTTCTTGACAGCAAAAATATCGGATACGAATCCGTTGATCCTGCCGATTATGACCAGTATCATTACTCCTTCACTCTTTCCGCAGGCACAGAGGAAGAAACTGATGTATCGGAAACGTATACCGGCGGCACAACTGTCACAATTCCGGCAAATCCTTTCGACGATCAGGACGGTTCCCGGGAATTTGCCGGATGGAGCGACGGTACTACCACTTATCAGCCGGGAGAAACGATCACTATGCCGTTCCATTCCCTTACGCTGACAGCCCAGTGGAATCATTATTACAGCATTGAGTGCACCTATGATAACAAGTCCGGTGCCATTGCTTTCCGGGACGACAACGGATTAGCACTGGATCCAAAGAAAATTCCTGCAGGCACAAACGTCAATATCACCTTCACTCCACGTAACAAATACGTACTGTGTCATGTTTATGTGGGCGAAACGGAGGTGCTGACACCGGATAATACTTATCGCATCATCGACATTTCTTCAAACATGAGCTTATCAGCAGCATTTAAAAAGTACAACACGATCACCGGCGAGGATCCTCTTCAGCTTACTCTTGACAGTGACGATGATACGCTCTTAAATTACACAGCACTGGAGGATGGTATCATCACATACAACAACCTTTCCCCGGAGCTTATGGGAATGTACGAGGAAGACGGTGCTTATTATCTGTATGGTATTCAGACAGGTTCCGGTCAGCTTGAGGTAAAATCATCTGAGACAGAAAGCTATGCTGCCACCTCAAAAACTGTTACAGTAAATATCGTTGAAGCTGAGGCATCCCAGTCTCCAAGTGTTGAGCCGTCTCAGTCTCCGAGTGTTGAGCCGTCCCAGTCTCCGAGTGTTGAGCCGTCTGAAACACCGGCTGCCGGTCCTTCTATGAAACCAACCGCAGAGCCGTCAGCTGTTCCATCTTTAGAGCCATCAGTTGTACCGTCTATAGAGCCGTCGGTTGTACCATCAGTTGTACCATCTCTGGAGCCGTCAACTGTGCCGTCGGTAGCACCAACTGCGGAACCATCTACAAAACCATCAATCGAGCCATCTGCAAACCCACAGGAAACGCAGAAGCCGCATGTTTCACAACAGCCTCAGGAAACACAAAAGCCCGGTGCTTCACAACAGCCTCAGGAAACCAAAAAGCCCGGTGCTTCACAGCAGCCTCAGGAAACCAAAAAGCCTGCTACTTCACAACAGCCTCAGACTACTACTACACCAAACACAACGCAGACTCCTTCTGTTCCAAAGCAACCACAGACCACTAAGGATCCAACAAAGATTGCACAGGCTGCTCATAAAAACAATACAACTATCACTAATGTCACTACAAACACAAAAATTACAAGTATCGAAAAAGAAGCTTATGCAAACTGCAAAAAGCTCAAGTCCGTTGTAATTGGAAAAAATGTAAAAAGCATCAGAACAAAAGCATTCTACAACTGTAAGAGTCTGAAGAAGATTGTGATCAAATCAAAAAAACTACAGTCCATTGGCAAAGATGCCTTTAAAAGAATCTCTGCAAAAGCCGTGATCATTGTACCGGCATCAAAATTCAAGTCATACAAGAAAATGCTGAAAAAGTCCGGTCTTGCAAAAACCGTAAAGATCAAAAAAGCATAACACAAAGAATATATAACCATTCACAAGAAAGGAATTTATAAATGAAAAAACAAACAATCAGGATGTATACAAAAAAACTGCTTGCTTGTACGCTGACAGCCGCAATGGTTGTTAGTGGTGCAGCCGCAGTTCCTGCACAAGCAGCAAAAAAACCTGCTTTAAATAAAACATCTCTATCTCTCAAGCAGGGTGCAAGTTATCAATTAAAATTAAAGAATATACAAAAAGGAAAAAAAGCAAAAAAACTGCAAAGGTCACCTGGAAAAGTTCAAAAAAGACTGTCGCATCGGTTTCCTCCAAAGGAAAAGTCACGGCACGCCGGGCCGGCTCTGCAAAGATCACTGCTTCCTGTAATGGTAAGAAATACATCTGTCGTGTCAAAGTAAAAGGTACATCATCCACAAAGCCACATGCAGATAAAAAACCTCAGGCAACCAAAAAGCCTTCAGCGACCAGAACGCCTTCCTCTCCGGAGCCGACAAAGACTCCGATCGAGTCTCATTCTCCGGCACCGGGTGAGGCAATATTAACCTACGATGATGAAAAAACCACTGTTACCGGTGTAACAAATCCGGAAACGGCGACCAGCGCTTATATTCCGGAAGGAGTCACCGAGATCGGAAGCTTTGCATTTGAAAACTGTGAAAAGATTGAATCCATCTCACTTCCAAGTACATTGAAGTATATCAATTATTCAGCATTCAATAGCTGCAGCAGTTTAAAAACTGTCTCTATTCCGGCAAGTGTGATTGAAATTGACAGCAATGCATTCAAATTTTGCAGCAGCTTATCCACAGTAACTCTTCCGGAAGGAATCAAAACCATCAATGAGAGTACCTTTGAATATTGCAGTAATCTGACGTCGATCAACATCCCGGGAAGTATCACATCTATTGACAATGATGCTTTCTCCGGCTGCACAAGTCTTAGTGATCTGACCATCCCGGACAGCGTGACATCTATTGAAGAAAATGCATTTTCCGGAGTACAGAATGTAATCTGCAGTGGTGACGATTCTTATGGTGCCAAAAATCATAATGCTTATCCTGACGAAAACGGATTTGTTTATGATTCCTCCGATAAAACAGCTCTTCTGGGCGTACGTACCAACACTGTTGGAAGCGTTTCCATTCCAGACAGTGTGACCACGATCGGATCCTACGCATTTTATTTCTGTCTGGATGTAACAGATGTAAATATTCCGGACAGTGTGACCACGATCAAAAACAATGCCTTTGATAACTGTAACGGACTGACAAACATCGCAATTCCCGACAGCGTCACTACACTGGATAATTACGCATTATCAGGCTGTATGAATCTCCGGTCTGTCACGCTTCCACAGGGGCTAACCTCGATTAGTGAATGTCTTCTTTCCGGCTGCTCCAGTCTTAACAATGTTGTGCTTCCAAACGGGGTAACAACCATTGAAACTTCTGCATTCAACGGATGCTCTTCGTTAAGCTCCATTGAGTTTCCGGAAAATCTCACCTCTCTGGGAGAATACAGCTTCAGTGATTCCGGATTTACCACTCTGACACTTCCAGACAGCATCCAAACCATCGGTACCGGAGCTTTCTACTGCAGTAAACAGCTCACTTCTGTCACTCTGCCCAAGGGACTGACACAGATTAAGCCATATGTTTTTGCCGTGTGCGACAACCTGATGGATATCAACATACCGAATGGTGTCACAAGTATTGGTTCCCATGCATTTTATAAGAGTACATCTCTGAAAAATGTAATCATACCGGACAGTGTGACCACGATTGATGACTACGCCTTTTCCGGGGTGGACAAAGATACTGTTACCATTCCTGATACTGTCGTAAATCTGGATCCAACCGCATTCAAAGAGGAAGATGAGGATTACGGCTGGGGCTGGTAAGATCGGGCCTGCTTCAACCAAAAGAAAAAATACAAAAAAGTCATAAAACTGTACCGGCATTCCAACGTATTTCTTGGAATGCCGGTATTTTTATGACCCTTGTTTTTAATTAATTACTTTTATAATATTGTTAAATACGATAGTACCCAAATATTACTTCTTCTCATCCTCCGGAAGCTCCTTGCGGATCTCCTTTGTGCGGATCTCCTGACAGATATCATTGATAAAATCTGCCAGAGGCTTCTGACCCTCATCACCGGCAAAACGGCTGCGGACAGAAACAAGACCAGCCTCTTCCTCCTTGCCGCCCACAACCAGCATATAAGGAAGTTTATCCATACGTGCCTCACGGATCTTGTAACCGATCTTCTCAGAACGTCCGTCAACGGTAGCATCGATGCCGTTCTTCTTAAGCTCTGCCAGCACACTCTCTGCATAGTCCATATACTTATCAGAGATTGGAAGTACACGAACCTGCTCCGGACAAAGCCATGTCGGGAACTTGCCTGCATACTTCTCGATCAGCCATGCAAGGGTACGCTCATAGCATCCCAGAGATGTTCTATGGATAATATAAGGACGCTTCTTATCACCGTTCTGATCAATATAATACATATCAAAACGCTCAGACAGGAACATATCCAGCTGGATCGTGATCATGGTGTCCTCTTTTCCGTACACGTTCTTTGCCTGAATATCAAGCTTCGGACCATAGAATGCAGCCTCTCCTGCCTCCTCGGTATATTCCATACCGATATCATCCAGGATCTCACGCATCGCACCCTCTACACGATCCCACTCCTCGGCATCGCCGAGATATTTGTCCGGATGCTCCGGATCCCATTTGGACATACGATAAGTAACATCCTCTTCCAGTCCCAGTGTCTCCAGACAATATTTTGCCAGACGGACACAATTCTTAAACTCATCGGCAATCTGCTCCGGTGTACAGATCAGATGTCCCTCAGAGATCGTAAACTGACGGACACGGGTCAGACCATGCATCTCACCGGAATCCTCGTTACGGAACAGGGTAGATGTCTCACCCATACGATAAGGAAGATCACGGTATGATTTCTGACGTGCCTTATATACATAATACTGGAATGGACAGGTCATTGGACGAAGGGCAAAGATATCGCGGCCGGAAACGCTGTTTCCGTTCTCGTCCTCATCATCCTCTCCCAGAAGGAACATTCCCTCTTTGTAATGACCCCAGTGATCAGAGATCTTATAAAGATCGGATTTTGCCATCAGAGGAGTACGGGTACGGACATAGCCCCACTCGTTGTCCTCCAGATCCTCGATCCAGCGCTGCAGCTTCTGGATCATCTTGGTTCCCTTTGGCATAAACAGCGGAAGTCCCTGGCCAATCACGTCAACAGTTGTAAACAGGTCCATATCACGGCCAAGCTTGTTGTGGTCACGGTTCTTAATGTCTGCCAGATACTCCAGATACTCCTCCAAATCTGCTTTCTTTGTATAAGCAGTACCGTAAATTCTGGTGAGCATCTTATTGTGCTCGTCTCCTCTCCAGTATGCTCCGGAAGAAGAAGTCAGCTTAAATGCCTTGATCGGCTTTGTACTCATAAGATGTGGTCCTGCACAGAACTCAATGAAATCGCCCTGCTGATAAAAGCTCAGCTCATCGGTATCCGGGTGCTCTTTGATCATCTCCACCTTGTATGGCTCGTCTCTCTCTGTCATAAGCTTGACCGCCTCATCCTTTGACAAGGTATAACGTTCCAGACGGTCACCCTTTTTGATGATCTTCTTCATTTCCTTCTCGATGGCATCCAGTGCGTCACGGTCAAGACTTGGCATATCAAAATCGTAATAATATCCATTGTCAATTGCCGGTCCGATGGTCAGCTTTGCGTCCGGATAAAGATTTTTCACGGCCTGCGCCAGAACATGAGCACAGGTATGACGGTATGCTTTCTTTCCTGCATCGGAATCAAAGGTCAGAATATTTAAGGTACAATCCTTGTCTACAATAGTACGAAGATCCTTTACCTCACCATCAATCTCTCCCACACATGCTACGCGTGCCAGTCCCTCACTGATATCAAGAGCGATATCGTAGATGGACATTGGCTGGTCATACTCCTTAAAGGAGCCATCTTTTAATGTTACTTTCATGATTTCCCTCTTTTCTGCGCTGCCACCTTTTACGAATCCCGGCGCAGCGCCCGCCATAGATCCGTCTTTGAATCTTTGTCAGAAGAAGACCGGCCGTTTCCTGATAAAATGAAAATCCTATGCACTCAAAAAGCCCCCTCTGACATACCATGCCAGAAGGGGCGTAAATTCATACGCGGTTCCACCCTCGTTCGTAAGATCAAAATGAAATATATCTTTACCCTGTCCACTCCTGCCATATTTGCCGGAGGCATACAAAGCATGAATCATTCCTGATCTCACCTTCATTGTGACGGTAACGGTGTCGGCCGGGCTGGATTAAAGCCACTCAGAGCTGGTCTTCCATCGCTTTGTGAATAAGGCAGTCACAGCAACCGGTATGTACGGTCCGCCTCTCTCTGGAATCACTCACGCCATGTACTCGTCTCTTCAACGTATTATCTTTTATTAGAATATCACAATTTTTCAAAAATGCAACCATTTTATTTCACTTTCAAATATGCTACACTTAAAAAGGCAGAACACTGTGTTATTAATATGCAGTTATTTGATCATCCACATAGAAAGGAGACTTGCTGATGGACGAAAAGATCACACAGCTTACAGATATTTTACGGGAAAGCGACAACATCGTTTTCTTTGGCGGCGCCGGTGTTTCCACGGCATCTGACATTCCGGATTTCCGCAGCTCCAACGGCTTATACAGTAAAAAGCTGGGACAGAATTTCACCCCGGAGCAGCTGGTGTCACACACATTTTTTGTGCGGTATCCGGAGGAGTTCTTTGCCTTTTATAAAAAGAATCTCGTCTATCCCGATGCAAAACCAAACGCCTGCCACACGGCTCTTGCCAGACTGGAAGAAATGGGCAAACTGAAGGCCATCGTCACACAGAACATTGACGGACTTCATCAGGCTGCCGGAAGCAAGGTGGTTTATGAGCTTCACGGCTCCGTTCTCCGCAATTACTGTACCCGCTGCCATGAATTCTATGATGCCGATTTCATTCTGCAATCCGAGGGAGTACCTCTTTGCCCGAAATGCCACGCCATGATCAAACCGGACGTGGTTCTTTATGAGGAGGGGCTTGATGATACTGTGATCACAAAATCTATCGAGGCAATCCGGGCTGCCGACACCCTGATCATCGGAGGTACGTCTCTGGTGGTATACCCGGCTGCCGGTCTGATCGATTATTTTCATGGAAAGCATCTGGTACTGATCAACAAGAGTTCTACCCCTGCTGATGGCAAGGCTGATCTGGTCATCAATGACTCTATTGACAAAGTGATGGAAAAAGCGGTATCATCACTACTACAATCACAATAAGATAAGGGAGATGTTATAATGAACTATGTATATAAGACAAGTGGAACCTGTTCCTCTGAAATTCATTTCGATATTAATGGTGATGTGGTAAGCAATGTATCATTCACCGGAGGATGCAACGGTAACCTGCAGGCAGTATCCCGCCTCGTGGACGGCCAGACCGTAGACTGGATCGAGTCCAAGGTAAAGGGCATCAAATGTGGTTTCAAGCCTACCTCCTGCGGCGATCAGCTTGCAAAGGCTGTCCGTGAGGCATACGAGGCTGAGCAGAAGCAGATGGCGTAGACCCGTCATTTGAACCGCTATTTTTAATTACCTAATATATCGGTAACTTTTTCTAATAAGACAGGCAGGGTAACTCTGAGGAAATCCTCAAAATTATCCTGCCTGTTTTTGTCCTTTTTTCTTTGGTTTTATCACATCATGTAAAATAAATTACCGCACGGTTTCCACCTTGATCATATTGGTCGTTCCGGAAACCCCAACCGGCACTCCGGAGGTAATGACCGCCGTATCTCCGCTTTTGATAACGCCATGTGCCTTTGCTACCTCAATGGCATGGTCAAACAGCTCAAAGACATCGTTTTTCTCCTCTACCGGAAATGGCGAAACACCCCATGACATATTGAGCTGACGGCATACCTTCTCGGAAGTGCTGCCCGCAATAATATCACATGCCGGACGGTACCTTGAGATCATTCTCGCAGAGCGGCCGGACTTCGTTACGGTCACAATGGCACTGGCATTCAGATCATAAGCTGTGGTACAGGTTGCATGACAGATGGCATCGGTCACATCAGGATTGGCCTGTCTGGCTCTGCTGTAAAAGCGTTTCTGATAATCTACATCCTGCTCCGTACGGCTGGCAATACGCACCATGGTCTTTAAGGCCTCTACCGGGAACTTTCCGGCTGCTGTCTCTCCGGAAAGCATAATGGCACTGGTGCCATCATAAACGGCATTGGCCACATCCGCCGTCTCTGCTCTGGTAGCCCGGGGATTTTTCATCATGGAATCTAACATCTGTGTAGCAATGATAACCTGCTTGCCTGCCTCATATACCTTATTGATGATCATCTTCTGCACGATCGGCACTTCCTCCTCCGGAAGCTCCACTCCCATGTCTCCGCGGGCGATCATGATAGCATCCGACTCCCGGATGATCTCATCAATATTGGCAACACCCTCTGCATTTTCAATCTTGGCAATAATATTAATATCTGTTCCACCGTTTGCATCCAGCAGATTCCGGATCAGCTTGACATCAAATGCCGTGCGCACAAAGGATGCCGCAATGAAATCCACATCATTTTTGATGCCGAATAATATGTCGGAACGATCCTTCTCGCTGAGGTATGGCAGATTTACATGACCTCCCGGAAGATTCACTCCCTTGTGGTCCGATACCACACCTTCATTTTTGACCACGCACTGGATGGTGTTTTTGACGATTGCCTCCACCTCCAGCTCTACCAGTCCATCATCGATCAGTACAGGCGCCCCCACCGACACATCCTCACAAAGATGATCGTAAGTCACACCTACATGGGCATTGTCTCCCTCAACCTTTTCTCCGCAGACCAGGGTAAACTTCTGTCCCCTCTTTAATAAGGTCTTTCCCTCCTTAAAGGTATCCAGACGAACCTCCGGTCCTTTTGTATCAAGCAGGATCGCTACCGGCTTATCACATTTGGTACGGATCCGTTTTAACCGGTCCATCCTCTGTTTGTGCTCCTCATGGGAACCATGGGAGAAATTGAAACGGGCGACATTCATTCCCTCATTGATAAGCTGTTCGATCACCTCATCCGAGTCCGTCGCTGGTCCCAGTGTACATATAATCTTTGTTTTTCTCATAATCCTCTCTCCATTCCTTCCTCACTTAATCATTTTCCCCTTATTATCTTACAATCCTTCTCCCTGGTCAATAGATTTTACATACCTTTTTCATAACAAATTTTTATCTCAGACTTTTCATCCTTCCATGGCTGCGTTATACTATCACCACAGAACAACAGCCATTTTGGCATCCTGTAAATTTTCCCGTTGAAAGGAATGATTATAAGTATGAATTATCACAACGATCAGGAAATATCCTCTTTTCACAAGCATATGAAAACCGGATATCTTAACAGCGATTTTAAATTCTTTCACATCAAGGATAACACCCAAAGAGAATTTTCCTTTCATTATCATGATTTCAACAAGATCCTGATCTTTCTCCGTGGAGACGTAACCTATACCATCGAAGGCAAAAGCTATGAGCTGCAGCCCTTTGATCTGGTTCTGATCCGTGCCGGGGAGCTTCACCGTCCGGTCATACATTCAGAGTCTACCTATGAACGTATCATTTTATACCTTTCTCCTGATTTTATATCACAGTACAAAGACGACAGCTATGATCTGGAAAAATGCTTCACTCTTGCAGCCAACGCCTCAGCTCACGTCCTGCGTATGCCCTATTTTAAGAGCAGTCCTCTCTACCATACAATAAAGGCACTGGAAAATTCCTACTGCCACCCCGGGGAGTATGCACAGGAGCTTTTCCAGCGCCTTTTATTTTTACAGTTTATGATCCATCTGAACCGGGTTGCTGTCTCCAACAATCTGGAGTTCTTGGAAACAAGCACCTCCAACACCAAGATTCTGGAATGTCTCGACTATATCAACACACATCTTCCGGAAAATCTCACAGCGGACGTGCTGGCAGACCGTTTTTTTGTCAGCAAATATTATCTGATGCACTCCTTCAAAAAAGAAACCGGCAGAAGTATCGGATCATATATCACCACAAAACGCCTGCTTCTTGCCAGACAATATATCTCCGGAGGGATGCCCTCCACCCAGGCATGCTACGAATGCGGCTTCCACAATTACTCCACCTTCTACCGCGCCTGGAAAAAGTTATTCGGTACCTCCCCCAAACAGAACTAAATTCAGAAGTGCTCTTCGCAAATTTGGGCTACCGGCACAAATTACACGGTAAAAAGCGCTGACCTTGCGCTTTTTCTAATGCGAAGCATAGTACTTCTTGGCGACGTTTTCGTCGCCTTAGAAGTGCGCTTCGCTATTTAGTCGGTATGTATCGCAGCCAGCGGACTCAGCTTCATGGCGCGCCGTGCCGGGAAATATCCGGCGATCATACCCATCAATGTGGAAAACACCACTGCTGCCAGTGCCAGCCACCATGGGATCACAGAAATATTTCCATTAATGCCATCCATATTTGCCGTAAAATGATTCAACACAATAGATATACCAAATGTCACCAATAATCCCACCAGTCCTCCGATCAATCCAATAAAACCGGCCTCCGACAAAAACAGCTTTTGGATATCTCTCATATCACAGCCCAGCACTTTCATAACGCCAATCTCTTTTGTTCTCTCATAGGTAGACATCATCATGGTATTAGCAATGCCTATGGCCGCCACCAGAAACGCCACCATACCGATGCCGCCAAGTACCAGCTCTACGATCTGGAGACTCTTCTGGGCAGAATCGATCAGATCTTTATTGCTGCTTGCAGAGAATCCCATATCCTGTATGCTTTTCATGACATCCTCTACATTATCTGCCTGATCCACTTCTATTATAAATGACGTATATACCCACTCATTGAGCGGTTTTCCGTTTGGCTTTGGTTGCCCCGGAATCTTTCCCTTGCCAAAATTCTTTATCAGATAACTTTTGAGATCATCCATATTTACCAGCAGGCTCTGGCTGTAGTTATTGTACTCTTCCAGCCCTCCCGCCATAATTCCTGTGATCTTCATTCGAAAATCCAGCATAGAATCATCTACAGCCGGCTGTACCACAGCATCATCCCCTGATGTACCGCTGTCTCCATCTCCCGAATCAGTGGAAGCATCACCGGAAGAATCCTCCGTTCCGCTCCCCTGATCACCGGTATCCGCGTCTGCTGCATCATTATATATCTGAAACTGATGAATTTGTTTCATCAGGTCAATGGGAGGCAGTTCACCTGTGGAATAATAGTCCACATACTCTTCTCCCTGCACATAACCAAATCCCGTAATGATCTGATTACCTGCAATAACCTGAAGTGTTCCGGAGTTTCCCGCCTGGGGTGCTTCCCCCTTTTCCAGCTCCTGGGAATCCAGCATACTCTGATCCACACCGATCAGATTGCCGTAACCGCTATATCTTCCACTGGTCATATTGCCATCAAAGGAAAGCTGTGCCTGCACTGACTTCACATGCTCCATATCCTGAAACATTTTCATATTCGATTCTGTCAGCATCGTTGAAGTATCCGACTGGCCACCGGAAGATCCCGAATCCATGCCGCCATCCCCATTGACATTGATCTGGGTTACCGACCCCATGCTTTCATACTGTTCCATCATCCTCTGCTTCATTCCAAATGCAAGCGAGAGCATGGCGACAATAGAGGTGGTACCGATCAGCACACCCAGCACTGTCAGGATCGTCCGCAGCTTTCTTCGCCACAGATTCCCCAGACTCATGCTCATGAGATCATAGAAGCTCATCGTCCATCAACTCCTCTTCTTTTTTCTTGCGTTTCTTTTTTACGACGATACGAATGATTATGATAACCACTATAAGAGCAGCCACCCCGATACCAATCTTTGCTGCCAGAGGAATACCCTTCTTAACCTGTGGCTCATCCATGCTGCCATCAGCCGGCATATCGGCATCTCCCATATCCTCCGTGACAAATATATTGGTCTTTTCCGTATATTTTTTAGACTGACCGGAAGCATTCTCGTATTTCACAATGATCGTACACTCTCCGTCACTATCCTCTGCTGTTGCCTGATCACCACTTAATGTCACCGTAGCATATCCTGTTGCTCCCGCTGCAATGCTTCCCACAAAGGACTTCTCACAGGAGATATCCTTTCCTTTGCAGATAACAGAGACATTATTTAACGCTCCGCCACCCAGATTGTTAATAGAAAAGGAAAGATCCCCGGTGCCTCCTACACTGAGCATATCCGGCGGTGTAACCTCCGTCAGACTGATACGGTCCTTCTGGACTACAGGAATCGAAACATGATCCTCTGCATTATAGCCATTGGCCTTACCGTCCTCATATTCCGTCTTCACTGTGACAGAATATGACTTTGAGCTGAGACTTGCCGATGCTTTCATCCAGAAAGACACCTTCGCAGTGGATTTTGCGGCAATGCTGTCAAGATATGCCGTACTTGCTCCACTGAGAGGCAGGAATTCGCCGTTCTCGGTAGACATGGTCAGCTTAATATTATGTACGGTCTGGCTTGCATTGTTGCGAAGTTCCAGCGTCAACAGAAATTTTGCATTGGGATGAACCGTTTTTACATCAGTAGTATACCCGGAAACCATTACACGGGGCGTACTCGTTTTCCCTTTTGCACCTGTTTTCTCTTTTGCCTTTCCCTTCAACTCTATATTGACGGTTTTATCTTCTGTGACATCCTGACCGTTCTTTACATACCCGATCCGGAATACAACTCCCTGATATCCTGTAGAGACATTATTCTTCACTGTAAAATGATAGCTGCAGGACAGGCTTTTTGTTCCGCCGGAGCGAACTACCTTGTATGCATCGGAAGTACTCTCAAACGGAAAGTTGTTGTCGATCACAGGTACTACACTTTTGATCCTGTACTTCTGACTGCTGGCAGTAAATGCAACTCCACAGCTTCCCCCAAAAACACCGTAGGGATTATTCTTCATACGCAGGGAAATATCCGCATCCTTTGCCGTCTCCTGCTTATCTGCCGGCTTTTCGGTTGCTTTTGGTTTTCCCGTGATCTTTACATTGATGCTCTTGTTCAGAGAATACTCGCTGTCATACGCCTTCACGACTCCGTCAGCAGACTTTCTGGTATATACCACGGTAAATCCTGCCATATAGTATGCCGTCTCCAGATTGTCCTTTGCCTGGAATGTATAGCTGCAGTTTACAGAGCCTCCATTGCCGTTGGTGACACGATATGCCTCATTATCCATCACAAACGGAAAGCTGTCATTGAGTACCGGATATACCTTCTCAATACTTTCTATATCATAATGCTTCTTGTTGTTTTTATTGCCGGTGACCGTAAAGGAAACCTTAACCTTTCCCCCTGCTTTACTGCCTGACACACTGACATTTGATAAACTGATATCTGCACTGTTGCCATTCAGCACCTCACTCTGGAGACTGTCATCTGTCTGCTGGCCGCCTGTGATTCCCTGATCATCCCCCTCACCGGCTGCCCATACATTTTTGATATTCTGTGCTGGCACAATACTTGTCACCATTGCCAGACTAAGCAATGCCGCCATCCATAATTTTTTCTTTTTCAAAATCTTATCCTCCATTTTCTGAATCATTTCGGACTCTCTTTTTCATCATTCCTGTACATTTTCCACGATCTTACCATCCTTGATCCGGATCTGTCTGTCAGCCAGAGCTGCCAGATCATTATCGTGTGTAACCATTACCAGAGTTTTGCCTCTCTCGCTGAGTACATGACGCATCAGATCCATCATCTCCGCAGATGTATTGGAATCCAGATTACCTGTGGGCTCATCTGCAAATACAATGCTTGGATTTAACACCAGTGCTCTCGCCATACCCACACGCTGCTGCTGACCACCGGACATCTGATTGGGTTTATGTAAACGATACTTTTTAAGCCCCACCAGATCGATCATCTGCTTTGCCCGTTTCATGCGGACGCTTTTGGAAATGCCACGGAATACCAGCGGCAGCGCTACATTTTCCACTGCGTTCATAGTAGGTATCAGATTGAAGGACTGAAATATAAATCCTACCTTTTCCCTGCGAAACTGCACCAGACGATTCTCCTTGTACTTGTCAATGCGTTCGCCTGCCACCATGATCTGCCCTTTCGTAGGCTTTTCCAGCCCGGCAAGCATGTTCAGCAGCGTAGATTTTCCGGAGCCGGATGTACCTACAATAGCGCAAAACTCTCCCTCATACACCTGGAAACTGACACCATTCAGCGCACGTACTTCATTTTTGCCAATAGGATATATCTTATAAAGGTCTTTGACATCAATAATGCACTTGCGCGATTTCCCTTTATTATTTGTTTCCGGTTTTTCCAAGGTTCCCCCTCCTTTCTGTAATTTCCAGTGTGTTCTACCTGCAATGTTTCCCCAGCCATCCACACTACTTTCACAGAATACCATATATTCTTTTCATAATCTTTAAGATATTCTTAAATTTTGCAAATCATATTACTATTTTATTACAAAAAAACTCACAGACCACCGCTTCATCACGATGATCTGTGAGTTTTTCGCTTTATGATATTATTCTGCTATATAAGCGGAAAACAATATTAATATACATAAATTTTCAATTTGGAAGCCTTTGCTCCCAGCAGCAGGGAACGATATGTGTTCTTCTTGCCGGAAGGAACCACTACATAGCAGCCGCTCTTTACATAACGGAACGCATTGCTGTTAATGGTATTGATCTTCTTGGAATTAATGATCACTGCCTGCAGCTTTTTACAATTCTGAAATGCCTTTTCGGCAATAAATGTCACCTTCGCCGGAATAGTCACCTTGCGGAGGGCCTTACAGCCGGCAAATGCAAACTTTTTGATCTTTGTAACACCACTTCCGATAGTGACTGACTTAAGAGAAGTCATTCCCTGAAATGCCCTCTTTCCAATATAAGTAACATTCTTTCCTACCTTTACTGTGGTAAGTTTTGTGTTATTCTTGAAAGCTTTCTCATTAATTCCGCTGACAATATAGGATACTCCCTGCCATTTCACAGAAGCCGGAATGGTTACGCTTGTCTTTGTTTTTCCGTCATCGCTGAGCCCTCTTACTTTAACGGCTGCCTTTACGTTACCCTCTGCCACAGCTGTTACAGCGTATACAAAGTTACCTGTAGTAAATCTCTCTCCAACCTTCAATGCTGCGCTCGTTGTAACTGCTGCCGGTGTTGTGGTCGTTACCGCCGCCGGCGTTACGGTAGCTGCCGGAATGTTCACCGGTGACTGGACCGGTGACTGAGCCGGTGTCTGAGCCGGTGTCTGAGCCGGTGTCTCTGACGGTGCCTGAGCCGGTGTCTCTGACGGTGACTGAGCCGGTGTCTCTGACGGTGCCTCTGTTATTCCCGGCAGTTCCGTTTCGGACGGTGTCTCACCTGTCTGCTCCGGTGCCTCTGTCTCTGATCCCGGTACTTCCGCTGTAGCATCAGGGGTCTCCGTGTTCTCTGTCTCCATTGCTGCCCCTGTTGCCGGCTGACTGCTCTCTGCCGCTGCTTTCTGTGGCATTACTCCCAGTCCTGTTCCTGACAATACCAGAGACAGACTCAATATGATAGCCATTGTTTTTTTCTTCATGATCAATTCCTCCATTTCATATGTAAGTTATCTGATACTGCATATACTACCGGTCCCATACGTCAAATTTCGGACGAAAGTGTGTCATAATACCGTTATTTTTAAGTCAGAAAAATGGCAGATTTTTCTAGTCAATTGGAAAAACCTTTGTTATAATTTATATGTAATGCAAATTTCATATCAAACATAAGGAGGTAACCATGAAAAAGAAACTTATGGGGAAATGGTCTTCCTTTGCTTTAGTTCTGGCAATGCTTGTTTCCCTGCTTGGGAATGTCAATGTATCTGCAGCAAAAGCACCGAAGATCAGCACCAAAAATGTTACTGTCACGGTAGGAAAAACCGCAAAGGTAACAGTTAAAAACCTGCCCTCCAAGGCAAAAACCACATGGAAGACAAAAAATGCAAAGATCGCGACCGTCAAAAACGGCAAGATCAAAGGAATCAAGGCCGGTAAAACTACAGTAACGGCAAAAGTTGTTTACAAAAAAGGCAAAAAATCCGTTAAAAAGCAGTTTACTGTCGGCGTCACCGTCAAAAATGCAGCTTCCAAAACAGTGGAGCCTTCTGATGCATCTGCTGTTTCACAGGCACCTGCACAGACTGCCGCACAGACTCCGGCTCCGTCAAATGCTTCTACACAGGCTCCGGCCCCTACCGACGCAGCAACACAGGAACCGGCTCCTACAAAGGAAGTAACACCGGCACCGACACCAACTCCTGTTGTCAGCAAGGCTCCTGTTCAATCCAGAACACCGGCTCCTGACTACAGCGTTGATGATTCCAACCTTACAGACGAGCATGTATCCGCCAATGGTATCACCACCAAGGATAACGGCCTCATGAGACGTAATCTGACAGCCCAGGATATTACGACTGTCATGGGACTTGGCTGGAATGTAGGAAACTCTCTTGAGCAGACTCTTGCCAAAAGCTGTACCTCTCTTTCCGAGGAAGAACAGGCAGCTCTCACTCCTGAGCAGTGGGTCAAGGGCTATGAAACCAATGCCGACAATGTAGAATCCACACAGAAGCTGTTCGACGGCCTTAAGCAGTACGGTATCAATACGATCCGTATCCCGGTAGCATGGTCCAATATGATGGAAACCATCACCTACTCTGACGGTTCCAAGTATTATAAGATCAACGACGCTTATTTCAACCGTGTCGAAGAAGTCATGAATTACTGCCTGAACGATGAGATGTATGTCATCATCAATATCCACTGGGACAATGGCTGGTGGGGTATGTTTGGCGACAAGGATGAAAACGTCCGCGCAGAAGCCTGGAAAAAATATAAAGATATGTGGACACAGATTGCCACAAGATATCAGGAATATTCCGACCATCTTATTTTCGAGGGCGGAAACGAAGAGCTCGGAGAGCGATTAAATGATGACTGGACCGGTGGAAGCGTACAGACCGGTACCCTTACCCGGGAGGAAACCTACGAGATTGCCAACAAGATCAATCAGACCTTTGTTGATACTGTCCGCGATTGCGGTATCAATGCCGACGGAACCACCAACAACAATTACGATCGTTTTCTGCTGATTCCGGGATATGATACCAATCTTCACCAGACCTGCGGCGATCAATATTCCGATAAAGTAAAACTGAACAACGACAAATTAACATATATCATGCCGTCAGATCCTTCCGACAATGGTATCAGCAAGTTATTTGTTTCGATCCATTACTATGATCCTCTCGGATGGGGTATTGCAAAATCATCTGCATCCAGCTATGACACACCAAAGGGTAATTCCAAATTTCAGGATACCTGGGGCTCTGACGAGGATTATGCAGCCATGCAGGAGGACTTCGACGCTGTCAAGACAGCTTTCACAGACAAGGGTTACGGTGTGATCTTTGGTGAATTCGGTGTTGTATCCGTCAACAAGGACGGCATCCCGGATTACTTCCGTCAATTCTTCAAGAGCTGTAAAGAGGATGGCATGGTTCCTGTTATGTGGGATGAAGGAACATACGTAGACCGTACCGGCAAAGGCAACAGCAGACGTGCTTATTTTGTCTATGATGATATCGGTCAGATCTTTGCCGAGATTACCGGCACCACACCAAAGATCGGTAGTGATGCAATGAAGCTTACCACCCACACCGGTATTCCTGCCAGTCTGATATCCGAAAATCAGGATCCTTTGGTCGTAGCTACCTGGGATGGTGATTTCATGAGAAATACAACCACCTCCAAATCTGTGTCTCTGGATGAGATCAAAGCAATGTTCGGAGCACAGTTTATCGGCAAATATAACAACAGTGATGTTGGTGGATACTTTAATACCGCAAAAACCACCATTGATCCAAACTTCAGTGATCTCACACTGGAGGCTTCCTGCTCTAAGGAATGGTGGCATGCCCACTATCAGTTAAGCGACTGGAGCCAGATCAAAAATCCATGTGTACGTATTTCCGTACATGATGATGATATCAGCAAATCATCTGATCTGCAGCTTGTTTATACCGATGCGTCCATTATGGAAAATGAAAACGGTGCCCCTTGGCGTTATGAAAAGGATCTGGCACAGGTTGTCTACGATATGGACGAAAACGGAAAGCCAAAGAAGGATGAACGGGAAAGAGCTATTGTTAAGAGAGATGAAAATGGCGATATGGTTCTTGCAGATACTGCATGGATCGGTAAGGTCCTTTCCTTAGACAAAACAGCCCTTGAAAATTATCCGGTGCTGATCATCACAACCAACAATTATCTTGGTGCAGATTTCGTCAAGGTAGAGATTTGCGATGCTGCTTACAATGCAGATGGTACACCGTTTGAATCCAGCGAAACCAAATAATCGCTTAAATTAACGCAACAACGAATGCCGGTGCAATATTGCACCGGCGTTTTTATATACATATTTACGAAAACAAAAATCCTCGTCCCATTATGAAATCCGTGTTGTCTTCTTTCTCGCCTTGACCTGATACAGCAGTTTGTCTGCTTCTGTTACCATTTCCTCCAGGGAATGGATCTGCTGTGCCGGATGAACACAATAGCCACAGCTGCAGGTCACCTCATACGGCCATGCATTGCGCTGATTATACTCATCCAGATACTCCTCAACACGTTGAATGAAGGCAGCTGCATCACTTTCCTTTTCTGCAATTCCAAAGACAAGATACTCGTCTCCTCCACTTCGTATACAGACCTCTCTCCGCTCCGAAGCCTGCCGCATGGCGTTGGCCACCTGAACGATCGCATTATCTCCTGCATCATGTCCATAGGTATCATTGATCTTTTTCAGACCATCCAGATCCAATTCAATACACATGATATACTTCTGATCCCGCTTGGCTACCTCCATGATCTTGTCCACAAAACGTCTCATACCGAAACGATTGTAAAGCTTGGTCAGCTCATCTCTTACGTACATACTGTCCAGCTTGTCCACCAGAGTATCCTTCTCCTTGAGCAGACACAGATCAATGATCACACTGTTCATAACCGTCAGCATTGCGAAAACCATCGGTGTTTCCTGCATACAATACTTTGCGGAGATCCATAAATATCCCACAATCCTCTGATTCAGATAAAGAGGGACAAAGGATGTCTGCAAATTATTTTCTCCCTGCAGATCCAACGGAGGTAAAATATCCGGATAGAATACCGGCTCCATCTCCAACGGCTCTCCCCTTCTGCATTTTACCAAAGTCATATTCTGCGAATAACCATGGATCCTTTTGCTCTTTCTGGTTCCCTGATTGATAATATCATCACAAAGACAAAAATTAAATGCATCCCATTGAAAGAAATCGAGATAAGAGCATATTACCTCGAGCATATCCTCGACGGAATTCTTGGGAGATACATCTCTCCAAAGCTCCGTGATATGATGAATAAACATATCTCTTCTGGTGATATCTCTCAGCTTTTCCTGATTGATCCGGTTAAGATCCAGCTTGGTATGATCCGTGCAGCCACAGCTTTGATTCAGCACCAGATGTGCCGGTACGAGACTGTGCAGAGGAATCTCCTTGCCATCCCAAAGCTGTTCCAAAAGTCGGACAGCCTGCGTCCCCGATTCAAACAACGAACGCTCCACCGACGAGATAGACGGTTGATACTCCGAAGCCTCTTTGGTATGATCAAAACCTGTAACGATTACATCCTCTGGAACCTGATAACCATGATCATTTAAATACTTAATGATAAACATCGCCATCGTGTCATTTGCACATACAAAGGCATCGGGCATATCATGGCTGCTCAGATATTCCTTAACCACGTCAACTGCTTTTAAATAGAACTGACCATATCCGATATTTTCCTCATTAAACGGAATACCTTCCTCCTCTAAGGCACTGCGATATGCCTCTTCACGATCCTCCGACTCCTTATTGCCCTTAAAGCCTGACATAAAAAATATATTGCGGCAATCATGCTCCCGGATCAGATGAAGTACCATTTCCTTCATGCCAATGGTATCATTATATCCAATCTGATAACAGCCATCGTAAGTGTCATTGACATCAATCACCGGCACATGGACTCTGGCCGCATTGTCAATGATTTTCTTCATCATATCAGAGCGCAAAACCTCTCCCAATATGATAATCCCATCAAACATACGGTAATCCGGAATCGCATAAATTGATCCCTCTCCAAAAACTACCTCATCTGATAATTCTCCCTGCTCATACGGCGGTTTCTTCATGAGACTGTGAAAAAGCAGTACATTGTAATCCTTTTCCGTTGCTTCCTTCAATACTGCTTTCGCGATCACACCTTCCTGAAGAGTATCATCCCCCTCCAGAAACAACCCTATTGTCTTACGTTTTCCCATTCGTAATCTCCGTTTCCTGCGAAATTTTTATACCCCTGATACATATAGCAATATCGATAATATTATGATAATTATAACACATATCAGAACTACTGCAAGACATCTTCTGCGATGTATTTTTTGTTTTCTGATATGCTCCAGTTTTCTGTTGATATTTTCCGGCCGCAGACTCTCCGGGGTTGTAATATTTTCACTGGCGGCAAGAATCATTTCTTCTACCTCTTTTAGTGACTTCTCCTCAACAAGTTGTTCCTTTCCCGAACGATACCGCATATGATATTTTTCAGGAAGAATCCCGTTGATCCTGTGAGATGCCAGCTGTTCTACTCCACTTTCTTTCTTCATGCCCAAGCATCCCCCTTTCACTGATCCAGTCTCTTTCTCATTTTCATTAATGCCCGTCTGTATTTTGAACGCAACGTACTTGCTCCGATTCCAAGACTACCGGCAATCTCTTCTCCCCGGTATCCGGCCAGCAAAAAGGAATTGACAATATAGCGCTCCTCATCTGTAAGCACCGAAAATGCATCCCTTACCCACTCCCGGTCTGTTGCCTCTTTCTCCAAATCCTTTCCATCACTAATATCCGGAACCTTGTTCTGCTCCACCTCATCACCAAAGCCTCTGCTGTGATTCCTGTTTCGCTCCACATAAGATTTGAGTCTTTTCCTGCATTTATTGGATAATATTTTAAAAAGCCACTGCCGAAAACGATACACATCCCTCAGCCTGCCAATCGACTCATACGCTGTCACGACCGTATCAGCCACCACATCCTCCGCGTCCTGCTGATGATGCAGCATATAACATGCATATGCATATAATTCATGATAAAAAAGCTGATACAACTCCATAAATGCATCCTGACTTCCCTTTTGAGCCATCCGCACGGTGTCTGCTATCTTTTCAGCATCTTTCTCTAATGCTGCTCCCATACCGCCAACCATACCTTTCCAGATCTTTATACTATAATATCGGACAAAGACAGGGCTAACCTTAAGCAAGCCCCGCCTTTTTATCATTGTTTTATTTATTATTTATTTGATCTTCATTGTCTTTTTCACAAAACCTGTTTTCTTTCCAAACAGCTTCTGATAGGATTTTGCCTTTCCCTTCGGACAGATAATCTGTACGTTTTTATGGACTCCTTTGATGGCATTTTTTCCTATCTTTTCCAGTTTACCTGACCGGATCGTGATCTGAGCCAAGCTGCCACATCCCTGAAACGCATTGTCACCTATCGCTGCAATATTCCTGCCGATCGTGACATTCTTTAATTTTTTCATTCCCCGGAACGCTCCCTTTTCAATCTCTGTGATCTTCCGTGTTTTTCCGGCAATCGTTGTCTTGTCCTTGATGGTAACAGATTTTTTACTCCTTACCAAAGACTGATTTTCTTTCAGATAGCAAAGGGTATTATTCTTTTTCAGAAGGTATATTCCATCCTTCGTCTGATATTTTGTGGAAATCACCTTACCCTCTTTATCGATCTCCTTTATCTCAACCGTGCCATCGGAAAGCTTTTGTTGTACGGTACCTGATGATCCATTACCGTCAGGCTTCTCCGTTGGTACCGGAACCGGTGCCGTCGGCAACGGTACTGCAGTTGGAGTTCCCGGCTGTGACGGCTCAGCTGACGGTGTCTGACTCTGTACCGGTGTATCTGTCGGTACCGGAGCCGGAGTTGTCTCTACATCCCCATAATATCGATGAATATAACTTACGATCTTTGGTATCTGGTCTGCTCTTCCGTCCAGAAAATCACGGATTGCCCGCAGGGTGCCATAAGTATTCCATCCCTCACCGTTGATCGCTCTGTCAGCTGTCATACCATCTCCTGTCGGGAAGCGGTCAAAGAACTGCTGCAGGATTGGCTGATATGTTCCCTGAAACAGGTCTGTCTGCCGGTCGGCACGATCATATTCAAACATTCCTTCCGAAAAGCTCTCCAGTCTTGCGATAAATTTTTCGCGGAATGCTTTATTTGTCATCATCAACGCAAAGCATCTTACATGAGGTTTATCGTAATTTTTATTGGAGCTGCTCTTGACCGATGTGCCGGTCTTTAACAGTCTGGCATCCTTTACAGCATTACTACCGGTATCACCGGAGCCGCTGATCCCACCAAACTCCACATCATATATCAGAAATCTCCACTTGCCATCTGCATAAGGATTGGATGCATCGGTCACAACAGACTTCCACATAGACCAGTTTTTTCCCGGCCAATCCCACTTATTGTTGATCCATACCTCTGTGGCAAAGTAATCAATAATAGAATCTTCATCCACCATTGCCGCAATCTCATCATAATCTTTCTGATCACTGACGTCCGTATGAGTGCTCATAAACTCCTCAAGGTCCTTCAGATAATAGTCCTCATCGGAAACACCCTCCGGCAGCTCTCCCTCATCCAGTTTATATCCAAGAGGCTGTATCGCCTCCGCATCGCCCTTATAGATCACCACATCATCTTTATTGACGCTATGCTTATTTTCCATAAATGCACCACAAAAATCATCCTGAAGAATATATACTCCCCAGTATTCTCCATTGAGGTATACCACGCAAGGTCTGGCACTCTGGTTATCGCAGTCAATGTCCTGAAGCAGTGACTGCCAGTATGAATCGGAAAACTTTGTGGTAAAAGCACAGTTACCACCGTTCCGCAGAACAATCTTTTTATATTTGTCAATTACCTTTCCCTGGTCATCCAGAGCACTGTCCCAAAAATCGTACTTAAAATTTTTCTTTCCATATTCATCCCTGGCGTAAAGACGAAAACTCTTCTGATAATCGGATCTGGAATAATTTCCCTGAATACGGATACCACAATCCTGCTGAAGCTTGCACTTTGTCTTGCTGCCATCACTCTCAAAGTAGTCAATATGGGTCTTTCGCTCCCAGTCCTTCCCCTTCTGCTTGTAATTGGCATCCAGCTTTCTGCAGGTATCTGCCGCCGTATCACTGTTTATGCTGCCACCATCTGCCAGATACTCCTGCAATGCCTTTTCAAACGTATCTCCCTTCACATAAATACCCTTGGCAGAATCAAACAGATCATCGGCATCCATGCTGATGGACATAACTGCAAGATCCTTTCCTGCTGCCTTACAGCTCTCGCTGATGCCATCAATATGCTCTGCCATATCACCCACAAAATAGGTATTGGTAAAAACCCCTGAGCAGGTTCCATCTGCATGCTGTGCAACAGCCTTGATCACAGTACACTTATCTACCGCTTCCTTCGACGGTTTCTGAATGGTACTTTCAAAATTTTTTCCATCCTTCGATGCCGTTACATTGACACTGTCAAACAAAACAGGATCAATGGCAGACAAAACATTTTCGTCATCCGACCGGTCTGTAATGGCAATTCCTCCATCCTGATATAAGATCCTATTTTCATTGTCCGGATCAGAGGGATCACTTCCGTCTGTCGTATAGTAAAGTGCCGTATCTCCCTCTGCACCGCTCAGCTCCAGCTGAAACGCCTCCCCATAGGTGCCGCTTTCCCTGGAAAAGGTCACCTCCTCTGTTGCTGTATCGTCTTTTGCTTTCTGTCTGACTGCAGTTTGAACCGCTCCTGATGTTTCTGATTTCTTTACTGTCTCCTGTGTCGAAATGCTGCTGACCGCCGCATGTCCATTAGTCGGAACCATACCGACAGTCATGCTGACCGCTGCAATCACAGCAACAAGTTTTTTTCCTGTTTTTCTCATAGATGCTCTCCTTTCCGATATGCCCTTAAGTTTCTGTTTCTTCCCGTCCCTGTTACTGATACTTTATTTTACCATCCGGAATATCCCAGTGAATACATTGATTTTCTTAGTGGTTTTCTGTATTAATTCTAGACCTTTCGATAAATGAAGAAACTAGATTGTACGATTCTATTCAAAGTTTTATAAAACACTCCAAAAAAGGATGCCACCCTCTATGGATGACATCCTCTGTATCTGACCTCAACTGATGCCACGGATCTCTCATTTGCTGTCTGTTTATAACCCGTGCATCATGATATTGAATTACAGTCTCTTCATCAGAGCCTCTCTCTGCTCCTCAAATCCAGGCTTTCCAAGAAGAGCAAACATGTTCTTTTTGTAGCTCTCTACACCCGGCTGGTTAAATGGATTTACTCCAAGGATATAACCGCTGAGACCACAGGCAAACTCATAGAAGTAGAACAGCTGTCCCAGATAGAACTCGTTCTGCTCCGGTACCTTTACAACAAGGTTTGGTACATTTCCATCAGTATGAGCAAGCTGTGTACCCTTCATGGCACTCTTGTTGATGAAATCAAGTGTCTTGCCGGCAAGATAATTCAGACCGTCAAGATCAACATCTTCCTTCTGGATCGTCAGATCAAATGCAGGCTTCTCTAACTCCATGACTGTCTCAAACATAACACGGCTTCCATCCTGAATGAACTGACCCATGGAATGAAGATCTGTAGTAAGATCTACAGATGCCGGGAACAGACCCTTCTGGTCCTTTCCTTCACTCTCTCCAAAGAGCTGTTTCCACCACTCTGCTACATAGTGGAAGATCGGCTCGTAGTTGCAAAGGATCTCTACAGACTTGCCCTTGCGGAGAAGAATATTACGAACTGCTGCATACTTCATGGAATCGTTCTCTGCGAAGTCCTTATTCAGGCATACCTCACGCATAGAAGCAGCACCTTCCATCAGCTTTGTAATATCTGCACCACTGACAGCGATCGGAAGAAGACCAACTGCTGTGAGTACAGAGAAACGTCCTCCAACATCATCAGGCACTACAAATGTCTCATAGCCTTCCTCTGTGGCAAGACTCTTGAGTGCTCCCTTTGCCTTATCTGTGGTTGCATAAATTCTCTTGGCAGCCTCGTCCTTGCCATATTTCTTTTCCAGCATCTCCTTGAAGATACGGAATGCAACAGCAGGCTCTGTGGTTGTACCTGACTTACTGATAATATTTACAGAGAAATCTCTGTCACCAATGACATCGATCAACTGAGACAGATAAGTACCACTCAGGTTGTTTCCGCAATAATAGATCTCCGGTGTCTTGCGGATCTCTTTGGATACATTATTGTAAAAGCTGTGACGTAAGAACTCGATCGCAGCTCTTGCTCCAAGATAAGAACCACCGATACCGATTACAAGAAGTACCTCTGAATCAGACTGGATCTTCTGTGCTGCCTTCTGAATTCTTGCGAACTCCTCCTTGTCATAATCCACCGGAAGGTCGATCCATCCAAGAAAATCATTACCTGCGCCACTCTTCCCTACTAATACGTCCTTTGCGTCCTTTGTGATCTTCTCCATTGCCTTCATCTCATCCTCTGAGATAACGCCGGCAGTCAGAGAATAATCAAACTTTACCTGTTCAGCCATTTCTCTCTTTCCTCCATTCGTTACTAAGGTTTACACCGTGTTACATTCTACTCGTTTCGCGCCTGCAAATCAAGTATCTTTGGCAAATTTAGATATTTTTAATAGAAATGTGACGTTTCTATTGTTCATTTTCCCTTTCCAAATTGCCAAACTTTGTATATTGAGCAAGCCATGCCAGCTCTACTGTGCCGGTAGGGCCACTTCTCTGTTTTGCAATGATCAGATCTGCCTGACCTTTCTTCTCTGTATCCGGCTTATAATACTCCTCGCGGTACAGAAACATTACCATATCCGCATCCTGCTCGATAGCTCCCGACTCACGCAGATCCGAAAGCATCGGCTTTTTGTCCGGTCTCTGCTCTACCGCACGGGAAAGCTGCGACAATGCGATCACCGGTACATTGAGATCTCTCGCCATGACCTTTAATGCACGGGAAATATCTGAAATCTCCTGCTGACGGCTGTCGCCTCTGCGTTTACCGCCACCGCTCATCAACTGTAAATAATCGATGATCACGAGGTCAAGTCCCTTTTCCATCTTAAGACGGCGGCACTTGGAATGGATCTCCGAGGCCGTGATACCTGAGCTGTCATCAATGACCAGATTGGAATTGCCCAGCCGCCGGACACTGTCCACCAGCTTGCCCCAGTCCTCGTCCTCCAGATCTCCTGTACGGATCTTTTGTGAATCTACCTTGGAGTTCATGGAAAGCATACGCTTTACCAGCTGCTCCTTACTCATCTCGAGACTGAACATGGCAATGGTACTCTGGCTGTGAAGAGCAATATACTCTGCCAGATTAAGCACAAATGCAGTCTTACCCATAGCAGGACGTGCTGCGATCAGGATCAGATCCGAAGGCTGCAATCCCGCTGTCTTGTAGTCCAGATCACGGAATCCCGTCTGCAGTCCGGTGATATGTCCCTTCTGTTTTGCGGCCGTCTCAATACTGTCCAGAGTACGGATCACCACATCACGGATGTTCTCAAACTCTCCAGAGTTTCTGCGCTGTACTACATCATATACCTTTTTCTCAGCATCCTCCAGAATATCCTCCAGCGGATGTTTATCCAGATAACAGTTGCCGGTGATAGATTCTGTCACCTTGATCAGACTCCGCAGCACCGACTTCTCCTGCACGATCTTTACATAATGCCGGACATTTGCAGAGGTCGGAACACTGTTGATCAGATCTCCAATATATTCTACACTTGTAAGCTCCGGTGGAATCTCCATTTCCCGCAGCTTTGCCTGTATCGTGACCAGATCGGCCCCAATGCCCTGCTGATGCATTTCCACCAGCGCAGCAAAGATCACACCATACTGGCCATTATAAAAATCCTCTTTCTGAAGCTGCTCGGAGGCAATCTGCACCGCATCCTGATCCATCATCATGGATCCGATCACGGCCCGTTCAGCTTCATCATTGTGAGGCGGTATCCTTTTAAATACAGATTCGTCCATGTTTCTATGTCCTCTCCGATCTGTTTCCTTCATTTCCTGTCCGGCATCCCTATACTGTTATACTGACAAACAGCCTGCAGATATCCGAAACCGGTATGATCACTTTGTCTCCTGAACAATTACTTTCAGGCTTCCCATAACCTTCGGATGGAGCTTGATCGGCAGATCAAAGATCCCCGGGCTCTTGATCGGCTCCGGAAGCACCATTTTCTTCTTGTCCAGCTCATACCCCAGCTGCTCCTTTGCGGCTGCGGCAAGCTCCTTGGTGGAAACGGAACCAAAGCTTCTTCCGCCGCTTCCTGTCTTGATGGAAACAGTGATCGACTTCTCCTTCAGCTCCTCCGCAAATGCCTTTGCATCGTCTAACTTCTCCTGTGCAACCTTTTCCTCGTGCTTCTTCTGAAGCTTCAGATCATTCTTATTCTGCGCTGTCGCTTCAATGCCTAATTTCTTTTTGAACAGGAAATTCTTGGCATAGCCGTCACTGACATTGACCAGCTCTCCTTTTTTTCCTAATGACTTTACATCTGCTAATAAAATAACTTCCATCTGTCTTACCTCCTATTGTGTAATGTCCCCATCAGCAATCATCTGATCGATCATCTGACGCAGCTTTTCCTCTGCCTCCTGTACCGTGCAGTCCTTAAGCTGGGCTCCTGCCATATTGATATGACCGCCACCACCCAGTTTTTCCATCATGACCTGCACATTGACCTCATCAATGGATCTCGCGCTGATATATATCTTATCATTATAATTTGTCAACACAAAAGACGCTTTCACTCCACTGATATCCAACAGTTCATTGGCAATCTTTGCCGCCAGAACCGTCGGACTGTCTGTACCCTCTGCCTTACTCTCCGTAATGGCATAGCTGTCCAGATACAGATTGGTTGCCTCAATGGCAGCCGCCTTGATCCGGTACTCATCCATATTTTCGCGAAATGCCTTTCTCAGACGGATCACATCCACACCATTACGGCGCAGATATGCCATTGCCTCAAAGGTACGCACACCTGTTTTATCCGTGAAATTGTTGGTGTCGATCATAATGCCGGCATAAAGAGCCTCCGCCTCGGCAGTCTTAAGCTTCAATCCATTGCCAATATACTGTGAGATCTCAGAAACCATCTCGCTGGCTGAGGATGCATATGGCTCAATATAAAACAGCACTGCCTGGGAAATGGCATCTCCCGCCTGTCTGTGGTGATCAATGACCACAACGGACTGCGCCTGATCCACCAGCTCCGGACACTCTGTATAATCTGCTTTATTCACATCTACGATCACAAGCAGGGCATTTTCATCCACAAGTTTCTGTGCCTCTGCCCGGTTGACGATCATATCCTCCTCGTAATCTCCATTATAAAAGCGGTCGCACAACGGCTTGACCGAAGGACTGCACTGATCCAGTACCACGTAGGCCTTTCTCTCCAGCGTTTTGGCAATGCGGTAGACGCCCACAGATGCACCGAAAGAATCAGCGTCTCCGATGGAATGTCCCATCACAACCACACGCTCCTTGCTCTCGATCAGCTCCTTCAACGCATGAGCCTTCACACGGGCCTTTACACGGGTATTTCGCTCTGCTGTAACACGCTTGCCTCCGTAAAATTCCTCGCTATCACCGCCCTTAATAACCGCCTGGTCACCGCCACGTCCAAGAGCCAGATCGATCGCCGCCCTGGCATTGTCATACAGCTCTGTATATGTCTCCGAATCGGTACCGATACCAATGGATATGGTACAAGTCTGGTCATTGCCTATATTGATCGCACGTACCTCTTCCAGAATAGAAAATCTTGACTCCTTCAGATCC
>CADAKW010000009.1 GCA_902788645.1 uncultured Lachnospiraceae bacterium
ACAGCACTTGTCATTCTCTGCAGCGGTGTCCCGGTAGGGTACGGAGCTGCAGCAGGAGCCGAGCTGACGATTTCCGGTTTTACTGCCACCTACGGCAACTGGGTTTCTGTTTTTACAGCCGTTGCCATGTGCTGCTTTGCATTTTCTACGATTGTAGGATGGGGCTTATACGGTGCCAGATGTATTGAATTTTTGTTTGGGTCCCGTGTCAACAAACCGTTTATGCTGGTTTATTCTCTGGTAGCGATCGTGGGCGCAACTCTGGACCTTGGACTCCTCTGGAGCATTGCCGAGACCTTCAACGGATTAATGGCGATTCCGAACCTGATCGCGGTATTCCTGCTTTCCGGTGTTGTGGTGAAGTTAGTCAGAGAGTATTTTGAGAAAGAAAATGAAAACACTGCCGGAGCATGATCATTTGAGATTTTTACGAATATGTGCTAAAATTTATAGTGCTTTTTGAATGTATTCCGGTACAAAAATATTTACCGGCCGGAGTCACAAATACAAGCCGGGAACAATATATATTTAGAATAGAAGCAACTCATGAAAATCCATACATACCGGATTTTTCACATGATACTTTGTGCTTGCCTCACAAAGTCTGCTGGCTCAGAAAGGATGTAAAATTACTTATGAAAATAACAGATGTATTACAGTCAGATAGGGTAACATTATCCATGGAGGTATTTCCTCCAAAAACCACCACTGCTGTGGAAAAAGTAAACGAAGCCGTTCGTGATATTGCGGCTTTAAAGCCAGATTTTATGAGCGTTACATACGGAGCTGCCGGTGGCAAAAACAGCAAATATACGATTCAGATTGCAAAGGATATCAAAGACGCATACGGCGTCAATTCCATTGCACATCTGACCTGTCTTTCCTCCACCAGGGAAACCGTAGAAAATCAGATCCGGCTTATGAAGGAAGCCGGTATTGAAAATATTCTGGCTCTGAGAGGAGACATTCCACAGGACGCAGACTTTCCTCTGCCGGACCAGTTTCACTATGCCGCCGAGCTTGTCCGGGAGATCAAACGTCTTGCACCGGATATGTGCATTGGCGGAGCATGTTACCCGGAGGGACATCCGGAAGCCTCCTCAAAGGCAGAGGATATTCTTCATATTAAGGAAAAGGTGGATGCCGGATGTGAGTTTCTGACCACGCAGATGTTCTTTGATAATTCTATTTTTTATAATTATCTGTATCGTCTTCGTGAAGCAGGCATCATGGTTCCGATCATTGCCGGGATCATGCCGATCACCAGAAAAAATCAGGTAGCCCGTAGTATCCAGCTTTCCGGAAGCTGTGTGCCGGCACGTTTTAAATCCATCGTAGACTGGTTCGGAGATGAGCCAGCCAAAATGAAACAGGCCGGAATCGCCTATGCCACAGACCAGATCATTGACCTGATCGCCAACGGCGTGAAGCACATTCATGTATATACCATGAATGATCCGGAGGTAGCTGCCGGTATCCAGAATAACCTTTCAGAAATTATCGGTTAAAGAAAAGAGGCAAAGTGAAATGATCCATAATATTATTGAATGCATCGGTAACACACCGATGATCAGCTTGAAGGAGTCCACAGGTCTCCCAATCTATGCCAAAGCGGAGTTTTTAAATCCCGGTGGCAGCATAAAGGACCGGGTTGCCAAAAACATGGTTGAGCAGGCAGAAAAGGATGGAAAATTAAAGCCGGGCATGACCATCATCGAGCCAACTTCCGGCAATACCGGTATCGGGCTAGCCCTTGTGGGCGTCCGCAAGGGCTACCGTGTGATCATTGTCATGCCGGAAAATATGAGTGAGGAACGCAAGAAGATCATTCATTGTCTTGGAGCAGAGCTGGTACTGACTCCTGCAAAGGAGAGCATTGGCGGTTCCGTAAAGAAAGCGGAACAGCTGCTTGCAGAGCTGGGAGATCAGGGCTTTATGCCACAGCAGTTTGAAAATCCGGCAAACCCGGATATCCATTATCAGACCACGGCACCGGAAATTTACAACGAGCTTGATGGCAAGGTGGATATTTTCGTGGGAGGTCTTGGGAGCGCCGGAACCCTGCAGGGCATCGGACGTTATCTGAAGGATCAGAATCCCCATATCAAGATCATTGCCGTAGAGCCAAAGAACGTCTCCGCACTTCACGGAGATAAGCCGGGGATCCATCAGATCCAGGGGATCGGAGACGGGTTTATCCCTGCTGTTCTGGATACATCACTGATCGATGAGGTGGTAGAGGTATCAGACGAGGATGCGATTGAGACCACCAGACAGCTTGCAAAAGTACAGGGACTTCTGTGCGGCACCTCTTCCGGAGCCAATATCTGGGCGTGTAAACAGATGGCAGCCAAATACGGCTCAGACAAAGTGATCGTCACAGTGCTTGCCGACCGTATGGAGCGTTATTTCAGTACCGGATTATTAGGATAAGGATTTACAAATATCAGAAAGGTCCAGTGATCATATATGGATGAGAAACGATTAGAACACCAGATTGCATTCTGCCGGGAGATTGATAAGGAGAAGTTTGTGGGGCGGCAGACCTGGCTGACCGGTGCCGTCCGCAAGGAAAATGACGCAGAGCATGCATGGCATATGGCGGTTATGACCGTACTTCTCAGCGAATATGCAAACGAGGAGATCGACGTTCTCCGGACTATGACCATGCTTTTGATCCACGATCTGGTGGAGATTTACGCCGGAGATACCTATGCCTACGATGAAGAGGGCAAAAAAACGCAGAAAAGCCGGGAGCTTGCTGCGGCAGACCGATTATTTCAAATGCTTCCGGAGGATCAGGGAAAGAAATTCCGCGAGATCTGGGAGGAGTTTGAGGCAGAAAATACACCGGAATCCCGCTTTGCCAGAACCATGGACAATCTGCAGCCTATGATGCTCAATGCCGCCACTGACGGTAAAAGCTGGGCAGACAGAGGGATCCGTCTCAGTCAGATCCTTGGGCGCAACAAAAACACTGCCAAGGGCTCCGAGGTTTTATGGGAGTATGCCAAAGAAAACTTTCTGCAGCCGAATCTGGAGAAAGGCCGGATTGTGGAAGATGTCCCATTAAGCGGACAGAGCAAATGATATAAAAGTGATATAAAAACCGGATGAACCATAAGGAGCACCCGGTTTTTCTCATAAATAAAATTATAAAAATTAACAGATTTTTCAACAGTAATTGCGCACTGATTTATTAATACTCAATTATGATTTTCAGTTATTAAAAGTACAACTTCCGATACCGATTCAAACATGCCGCCATTTCCTGACGCCGTGGCATGGCAAGACCGGAGCGGACATATTCTCTGTCAAAAAGAGCGGCTAAGCCCTTTATACGGATCATCTGCTCCAGATCATCCAGAAGCTGTGGCACGGATTTCGCACCATTCATCCGGTTTAATTCAAGATATTTCAGTCCATATGCCAGCGCATTTGTCTGTTCTCCGTCGATCAGCTGCTCCAGATAACGCAGTTCAATGGAATCCTTTGCAAGAAGCATTTCATTGGTACCCATGGTTTTCATTTTCAGACGCGGATCTTTTTTCAGTGCCTGATTTGCCTTTGGCTTACGGACATTGTCAGAAGCAGGGAAGGACGGCTGCAGATTCAATGCAGGATATCCTTTGGCGGCCTCCTTTGCCTTGTCCGTGATATCATAAGGAACGTATTCTTTCATTTGTATGATCGTATCGGCAATCTGGAAAAAGGCACCGGAACTTCCGGCCACGATCACAGAAGAAATCCCCAGATCCTCATACATACTCCGGACCCGCTCGATAAACGGTGTGATCGGCTCCTCCTCACGGCAGATGACCTTCTGCATCAGTTCATCCCGGATCATAAAATTGGTAGCAGAGGTATCCTCATCGATCAGGAAAAGACGGGTGCCGCTTTCTACCGCCTCCATCAGATTGGCTGCCTGTGAGGTGCTTCCGCTGGCATCCTCCGTAGAAAAGTGAACCGTATCCTTTTTGTTCGGCAGATGATTGATAAACGGGGAAATATCCGTCCGGGAAATGCTTCGTCCATCCTCGGCACGAAGCTTCCATGCCGTATCATCTGTGATCACAAACTCCCTGCCGTCTCCCGGAATGTGGTTGTAAACGCCCATTTCCAACGCCTGCAGAAGAGTAGATTTTCCATGATAACCGCCACCTACAAAAAGTGTGACACCTTTCCGTATCCCCATACCGGAAAGCTCCCCGTGATGTGGGAGAGTAAAGGATACCCTCTGGCTGTCCGGACTTTTGAACGGAACGGCACCCTTCATGGGACGATCCGATATACCGCTTTCTCTTGGCAGAACAGCTCCGTCTGCCAGAAAGGCAGTGAGACCCTTTTCCTCCAGATGATCCCGGATATACTGCTGATCCTCGGCCAGCTCGATTGCCTTCTGGAGTGCATTGTGATTTACCTTCGCATAAAATAACGCATTTTCCACTGCTTCCGGAACAAAATCAAACAACATTTTGATCAGCTCTCTGGCATTCACAGAACGGCCATTTGCAGGAAATCCTGCCTCAAAACGGATCGTCACGGAGCCATCCGCTCCAATCTCACTGGCAGTCCGCTCTAACACCTGCTGACCGCAGTGGGAGACAGACAAAAGTCCGCTTTTTCCGGAGCCCTTCGCCTTAAAAGAAAGAGGTGCCAGAGCCTTTCCAAACAGCCTGGTCAGATGATCCTGCAGCGTGACACGCTGAATCTGCCCGGTATAATATTCCTTTGGAAAACCTGCCTTTCTTCCGTCTACGGTAACGGAAAGATGGGATGGAGACGCAAAGGGATCTCCCTGTACATGATCGATGGACAGGATAAAGTCCCCAAACTGGTAGCTGCCCCGCAGCCCTTTATATCCCGGATATCCCCGGTGGTCTATGGCCATAATATCTTTTTTTAATTCTGTACTGCTTTTCATTGTGAGTCATTCCTTTCTGAATATACCATATCATCACGATTTCCTCTGACATGGATTATCTTAAAAAATCATAAACGATTTCAATATAATTTGCAATAAAAAGCAGGGTGTGTTACTCTAAATAAAAATAAGTAAATAAGGAGTTTATAATGATTGAACAAAGCGTATTAAATGCAATGCTGCAGACAGGACTGCTGGCGATCACGATCCCTGTTGTGCTGATCGTTGCATGGAAGATGTATACAAAACGCAGTCTCGTACCGTTTTTTGTAGGTATTATGGTTTTTATCACCTTTTCACGAATGTTGGAAATGATCCCACATTCCCTTTTTCTTTTGTCCAGCAATCCCGTATCAAAGGCGATCAATGGAAATATTATCTTGTATACCGTTTATGCGGCATTAGTAGCGGCACTCTTTGAGGAAACCGGCCGTTATCTTGCCTTTCGTTTTGTGCTGACAAAGCATCCCAACAAAGAAACTGCCGTAAGCTACGGTATCGGACATGGTGGTATTGAGTGTATCCTTGTACTTGGTGTTACATATATCCAGTATTATGCTTATGGCCAGCTGATCAACAGCGGTTCCATGGACAAGATGCTTGCCGCATACAAGGATAATGAGCAGTCGGTCACTGCATTAAAGCAGTTGATCGCCAATATCAAGGGTGTGACACAGTTTACCTGCTACATGGCAGATCTGGAACGGATCTCTGCCATGATGGTTCAGATCGGTCTGTCCATTCTGGTATTTCAGGCTGTCTATGTGGCCGGCAAAAAATACATGTACTGGATTGCCGTTGCCCTTCATTTTCTGATGGATGTTCCGGCTGCTTTATATCAGAAGGGTGCGATCGGTCTTGTTCCGACAGAGATCATTCTTTTTGTATATGGCGTACTTGTTCTCGCTCTGGGAGTAAAGATCTACCAGACTCTGAAGACAGGCGGGACCCCTGCCGATGTACAAAAGAAAAAGAATCAAAAGGCATTTCATGATATTGCAGCAGGAAATTATTCTTCTGCCCAAAAAAATAAAGAGGATGAATCCAAATGAAAGTATTGATATTCCAGTCAAAACGCCTTAGTTATGATTCGTCATGGTGCTTTACGGAAATGCTCTGCCGTTCTCTGAAACGACAGGGTATCTCTGTAAAGCTCTTTTTGTTGTCCGACGACATCGCCTCTCAGGAAAAGGATCTGCGTACGCTGACCCGGCAACATTTTGACGGTATTTTTGATATCAACTCCCAGCTTCCGAATGTTATGCTGGATGACAGATATTATCTGGACTATTTTGATTCACCATTCTTTCATATGATCGTAGACCATCCGCTGCACCTTCACTATTCCCTGCGGATTCCCCTCAGAAACTACTATGTTATGTGTCTGGACCGATATCATAAAAAGTATATTGAGCAGTATTATCCTCATATCAAAGAGGTATTTTTCTTTCCTTTTGCAGGTATACCGGCCACGGATTTTATACCGGAGGCAGCCGCGAAGCTGCCTGTAAAAGAACGGCCGATGGAGCTGCTTTTTCCGGGTACCTATACCCCTCTTGATTACTACCGGCAGCAAATGGAAGCTGTCAGCAGCAGTCAGTGGGAGATTGCCTGTGAGATTCTGTCAAAAATGCGTCACGGCAGCACAGAAACACTGGAGGAATTATACCTCCGGGAGATCGCATCAGACGATGATTTTTTTCCTCTCAAGCTCTATAAGTCCCGGCTGATCGACCGTTATATCAGAGAATGGTACCGCGAATCAATCCTGCAGGCCCTTCTTGAAGCCGGGATCCATGTCCATGTAATGGGATTTCGCTGGGAAATGTTTGATGCAAAAAACGCTGTTTCCCATCTGATCATACATTCTCCCTGCAGCTACACCCGGCAGCTGGCAGCCTTAACGGACAGCAGGATCGTTCTAAATGTGCAGCCCCTGTTTCTGGACGGACCTCACGACAGAGTCATGAATGCCATGATAAACAAAAGTGTTTCCGCCACTGATGACTGTATTTATCTGCGGGAGCACTTTACACCGGGAGAGGATCTGATCCTTTATGACAGAAACAATCCTCAAAATGCAGCGGAACAAATACAAAATATACTCAGAAATACGGATCTGTTAGAAAATATGGCACAAAACGGTTACTGCAAGACTGCCCGGATGCACACATGGGATCAGCGGATTGAAAATTTTGTTAGAAAAAATTCACATCTTTTTCATTGACAAGAACATATGGGAAACAGTATCATAAGGGTTGGATTGCATTTTCGAAAATTGGGAAAATTATTATAAATACGGAAGAAGGATAATAGATAATATGTTTCATAAATATTTTAAATTTACTCGAAAAAGAGTTGCTTTTTTTTGTATATTAATGATTGGGATCCTTGGTCTTCAGTTTTTTTTGACAGGCTCCCTTGTGTCTTTACAGCAGGTAACGACAGAGGCCGGCAACAGCAACAGTGCCGTGATCGGAATCCTGCCGGATACCGAAGTAATACGGCAGAAATTCTGTTTCGACCGGAGAGTGGTTCTGAATTCATTCTCCATCAGCTTCGGTTCCTTTAAAAAGGATAAGGTGGGAGATATCCTTCACATTCAGGTAATGGATGGAAACAACGATGTCGTATACAGTGAAGATGTCGAAGTAAAGAATATCACTCCCAATGCTGTATTTAATGTAAATATGGATCATGCCGTAGTCATCCCCAAGGGAGTGACCTGCTGTATCCGTATGACATGCAGCAGCGAGGATACACCGTATGCATTGATCCCTACGGTCAACACCACCAACCGTACCGATCCCAACACATACATGTCTACCTTAAAGATGCAGACACATGCAAAGTCTATGAATATCTCATATTCATACAGCTATCGCCAGCTATTCCCAATGGTGCTTTTTGTATTGGAGATCCTGGTACTTTTCGTGATCATTTTTGAGCGTATGACAGAGTATTCTGCCCGTTATTATAAACGCCGCCAGAAAGAGATAAAGCACAGCAAAAAACATAAGAGAACGACACGCCGTTCACCACGCAACCTTGTAAAATGGGTTCTCAGTGATCCTACGGTACTGTTGACGATCCGGATACTGATCATCATCTTTAATCCGCTTTTCCTTGCATCCATGCTGGAAATGATGAATGGTACTTTTCTGACGATCCTGCCAAATGTATGGCTGTTTACCTGGATCCTTTTAGGGGCTGTTGAGCTTCTTTTCACGGCATTGATCGGCAACGCCGGCATCGCCATGCTGGCAATGGACCTGATCCTGTTCCCGATCGGTCTGGCCAACCTTTTTATCATGAATGTCCGTGGAACGCCGTTCCTTCCGGCAGATATCCTCGGTGTCGCTACAGCTACCGAAGTTGCATCCACATATACATTTTCCCTGACACCGGCACAGTTTGTGGTTCTCCCGGCATTTGCCATCTGGTGTATCCTGATCTACCGGACACGCTTCAGACGCCGGAAGCGTACGGTGCCGAAGAAGCTGATCCGTTTTGCAGCCACACTGGTACCGGGGATCGCGGTCATCGGTATCTTGTATAATACCGATATTCTGCCGATATGCGGTATTCAGGACAATGTATGGAATAAAGTTTCTTCCTGTAAAGCCAATGGATTTTATATGAATTATTTCATCAATTTCCATTACCTGCGGGTATCCACACCATCCGGATATTCTAAGGATAAGGTAACGGAGATCCTAAAGGATACCTCCTCTGCGCCTTCTGCCTCTCCGGAAACCACATCCGTAAAGCTGGAGGACGGCAAGGGAAATACACAGGATATGGCTACCAATGCTTCATTTAAAAGTAACACAACCCTGAAGGGCAAAAAGCCAAATATCATTCTGATCATGAATGAGAGTCTTGCCGATTTTTCTCTGATCGGAGATATGCGGTATAATATGGATCCGCTGCCGTTTATGCACAGCCTGACCAAGAACACCATCAAGGGCCGGGACTATGTCTCCGTGTTTGGTGCCGGTACCAGTAACTCCGAGTTTGAGGCGATGACCGGCAATACCATGGCATTTTTCCCAAGTGGCTGCAACGTGTACCAGCAGTTTATGCACAATTCCACTTTCTCGCTGCCTTCTTACCTGAAGGAGCAGGGTTACAGCTGCAAGGCGGTTCACCCAAGCAGCGGCGCAAACTGGAATCGTATTGCCACTTATAAAAGCATGAAATTTGATGACTTTATTACCATTGATGATTTCAAAAAGCCGGAATATGTCCGTTATATCAGTGATAAAGAAAGCTACAAAAAGGTCATCGAGTTATATGAGAACAAAGGAGATAAGCCATTATATCTGTTTGATATGACGATCCAGAACCACGGTGGCTACCTGACCAATACCAACTGGAAAACACCTGTTTATGTGGAGGGTTCCTATTATACAGAGGCAAAGGAATATCTTTCTGCCACCCATGTATCAGATCAGGCCTTCCAGTATCTGATCAACTATTTTTCAAAACAGACAGAACCAACGATCATCTGTATGTTTGGCGACCATTTTCCTTCCATCGAGACGTCCTTCTATGAGGAGCTTCTCGGAAAGTCCCAGAGTGACTGGGATCTGGAGGATATTCAGAAGCGGTATGCCGTACCGTTTATCATGTGGGCCAACTATGACATTCAGGAGGAGCAGAATGCTGTGATCAGCAACAACTATCTGGAAAATATGATTCTGAAGCAGGCCGGTCTGGAGCTGCCGCTTTATAACCAGTATCTTGAGAAGCTGTCCGCAGATATCCCTGCCATGAATGTCAACGGTTATATGGATACCGACGGCAAATGGCATAATTACGGCAGTGATGAGACCGATACCGTCAAGAACCTGCTGGATGATTATGAGATCCTGCAGTACGGCTATTACAGCGATATGGATAAAGATAAAATGAGTGAACTTTTCAATATGAAACACTAGTGCAACGAAAGGAAGGATTGACGTGAGTAATCAGGAAAATAAAGAGCTGGAACAGCTTGCCAGTCTTTTACGTAAGGAAAACACAAAGGAGAATTTAGACCGGCTGGTAAAATGTCTTGAAAAAAGTAATTTATATGTACCTGCAGCCTTTCCTCCCGATACGGATCCTGCTTTGATCCGCCGGATCGCTTCTGCCGCCGGCCGGGAACAGAAGATACCGGAAGGTGTTTCCCCACGTCCGGCTGTGTTACAAAACAATCAGGGCAAACGCTTTCTTCCGGTTTTTACAACGCAGGAGCAGGCAGTCAAAGGAGATCAGCAGTTTCCTCTGATCCTGACAATGCCATTTTCCACTTGTCTTGATCTGGTAGGAGGAGACGGAACTATTGACGGCATTCTTTTTAATGCTTTTGATCAGGGGATTCCACTCAATGTAAATAAAAATACCCCTTCCGAAAACAACCGCCCTCCACAGCTTACCGAGACACAGCTTCATGCCATCGCCCGCCAGCGGGTAGAAGCAGAGCTTCTGCCGGAAATGTTGTTTAAGGGAGGTTCCGATGTATTGCAGCTTTTACGGGAAGACTGTGGTTCTCAAATGCTGAAGCTGTATAAAGAAGCATATCCGGAACAGCTGCCATGTCCATATGGCGAAGACGATTTTGATTATCTCTCCATCAATGCAAGAGAGGATCTGACTGTGATCCGTATTACAATGCCGTCCCAGCATACATACGCCGGAATCTGTCCGATCATACTGATCCGCTGGAACCCGTTAGAGGATTCTTTCCGATACTTCGCCGTTGTTAAAGGCGAGAATGCAGGAGAGGCACAGCTTTTTGAAGCCCTTCCGGACGGCTCCAAGCGTGATCTCGGCCCGGCTCCTGCCGACGGAAGCGAGCTCCAGTATATGATCGATTTCGAAGACGAAAGGATATAGTTGCAAAATAGGAGCTGTTAGTTATATAATATGTGAAGCTTTTGAAAGGTTTAATATTACTATGATTAAAAAACATTGTTTCCTGACGTGGATCTTAACCGGTTGTCTTCTTATCGGAAGTCTGACCGGTTGTTCCGGCAACAAACAAAAAAACGGAGATACCTCCGGGGATCTGCCTCAGCGCACAACATCCGTACAATCGATGACCGGACATAACGAAAATGAGGATTCCAATCTCGGTGCCTGGGGGCGTGCCATGGGTGCAGTCCTGATCTCCATCAATGATGGAAACCCTTATTATTTTGGCGGATACGAGGCAACCGATGCCAACAAAAAGGCAGCCAGAAATATCTTAAAGTCAAGCTGGAGCATTTCCGGCCGCAAGGATCTGCTGAAACAGATCCGCTTTTTACAGAATACAGGCAGCCGTAAGGATTATAAAAGAGAGGCAAAGGACTTAAAGGCTTTGTCTGCAAAAGAACGAAAAAAGGCTCTGAATCAGGTGAGCGGAGCACTGAAAACACATTATGACAATCTACAGTATGTCTCTGATACATGGGGCAAAAAAGGACTGCTTGCATGGGATCTTTGTCGCATTTCCCATTTGGTACAGTGGGGCTATATTGCTGATTATGTCAATCTTGACGAGGCGCAGGCTTTACTGCAGCCGGCAGCCACAGAGCTTCAGAAAAGCTTTGACAACTGGGACGACGTTGTCAGCAACTGGCTGGATGGCTATGCTTATGCCAGCTCCATTGAGATCCGTTCCATCGAAAAAACAGATTACACCAACCGACAGGAGATCTACCAAAAGCTCCTGTCCGAACAGAAGGATACTGATCCGTTATTTAATAATAAATTGTTTCAGGAGGACATTATTCCATTGGGGACTGTATCCTACGATTCTCTGATGGAGGAGATCAAGACAACACCTAAAACAAAAAAGAAACAAAATAAGGCATCCGAAAAGAAGATGTCTCAGGGGAAGGATAGTGAGAAAAAAACAAAATGAACATTTATCTGATACGTCATGGCAGACAGAGCAGTTCTGACTGTAACGTAAACGTAGATCTTGCACCGGAAGGCGAACGTCAGGCCGCACTTTTGGGACAGCGTATGAAAAATTATCCTGTAGACGCATTATATTGCAGCGATCTGATCCGCGCAGAGCAGACGGCCAAGATTGCATTTGCCGGACAGCCGGCTCTATTGGAGCATCTGCAGATTCGTCCCGGACTGGCTGAGGTAGATTTTGGAGAACTCACCGGACAGCCCGATGCAGTGGTAAAACGCTTTTATGCGGATTATTATCAGGAACAGATGGACCGCTTTGCAGAAGGCCGTATCCAAACGGGAAATGCTTTAGACGAGGTCAACGAATTTATCGGTGATTTCTTTGTTCCCACCGAGGAGATCTGGTATCCGCAGGGAGAAACCGGAGAAAGCGTCCTTGCCAGAGTCATGCCTGTCATACAGGAATGGATCGAATCAGAATATCAAAATATTGCCGTGGTCACCCACGGCGGTGTGATCCGTATTTTGCTGACAGCCCTTTTCGGAGGTGACTTTGCAAAGCGTCTGATGTTTGGCACATCTCTGGAAAACTGCAGCATCACACAGCTTCATTACGATGAAGAAAAAAATGGATTCTATCTGGACCGCTTCAATGATTATGCACATCTGGAACAGGATCCATCCTTGTTACGCAATCGTTTCAAATAGACATAAGCAGCATTATTAGAAATGGGGATTATTATGGCAAAGATTATTCTGGCATCCGCATCAGACCGCAGAAAAGATATTTTAACACAGGTTGGCATTTCCTATGAGGTTATGCCCAGCAGCATTGACGAAGACGCGATTCAGGCTGACACACCGGCTTCTCTGGTGGAAGCACTATCTGCGGCAAAGGCAGAGGATATTGCCGAACGTCTTACAACAGATTTCGTGATCATCGGTGCCGATACGGTTGTGGTCAAGGACAACAGTATTTTAGGAAAGCCCTCCGATGAAGCCGAAGCAGCAACCATGCTCCAAATGCTTCAGGGCAGCCGCCATGAAGTATACACCGGCGTCACACTGATCTATGTATCCCCGGAGGGAAAGGGACTGATCGATACATTTCATGTCCGGACTATCGTGGATATGATCCCAATGACCCCGGCACAGATCAATGCTTACATAAAAACAGGAGAACCCATGGATAAAGCAGGAGCCTATGGTATTCAGGGCCGGGGAGCTGCATATATTCAGGATATTGCAGGAGACTACTATAATGTTGTTGGTCTGCCGATCTCCACGGTACTGGCTCGTCTGGCCAATATGGGAATTGATCTGTATTAAATAGTATCTCCTGACGGATTCATGATGCACAGATATACGATAAAATATTTTCACGCCACACAGAGAAATTTGTGTGGCTTTTTTCATAAGACGCTTTTTATAATTTTTGTTTTTGTTGCATAATCGCTTCGCTAGGCGTATAATAAACACCGTTATGGTTTTTGATGAGAACTTTCGCATTACGAAAAACATAACCTGAATACGTAGAGATGATATAGGAGGTTGATTATGATCAGAGTAGGAATTATCGGTTCAACAGGATATGCAGGACAGGAGATCGTGCGTATTTTACTTCGCCATCCAGAGGCAAAAATTGTCTGGTACGGCTCACGCTCCTATATTGACAAGCGATATAGTGAAGTATTTGGAAATATGTTCCAGCTGGTAGAAGATGTCTGCAAGGGCGAGAACATGAAGGAGCTTGCAGAGCAGGTTGATGTTATATTCACCGCAACACCACAGGGCTTATGCGGTTCTCTGGTAAATGAAGAAATTTTATCAAAGGTAAAGATCGTGGATCTCAGCGCTGATTTCCGTATCAAGGATGTGGACAAATACGAAAAATGGTATGGCATCCATCACGAAAGCCCTGATTTTGTAAAGGAAGCAGTATATGGTCTCTGCGAGATCAACCGTGAGGATATCAAAAAAGCACGTCTCATCGCCAATCCCGGCTGTTTCCCGACATGTTCCATTTTGTCCATTTACCCGCTGGCAAAAGAAGGTATTATTGATATGAATACCGTGATCATTGACGCCAAATCCGGAACCTCCGGCGCAGGACGTGGGGCCAAGGTTGCCAACCTGTACTGTGAGGTCAACGAGAGCATTAAGGCATATGGCGTGACAACCCACCGCCACACCCCGGAGATTGAGGATCAGCTCAGCTATGCATCCGGAGAGGATGTGATCCTGAACTTTACCCCTCATCTGGTGCCAATGAACAGGGGTATCCTTGTTACCGCATATGCATCCCTGAAAAAGGATGTCACCTACGAGGATGTAAAGGCAATTTATGATAAATATTATAAGGATGAATATTTTGTCCGTGTTCTGGATAAGGATGTCTGTCCTGAGACCCGCTGGGTAGAGGGAGGCAACTTTGCAGATGTCAATTTCCGGATCGACCCACGTACCAACCGCATTATCATGATGGGGGCCATCGATAATCTGGTGAAGGGCGCTGCCGGTCAGGCTGTCCAGAATATGAACCTGTTATTTGGACTTCCGGAAAATCTCGGTCTGGAAATGCCTCCGGTATTCCCATAAGTCAAGATCGTTAAATATAAACAACAGCGCAGAATTTCAAATTCTGTCCGCAGTTAATGGAGGATTAAAAATGAGTGCAGAGGAAAAAAGTACATATATGAGTGAGATCGTAGGAAAGGCAGAGACCCTGATCGAGGCACTTCCTTATATCCGCGATTTCAATAATAAGATCGTCGTTGTCAAATACGGCGGCAGTGCCATGCTTGACAAAAAACTTGAGGAAAGCGTCATTCAGGACGTTGCCCTCTTAAAACTGGTTGGTATGCAGCCGATCATTGTCCATGGAGGCGGCAAGGAGATCAGCAAGTGGATCGACAAAGTCGGAAAAGAAACGGAATTTGTCGATGGTTTCCGTAAAACAGATAAAGAGACCATGGAGATTGCAGAAATGGTATTAAACCGTCTCAATAAATATCTGGTACAGATGGTAGAACGCCTTGGCGTCAAGGCAGTGGGTATCTCCGGCAAAGACGGTGGCCTTCTGCAGGTCGACCAGAAGAAGCCAAACGGCAAAGACATCGGTTATGTGGGAGATGTCAAGAAAGTAGACACCCTTGTCATCGACACGCTGCTTGCCAATGATTTTATTCCGATCATCGCACCGGTAGGTCTCGGCGAGGACGGCGAGACCTACAATATCAATGCCGATGATGCTGCCTGCGCTATTGCCGGTGCTCTCGGTGCGGAAAAGCTTGCATTCCTTACAGATATTGAAGGTGTCTGCAAGGATCCAAAGGATCCTTCCACCCTGATCTCTGTTATGAGTCTTCAGGATGCACATGATCTGATCGAAGACGGCACCATCAGCGGCGGCATGCTGCCAAAGGTTACAAACTGCGTCAATGCAGTCAATGCCGGTGTTGGAAGAGTACATATTCTGGATGGACGTATTGAGCACTGCCTCCTTCTGGAGTTCTTTACCAAGAAGGGTATCGGAACAGCCATCATCGATACAGAGGGCGGTCTTTACGATAATGAACGCATTTAATTGATCTATCACGATAAACTCTGCGATAACGCAGAGTTCTGATTTCATAACAGACAGAACGGAGGATGAATATGGATATTCAAAAAGCAGATCAGCATTTTATACATACTTACAATCGTAAAATAACATTTATCAAGGGAGAGGGCATGTATCTTATTGATGATGCCGGCAAAAAATATCTCGACATGGGCGCCGGCATTGCCGTTTCTGCCCTCGGTTACAGCAACGACGAGTACAAACAGGCATTGAAGGATCAGGTAGACCAGCTGATCCATATCTCCAATCTTTACTTTAATGAGCCTGCCGTTAAGGCTGCCGGTTATCTCTGCGAAGCATCGGGAATGGATCGTGTGTTCTTTACCAACAGTGGTGCAGAAGCGATCGAGGGAGCATTAAAGCTGGCACGTAAATATGTCCGCACCAAAAATCCTGACAACAAGGGTGAGATCATTGCCATGGAACATTCCTTCCACGGACGTACCATGGGAGCTCTGTCCGTAACCGGTACAAAGCATTACAGAGAACCGTTTGAGCCATTGATCGGCGGCGTTTCTTTTGCACAGTATAACGATCTGGACAGCGTCAAGGCTCTGATCACTCCGGATACCTGTGCTATTATTATGGAATCTCTGCAGGGAGAGGGCGGTATCCATCCTGCCTCAGAAGAATTTATGAAGGGTGTCCGCGCTCTTTGTGATGAGAAGGGCATTGTACTGATCCTGGATGAGATCCAGTGTGGTATGGGCAGAACTGGAAAAATGTTTGCATTCCAGCATTACGGGATCCAGCCGGATATTATCACCAGCGCCAAGGCTCTGGGCTGTGGCGTACCGGTAGGTGCTTTTGCTGCCAGAGAGGAGATCGCACAGGCCCTTGTTCCGGGAGACCATGGCACAACCTATGGTGGCAATCCTCTTGCTACAGCCGCAGTCTGCAAGGTATTTGAAATCTTCAAAAAGGATCATATTGTAGAGCATGTAGAAGAACTTACTCCTTATCTTCGTGAAAAGCTGGAAGAGCTTGCCGCAAAGCATGCATCCATTAAAGAGGTACGCGGTATCGGTTTTATGCAGGGAATCGAGTCTGATATTCCGGCCGGAGACATTGTGAGTGCAGCTCAGGAAAAGGGACTGATCCTGATCTCCGCCGGTACCAATATCATCCGTATCGTTCCTCCTCTGATCGCAGAGAAGGAGCATATCGACGAAATGTGTCGTATTCTTGATGAGATCTTTACCGAAAAAGAAGCATAAACTATAAGAATCAATGACGATCACAAACGGGTCTTTATATGACCCGTTTGTTTTTTGTATATATCTTTTTATTATGGGAAAACTAACCAAAACGAAGGGAGGTTTTTCTATGTGGGGAATGATCATTTCTTTGATATCCGGTGTTCTGATGAGTGTACAGGGGGTATTTAATACAGAGGTAACAAAGCAGACCAGTGTCTGGATCTCCGCTGCATTTGTCCAGCTTACGGCATTGATCGTCTGTATTGCAGCCTGGTTTCTGACCGGAAGGGACGGACAGATCGCCGGCATCATGCGTGTACATCCACGTTATATGCTGCTGGGAGGTGTCATAGGTGCCTTTATCACATATACCGTCATCATCGGTATGAACCAGCTCGGTCCGGCCAAGGCAGTTATGCTGATCGTTGCCGCCCAGTTGATCGCAGCCTATCTGATCGAGGTTTTCGGACTGTTCGGAGTGGAGCGTGTAGGCTTTGACTGGTTAAAGCTTTTGGGAACAGCGCTCTTTTTGGCAGGCATAATAATTTTTAAGAAAAATTAATAAATTTTTTCCAAGTGCCTATTGTTTTTTTGACAGGAATCGTTAGAATAGAGATAGGTTCGCATTTATTATGACGTATATCTGCTATGAATTTAATTCGTAGGAGGTTATATGAAACGTCAAACATTGATCACAATAGGAATATGCATTGGTTTTCTGGTGTTATCCGGCTGGTTCTATATGAGATCCTCAGCAGGATCAGCCCAAAACACACAGGAATGGTCATACAGTCCGGAGTCACCATCCCCGTCTCTGTCGGGAGATGGACGATCCGCAGGAGGGGATACTGCTGATAAAGGGGAATGTGCAGTATATATCTGCGGTGCCGTGAAAAATCCCGGTGTTTATCGTTTTTCCGGGGACGCCAGAGTCTGTGACGCCGTAGATGCAGCAGGAGGCTTTCGCAAAAAAGCGGACCGTGCCGCGATCAATCAGGCACGGACACTGCAGGATGGGGAACAGATCACGATCCCACGCAAAGGCTCCGGTTCAAAAAAGAAAAAAACTGTCGGGGGAGACAGTGGATCCGGATTGATCAATATTAATCAGGCGGATCTGGCGGAATTGATGACACTCACCGGGATCGGCGAAGCAAAAGCGCAGTTGATCATCGACTACCGCACAGAAAACGGAAGCTTTGCTTCCATTGAAGATATTATGAAGATTTCCGGTATTAAAGAGGGGATTTATAACCGGATCAAAGATCAGATCACAGTGTAAAAGAATCAATGAAAGGTTTAGGGGGAGCGTTATGGCGAGAAAGGTTCTGGTTGTTGACGATGAAAAGCTTATTGTAAAAGGAATCCGTTTCAGTCTGGAGCAGGATGGAATGGATGTAGATTGTGCCTATGACGGACAGGAGGCATTAGACCTGATCCGTAAAAATGAGTATGACGTGGTACTGTTAGATGTCATGCTGCCGGTTCTTACCGGTTTCGAGGTCTGCCAGCAGGTACGGGAGTTTTCCGATGTACCGATCATCATGCTGACAGCAAAGGGTGATGATATGGATAAGATCCTGGGACTTGAGTATGGTGCTGATGATTATATCACCAAACCATTCAATATCCTGGAGGTAAAGGCACGGATCAAAGCGATCATCCGGCGCAGCAATGCAGGACATTCCCATGATGAAAACCCAAAGCTTCTTACATACGATGTGTTAAAGGTAGACTGCGACAGCCGCAGAGCCTATATTGACGAGAAGGAAGTCAATCTTACCGCAAAGGAGTTTGATCTTCTGGAGCTTCTGATGGTTCATCCCAACAAGGTATACAGCCGCGAGGAGCTTCTCAATACCGTCTGGGGCTATGATTATCCGGGAGATGTCCGGACAGTGGATGTCCATATCCGTCGTCTGCGCGAAAAGATTGAAAGTAAACCCAGCGATCCAAAGTATATACATACCAAATGGGGCGTTGGATATTATTTTCAAAAATAAACCGGCTGCTTCTCCGGAATACTAAAATAAATGCTTCAACGGCAGGGAAGGGTACGCTTTGAAACAATTTCTTGGCAAGGTTCTGTATTTTCTCCGCAGTATGCGGATACAGGTACTGATCGTATTTTTAATGATGGGACTTGTTCCCCTGTATGTCTTTTCTATAATTATTACAAATGCATATGAGTCAAAGCTGGTATCCCAGCGTGTGGATGAGCTGCAGTCCTACGGTACCATGATCTCCAATCTTGTGGTTTCCTCCGGATATCTGGTGGATCACGACAGTGAGGAGGTTGTAGAGGAGGCAGCCCAGATTGCTGAGATCTATCAGGGGCGTATCATTCTGGTAGATCAGAATCTCCGTATTATTCATGACACCTATGGACTGGAAGATGGCAAAACCGTCATCTCCACCGAGGTCGTAAAATGCTTTGGCGGCGATCATGGAAAATACATAAATGAGCTGGGAGAGTATGTTCAGCTTACCATGCCCATCGTAAATTCCAACAAACAATCAACAGATGGCGTTGTTATTATGAGCTTCTCCACCAAAAATCTCCATCAGATGGCCGACGCAGTCAAACGTCAGGTATATATTATCCTTTTGATACTGACGATCCTGGTCCTTCTTGGTGCGTTGATCTATTCTACCCTTCTGGCACGTCCATTGAAGCAGATCACATCGTCCATCAATGAGATATCCCAGGGAGATATGAGTGTCAAACTCAACATGCACGGCTTTTCAGAGATCAGCAGTATCTCTGATTCCTTCAATCAGATGATCGATGTCATACGAAACCAGGACACCGCACGCCAGGAGTTTGTATCCAATGTGTCCCATGAGTTAAAAACACCGATCGCATCCATGAAGGTACTTGCTGATTCCCTGCTTTCCCAGGAGGGAATGCCGGAGGAGATATACCGGGAGTTTCTCGGAGATATCACCAACGAGATCGAACGTATGACAAAAATCATCAACGATCTTCTTTCCATGGTCAAAATGGACAAGAATACTTCTCAGGTAGAGGTTGTCAATACAAGCATCAACGATCTTCTGGAGCAGCTTTTAAAACGTCTCAGACCAATTGCCGCAGAGCGTAATATTGAGCTGATATACGAAAGCTATCGTCCTGTTATGGCTGATATCGATGAGACAAAGATGTCCATTGCATTAAATAACCTTATCGAAAACGCCATTAAATACAATTATGACGATGGCTGGGTTCGTGTAACCCTCAACGCCGATCACAAGTTTTTCTATGTGACAGTGCAGGATTCCGGTGTCGGTATTCCGGAGGATGTTCAGGATAATGTCTTTGAGCGTTTCTACCGCGTGGACAAAGCCCGTTCCAGAGATACCGGTGGTACCGGACTTGGGCTATCCCTGACCCGTAGTGCAGTTTTATTGCACCGGGGTTCCATTAAGCTTTACAGTAAGGAGAAGGAGGGTACCACCTTTACCGTCCGCATCCCATTAACTTATGTTCCATAACAAAACCAATGCCGTATATCGATCCGTCCGGAGCGGCAGCACCGATTACCGTCCGGACATCATCACCGGAAAGGAGGAAGACGAATATGCCATATCATACAGATATTCCCAAAAAGAAATACACACATCTGTTACGGCCGGGCTTCACAGTCTGTGTCCTGTTTTTGGTACTTCTCTTTTGCGGTGGGTGCTCTTTTCATAAAGAAAAGGAATATACCGGCTACTATGTATTCTGTCCCGATGCCAATGAAACCAAGGTGGGATTTGAAAAATATACGCCTGAGTCACGGAAGCGGGATGACCTGGTCAATGAATTTCTGACAAAGCTTCAGTCAGAGCCAAAGGATATCGGATTGCGGAAAGCATTACCGGATGATGTCACTGTGGATGATTTTATCTTTGAAGACTCCGGGCAATTATCCCTTTATCTAAGCTCCGGTTACGGAAAGCTTAAGGGCGTTTCGGAGATTCTGCGCCGGGCAGCCATTGTAAAAACCCTCTGCCAGATCAGGGGGGTGAGCAGTGTGCAGTTTTACGTATCCGGCCAGCCGTTGACCGATTCCAATTTAGATGCCATTGGTTATATGACTGCAGATTCTTTTATTGACAATACAGGTGGCGAGACCACCTACAAACAGAAAGCCACATTAAACATGTATTTTAGCGACAAAACAGGAAGCCACCTTGTCAAGGTACCCGTTGACATCACCTATGATGCAACGATCCCACTGGAGCAGCTTGCCGTTGAGCAGCTGATACGGGGACCATATTCCATTGACGGAGTGGATCCCGATGAGATCAAGGCGACTATACCGGAAAAAACAGAGCTCAATAAGATCTCTGTCAAAGAAAACACCTGTTACGTTGATTTTTCCGAAGAGTTCCTTAAAAAACGTACTAATATTTCTGCAGAAACCACGATCTATTCCGTTGTGGATACTTTGGCAGAACTATCCAATATTAACAAGGTACAGTTTAGTATTAACGGTGAACAGGTACTTTTATATAACGATACCATTGATTTCGGTTCAGCCTTTGAACGTAACCTGGATATTGTCGTTCAGGAATAGGAGGAACGCATATTAAACGACCATTTCTATGGATTTTTACAGGACTTACTATTTTATTTCTTTTATACCGGGCCATTTATTCTGAAAAGGATGATGCCCGGTATTATTGTTTTCAGGGGATCTGGGAAGATCAAACCCCGGCAGAGGTCACCGGGACCATTGACCGGATCTGTCTGGCACAGGGAAAAGAAGACCGGACAGTCCTATATCTGAAAAACTGTCATATCCGCTTATCACAAAACGATCAGACCTATTCTCAAAAGAAGCTTTATGTTTCCATTTCCGGGAAACCCTCTCTGCACCCGGGCAATGTTTTGTTCCTCAAGGGAACACTCCGTGAATTTTCCGTTGCCACCAATCCCGGGATGTTTGACCGCCGGGCATATTACAAAGAAAAGGGGATTTACTATGAATTTCCGTCAGATTCCTTCCGGATCCTGCAGTCCACAATACATCCCATCAAAAATCTGCTGTACCATATCCGGGACAGAATAGGCCATGTTTACCAGACGTGTCTGCCGGCCAAAGAAAGCGGGATCGTATCCGCCATGATCCTGGGTGACAAGTCCCTTCTGGACATGAATATCCAAAAGCTGTATCAGGAGAGTGGTATTGGCCATCTGCTTGCTATCAGCGGGCTTCATGTATCCATTCTCGGCATGGCTCTGCTGGAATTTTTAAAAAAGCTGTATTTACCGGAGCGTATTTCCATCCCGGTCTGTATCCTTGTGGTCACCGCCTACGGTCAGATGACAGATTTCAGTATCTCAACAAGCCGGGCTGTCATTATGATGATCCTCTTGCTGGCGGCCGATCTGTTAGAACGTACCTATGACGGCAAAAACGCACTGGCTCTGGCAGCTGTGATCATTTTACTGCAAAAGCCCTTTGCCCTGTTTTCCTGCAGCTTTCTCCTGTCCTTTGGAGCCATGGCAGGGATTTATCTTGTGCTTCCCGTATTGGAGCAGGTGTGGTTTGGTGACCCGTGGGAAAAGCGGCGAAAACGCCGCCTGATACACCACCGTGACAGAGAGCTGCTTGCCAATAAGCGCACCGGCAGACTGCAGATTCTTTGCAGACAGCTGGGGCAGAAGACAGGCCGGATGCTTTTGGTGAGCAGCGCTGTCCAGCTGACAACACTGCCTGTAATGTTGTATTTCTTCTTTGAAATCCCATTGTACGGTATTGTGATCAATCTTTTTGTGATTCCTTTGTCGTCCCTTCTGGTGATCTTTTCCTTTGTGGGAGGAATTGCCGGCTGTGTCTGCCTGCCTGTGGGAAAATTTATTCTTTCCAATGCCTTCCGGCTGTTAAAGCTTTATGAGCGGATCTGCCTGATCTTTCAAAAACTGCCGGGTCATATGCAGATCATGGGACGGCCGGCATGGTGGCAGCTTCTGTTGTATTATCTGGTGCTGTCCGTCACGTTGGTGTGGCTTCTGTATACTCTGCGCCAAATTGATGAAATGGAATATCAAAGAATACCGCTGCATGCCGAACATAACCGTCGAAGGCTGAAACATCTTGGTAAAATATTGCCGGTATTTTGTCTGATATTTATCGTACCTGTTCCCGCCACCTCCTTCGAAATGACCATGCTTGACGTGGGGCAGGGAGATGGTATTTACCTCCACACGCCGGGACAGCAGAATATTCTGATTGACGGCGGAAGCACCAGTGAAAAGCAGGTAGGAAAATACCGGCTCCTGCCATTTCTCAAGTCCCGTGGGATCCGGCAGATCGATTATATGATCGCCACCCATGCAGATGAGGACCACATCAACGGACTGATCGAGCTGATAACAATGAGTGGAGACGGATATCACATCCGCCGGCTTCTTCTGCCGGATGTTGCAGACAAAGACCAGAGCGGCTATATTCTGCTTCGGAAAGCAGCCGAACAAAAACACATCCCTGTCCGGTATTTGTCCACCGGCAGATGTTTTCATTCCGGCGGTGTCTCCTTTGTCTGCCTGAATCCGGCTGCAGGCAGCTCTTTTGACTCTGCCAACGCAGAATCCATCACTCTCAGTATGCAGTATCAGAGCTTTTCCTGTCTGTTCACCGGAGATCTGGAGGGAGCAGGAGAGGAAGCCCTTCAGGATATCATAAACTCTGCCCGGACCCGACAGACCTATCATATTCCGGAGCATTACACGGTCCTTAAAGTGGCACATCACGGCTCTAAAAATTCCACCGGTGAAGATCTGCTTAACCGCTTAAAACCGGAATATGCCCTGATCTCCTGCGGCAGGAAAAACAGATACGGTCATCCCCACAAGGAGCTTCTTGAACGACTGACAGCCTCCGGTGCAGATATCCGGCGCACCGATGAGAGTGGGGCTTTATCTGTTATCCTCCGAAAGGGAACGCCTTGTCTGACCGGCTATCTGGACAACCTTTCAAAAAACAAATGACAAACAATTTGCTTTGTGCTACAATGAGAATATCTTTGATTAAGTGAAGATATAAATACAAATTGAGGAGGCTTATCATGGACTACAAGAATGCAGGCGTTGACATTGAGGCGGGCTATAAGGCAGTAGAGCTTATGAAAAAGCATGTTGCCAGCACGATGAGAAACGAGGTGCTGACAGACATTGGTGGATTTTCAGGGGCATTTTCCCTGGACAGTTTTAAGGGGATGGAGCATCCGACCCTTGTTTCTGGAACAGACGGAGTAGGAACCAAGTTAAAAATTGCCTTTGAGTTGGACAAGCACGACACGATCGGCATCGACTGCGTGGCAATGTGCGTAAACGACATTGCTTGTGCCGGTGGAGAGCCATTATTTTTCTTAGATTATATTGCCTGTGGCAAAAATGAACCGGAAAAGATCGCACAGATCGTCAGCGGTGTTGCAGAGGGATGTCGTCAGTCAGACGCTGCACTGATCGGTGGTGAGACAGCAGAGATGCCGGGATTTTATCCGGTAGATGAGTATGATCTTGCCGGTTTTGCCGTTGGTATCGTAGACAGAGACAAAATGATCACCGGAAAGAACATTGCGAAAGGTGATGTACTGGTAGGTATCGCATCCTCCGGTATCCACAGCAACGGTTATTCTCTGGTGCGTAAGGTATTTGATATCAGTAAGGACGATCTGAACCGTTCTTATGAGTGTCTCGGCGGAAAGACTCTGGGTGAGACTATTCTGACACCAACCATTATTTATGTTAAAGCGTTAAAGAGCGTCAAGGACGGCGGCGTGACTATTAAGGGCTGCAGTCATATTACCGGTGGCGGCTTCTATGAGAATATCCCAAGAATGCTTCACGATGGCGTCCGCGCCAAGGTAAAGGCAGACAGCTATCCGATCCCTCCGATCTTCTCCATGCTCGCAAAGGACGGAGATATCGCAAAAGAAATGATGTACAATACATACAATATGGGTATCGGTATGCTTCTTGCAGTGGATGCCGCTGACGCAGACAAGACAGTAGAACTCGTGAAGAAATCAGGACAGAATGCTTATATTATCGGTGAGATCGCAGAGGGCGAGAAGGGCATTGATTTAGTATAATCATTTACAATCATCTGTCTGCTGCGCTAATATGCAGCGGACAGTTAATCATGGAGGAAACTATGCAGAAGATTGCAGTATGTGTATCCGGCGGAGGAACAAATCTTCAGGCGATCATTGATGCTGTATCAGACGGCACGATCCGCAACACAGAGATTGCCGTGGTGATCAGCAATAAGGAAAATGCATATGCTCTGGAGCGTGCAGCCAATGCCGGCATTCCGGCCAGATGCATCAGCCCGAAGTCATATGGATCAAGAGATTCCTTTGCCGATGCCATGTTAGATACATTAGAGGAATATCATGTGGATCTGGTGGTACTTGCCGGCTATCTGGTGATCGTACCCGCAAGGATGATCGAGAAATATCACAATCGCATCATTAATATCCATCCTTCCCTGATCCCGGCACATTGCGGAATGGGTTATTACGGATTAAAGGTCCATGAAAGTGTCCTGGCTATGGGCAATAAAGTAACCGGAGCTACGGTTCATTTCGTAGACGAGAAGGCAGATCACGGCCCGATCCTTCTTCAGAAGGCAGTGGAGGTACAGGAGGGAGATACCCCTGAGATCCTGCAGCGAAGAGTCATGGAGCAGGCAGAATGGAAGATCCTTCCAAAAGCGATCGATCTGATCGGTGCCGGTAAGGTGACGGTAAAAGATGGAATTGCACACATTAGTGAGTAATGATTTTTTAATACATCACAGCGTAAATTTATGACGCCGTGCAAGCGGCGGAATGGAGGCTTAAACATGAAAGTATTAATCGTAGGAAGCGGCGGACGTGAGCATGCGATCGCATGGAGTGTGTCCCAGAGTAAAAGAGTTGATAAGATTTACTGTGCTCCGGGCAACGGTGGAATCGCCCAGATTGCAGAATGTGTTGACATCACTGCTATGGAGTTTGAAAAACTGGCTGACTTTGCCGAGGAAAATCAGATTGATCTGACCATCATCGGTATGGATGATCCGTTAGTCGGCGGTATTGTAGATGTTTTTGAGGAGCGAGGCTTACGCGTCTTTGGTCCCCGCAAAAATGCAGCGATCATCGAGGGCTCCAAGAGCTTTTCAAAGGATCTCATGAAGAAATATGATATCCCTACCTGTCACTATGAGACATTCCATTCTCCGGAAGAAGCATTGCTCTATCTGGGAGGATGCAATTTCCCAATCGTATTAAAGGCCGATGGTCTTGCTTTAGGAAAGGGCGTGCTGATCTGCCAGAATCTTGAGGAAGCAGAGGCAGGTATCGCTACGCTGATGCTTGACAAGCAGTTCGGTGATGCCGGTGATACTGTCGTGATCGAGGACTTTATGGTAGGCCGTGAGGCTTCCGTTCTCTGTTTCTGTGACGGTACCCATATCAAGCCTATGACAAGCGCGCAGGATCACAAGCGTGCCAAGGATGGCGATCAGGGCTTAAATACCGGCGGTATGGGAACATTTTCTCCAAGTCCTTTCTATACCGAGGAGATTCAGAAGTTCTGTGAGGAGAAGATCTACCAGCCAACCATGGATGCCATGAAGGCAGAGGGCAGAGATTTTGTCGGTATTCTTTTCGTCGGCCTGATGATGACCGCAGACGGTCCAAAGGTGTTAGAGTACAATGCGCGTTTTGGCGATCCGGAGGCTCAGGTTGTTCTGCCTCGTATGAAAAACGACATCATTGACGTGATCGATGCATGTATTGACGGCAAGCTGGATCAGATCGATCTGCAGTTTGAGGATAATGCCGCCGTCTGCGTTGTTCTTGCTTCCGATGGATATCCGGAGCATTATGAGAAAGGCAAGCTTATTTCCGGACTGGAGAAGTTCGATGGCAAAGATGGCTATTATGTATTCCATGCCGGCACCAAGCTGACCGATGAGGGCATTGTGACAAACGGCGGACGTGTTCTCGGTGTCACAGCCAAGGGTAAGGACTTAAAGGAAGCACGCAAAAATGCCTACGAGGCAACCAAGTGGATTTCCTTTGAAAACAAATATATGCGTCATGACATTGGAAAAGCCATTGATGATGCAGAATAGATCCGTCTGAGTTATTTTCATAACCGGACATCTTACACTCAGTAACTAAAAATTTTGACATAAACAAGGAGGAGTAAACATGTATCCATTTTCAGACGTTGAAAGCTTCGATCCTGAAATTGCAGCAGCGATCACAGCAGAAACCAACAGACAGCGCGAGAATATCGAGCTGATCGCATCCGAGAATCTTGTCAGCAAGGCAGTAATGTCCGCAATGGGAAGCACACTGACCAACAAATACGCAGAGGGTTATCCTGGAAAGCGTTATTATGGCGGCTGCCAGCATGTAGATGTTGTCGAGGATCTTGCCAGAGACAGAGCCATGGAATTATTCGGCTGCACCTATGCCAATGTACAGCCTCATTCCGGTGCACAGGCCAATATGACCGTATTCTTTGCCCTGATGAATCCGGGAGACACCTTTATGGGAATGAATCTGGATCATGGCGGACATCTGACACACGGAAGTCCTGTGAACCTTTCCGGTAAATATTTCCACTGTGTTCCTTACGGTGTCAATGATGACGGTTTCATTAATTACGATGAGGTAGAGCGCATCGCAAAGGAGTGCCAGCCAAAGCTGATCGTTGCCGGTGCCAGCGCATATGCCAGAAAGATTGACTTCAAGCGTTTCCGTGAGATTGCAGATGAGGTGGGAGCTTACCTGATGGTAGATATGGCTCATATCGCCGGTCTTGTAGCTGCAGGATATCATGAGAGCCCGATCCCATATGCACACGTTACTACAACCACAACCCACAAGACCCTCCGTGGTCCTCGTGGAGGTATGATCCTTTCCAGCAAGGAGTTTGCAGAGGAGCATAAGCTGAATAAGGCTCTGTTCCCTGGAATCCAGGGTGGTCCTCTGATGCACGTTATCGCTGCAAAGGCTGTCTGCTTCAAGGAAGCACTGGATCCAAGCTTTAAGGAATACGGCAAAAATATCATTGATAATGCCCAGGCACTGGCAAAGGGGCTCCAGAGCCGTGGTCTTAAGATCGTATCCGGCGGTACCGATAACCACCTGATGTTAGTTGACCTTGCAGATAAGGGACTGACCGGTAAGGAAGTAGAGAAGTGGCTTGATGAGGCACATATCACCTGCAACAAAAACACCATTCCAAATGATCCACAGTCTCCATTTGTTACAAGTGGTATCCGTCTTGGTACAGCCGCTGTTACAACCAGAGGCTTCAATACCGATGATATGGATCAGGTTGCAGAAGCAATCGCACTGATGGTAAATGATCCGGAGGCAAATAAGGAGAAAGCAACAGCGATCGTCAAGAGCCTGACCGACAAATACCCATTATATGAATAATCACTTATTCTGATCCATATGACAGAATAAGCAATAACAAGTGGTTACGGCCACTTTCATAAAATCCTGCGTAACGACTCACAGGAAAAGCAGACGGGGCACCTTTTTCTTTCAAAGGTGCCTGTGCTTTTATCATATTATTACACGGGGAGGGATGTTACCATGTCCTATAAACAGGAATACTATGAAAATATCGCAGAAAATATGATCGGCAAGTTTAATGCCAGAGGAATTGAGGGATACTATTGTACAGACCGCGAGGAAGCCAATGCAAAGGCAAAGCGTTTTCTGACGCCCGGATGTACCATTTCCTGGGGTGGTTCGGAAACCCTGCAGGAAATCGGACTGTTAGATGATCTCAAGGAGTCCGATTATACCTTATTTGACCGTGCAGAAGCAGTCACTCCGGAGGAAAAACGGGAAATGTACGGCAGGATCGTCACCTCTGATGTCTATTTTATGAGCTCCAATGCCATTACCATCGACGGGGAGCTGGTCAATATTGACGGTGTCGGCAACCGTGTTGCCTGTCTCTGCCACGGACCACAGCAGGTCATCGTGATCGCCGGCATGAATAAGATCGTCCCGGATGTCCGGAGCGGTATCGCAAGAGTCCATAATATGGCTTCACCGCCAAATGCACTGCGCCTCGGACTGAAAACTCCGTGTGCCCAGTATGGCAGGTGCGCTGACTGTCTGAGCAGTGACTGTATCTGTGCCCAGACGGTAGTAACCAGATTTTCCAGAATCCCGGGCAGGATCAAGGTGATCCTTGTGGGAGAGGAGCTTGGCTACTAAAACAGCCGGCATTATAATATCTATCAGAGAATCTGTTGCATTCTCAGGAAAGGATTGAATACAAATGTGCAAAAATAAACCGGAACAGACACATGGAACATCCGTCCATGTAGAAGTCAATGTCACAAAGATCGTAAAATATGTATGCATTACAGGTATCGCCATTGTAGGAATCATCTTTGGCTGCAGTGCCTGGGCAGAAGTACAGAAGGGAAGTTTCGGCAGTTCTGCTGAATAAATATTTATGGGAAAAGAGTTATTTATTGCGGAGAAACCAAGTGTGGCAAAGGAATTTGCCAAAACCTTAGGAGTAAACGGAAATGCCGGCAATGGCTATCTGGAATCCTCCGATTATGTGGTAACCTGGTGTGTCGGCCATCTGGTCACCATGAGCTATCCGGAGGTCTATGACCCGGCACTGAAAAAATGGTCCTTAAATACAATCCCCTTTATGCCGGAAAAGTTCCTTTACGAGCTGATCCCGGATGTAAAGAAACAGTTTAATATCGTAAAAGGACTGTTAAACCGTCCCGATGTGGAACGGATCTATGTCTGTACCGACTCCGGGCGGGAGGGAGAGTATATTTACCGTCTGGTGGACCAGATGGCAGAAGTGCCGGACACCAAAGAGAAACGACGGGTCTGGATCGACTCCCAGACCGAGGAGGAGATCCGCCGCGGGATCAAGGAGGCAAAGCCCCTGTCGGAATATGACAATCTGGCAGCCTCCGCATATCTCCGGGCCAAAGAAGATTATCTCATGGGCATTAATTTTTCCCGTGTTCTCTCCTTAAAGTACAGCCAGACCATTATGAATTACCGGAAGGGTGCAAAATACGCAGCCATCGCCGTAGGCCGTGTCATGACCTGCGTTCTTGGGATGGTTGTCCGCCGGGAGCGGGAGATCAGAAACTTTGTCAAAACGCCGTTTTACCGGGTGATGGGGCATTTTTCCTATGAAGGCAAGGAGTTTGACGGAGAATGGCGCAGTGTCGAGGGCTCCGCTTATTTTCAATCTCCAAAGCTTTACAAGGAAAATGGCTTTAAGGAAAAACCGGATGCCCAGGTGCTTTGCCGGACTCTGGGATTTCCGGCAGAAAACCCGGAAAACTGTTTCCGCCCGGAGGCAGGCGTTGAAACCTGCAAGGCCATTGTAGAAAAAGTAGAACGCAAAAAAGAAAAAAAGAATCCGCCTTTATTATTTAATCTGGCGGAGCTGCAAAATGTCTGTTCCAAGCTGTTTAAGATCAGCCCGGATGAAACCCTGAAGATCGTTCAGGAGCTGTACGAGAAAAAGCTGGTTACATATCCAAGAACAGATGCCCGTGTGCTTTCTACCGCCGTTTCCAAGGAGATCCACAAAAATATCGGCGGCCTGCGCAATTATCCGATTGTAAAGGAGATTGCAGAAAAGATCCTGGCGGGGTCAAGCTATCAGAAAATTGCCTCCACCAGATACTGCGACGATAAAAAGATCACGGATCACTATGCCATTATCCCAACCGGACAGGGCTTTGGTGCCCTGCGAAGCACCAGTCTGACGGCGCAGCAGGTCTACGAGGTGATCGTCCGCCGTTTCCTGTGTATTTTTTATCCTCCGGCAGAGTACCAGAAGATCAGCCTGACCGCCGTGCGGGAGCAGGAGCGTTTCTTCTCCGGGATCCGGATTATGTTGCAGCAGGGGTATTTGGAGATTGCCGATGCGTCCTTTTTCAACAAAAAGAAAACGGCTGCAAAGGAATCCGGCGACCAGAATGCTGACGGCTCCTCCGAGGAAGAAAAGGATACCTTCGATGAGGAATTGATCGCCTTGATGAAACAGATCAAAAAAGGAACCCAGATCGATCTGAACAGTCTGGAGATCAAAGAAGGTGAGACATCACCGCCAAAACGATACAATTCCGGTTCCCTGATCCTTGCCATGGAAAATGCAGGACAGCTGATCGAGGATGAAGAGCTTCGTTCCCAGATCAAAGGAAGCGGCATTGGCACCAGCGCCACAAGAGCCGAAATTCTCAGTAAACTTGTAGCGAAAAAATACCTGAAGCTGAACAAAAAAACACAGATCATCACGCCGGAGTTTCTGGGGGAAATGGTCTATGACGTGGTAGATTCCTCCATCCGCTCCCTCTTAAACCCGGAGCTTACCGCAAGCTGGGAAAAGGGACTGACCTATATGGCAGAGGGAACCATCACCGAGGACGAATATATGGCAAAGCTGGAAAACTACATTGCCAAATGGGTCAATGGTGTTAAGGGTCTGAACAATCAGGGATACCTGCGGAAAAAGTTTGATGAAGCCGCTGTATATTACAAGAAATAACACATATCACGCAACTGAACCCTTATATTTTAAGGTCAGAACGTAATAGGAAAGGGAAAACTATGTACGATGCATTAAAAAACAAAAACTTATTTAATTTTGACGAGACCATCGCCAGAGATATCTTTACCGACCGGGAGTTTCCGTGGGAGGTACTGCCTCACATCGGCGAGTTTATTCTGACGCTGGGTGCCGGTTTATCTGCTGATGAATATGAGCAGAAGGGCGAAAATGTCTGGATCGCTAAATCCGCAACCATCGCACCGACCGCATCCATCAATGGCTCGTGTATCATTGGGAAAAATGCGGAGGTCCGCCAGTGTGCCTTTATCCGTGGCAACGCCATTGTAGGAGAGAACTGCGTTGTGGGAAACTCCACCGAGCTGAAAAATGTCATTCTCTTTAACAATGTACAGGTTCCTCATTACAATTATGTAGGAGATTCCATTCTCGGATATAAGTCCCATATGGGGGCCGGTTCCATCACCTCCAATGTCAAGTCCGACAAGACAAAGGTAACGATCCGCTATAATGATGACGTGATCGCCACGGGCTTAAAGAAGATGGGAGCGATCCTCGGCAATTATGTGGAGGTGGGCTGTAACAGTGTCCTCAATCCGGGAACCATCATCGGAAGCAATACCAATGTCTACCCATTGTCCATGGTCAGAGGATATATTCCAAAGGGAAGTATCTACAAACGCCAGGGTGAAATTGTCGAAAAATCCATCAATTAAAATTTTTGATGAGTTTTTTTGTCAAAAAGTGTAGACTAAATAAGAATTTTGTGCGAAAATGTAATTAGGACTGCGGGTGATTCCGCAGATAAAAAGCATATTGAAAGGAGCAAAATCATGGTTTATTCACAGGAAGTAGAAAACATGTGCCCTGTTGCCCAGGGTGTGCATCATGGAGCTGCACCAATCCCTGAGGAAGCAAAATGGGTTCAGGCAAAGGAAGTTAAGGATATTTCCGGTTTTACACATGGTATTGGCTGGTGTGCACCTCAGCAGGGCTGCTGCAAGCTGAGCCTTAATGTAAAGGAAGGTATCATTCAGGAGGCTCTCGTTGAGACTGTTGGATGTTCTGGTATGACACATTCTGCAGCTATGGCTGCTGAGATTCTCCCAGGTCTGACTGTTATGGAGGCACTCAATACTGACTTGGTTTGTGATGCGATCAATACAGCAATGAGAGAGTTATTCCTTCAGATCGTTTACGGTCGTTCACAGAGTGCATTCTCTGAGGATGGACTTGCTATCGGTGCCGGTCTTGAGGATCTTGGAAAGGGTCTTCGTTCTCAGGTTGGTACTATGTACGGTACTCTGAAGAAGGGACCTCGTTACTTAGAGATGGCAGAGGGTTATGTTACTGCAATCGCATTGGATGATGAGGATATGATCATTGGTTATAAGTTTGTAAACCTTGGTAAGATGACAGATTTCATCAAGAAGGGTGATGATCCTAATACTGCATGGGACAAGGCATCCGGACAGTACGGACGTGTTGCTGACGCAGTGAAGCTCATTGATCCGAGAACTGATGAAGAGATCGCAAAATAAAGAAAAGGAGGCAAACGAATCATGGCATTATTTGAATCATATGAGAGAAGAATCGACCAGATCAACAAAGTGTTGAACAGCTATGGTATTTCTTCCATTGAAGAAGCAGAGAAAATTACAAAGGATGCTGGACTTGATGTTTACAATCAGGTAAAGGGAATCCAGCCAATTTGTTTTGAGAACGCTTGCTGGGCATACACAGTAGGTGCAGCAATCGCAATTAAGAAAAACTGCCGTAAGGCATCAGATGCAGCAGCAGCAATCGGAGAGGGACTTCAGTCTTTCTGTATCCCGGGTTCTGTTGCAGATACACGTAAGGTAGGTTTAGGACATGGTAACCTTGGTAAGATGCTCCTCGAGGAGGATACCAAGTGCTTCGCATTCCTGGCTGGTCACGAGTCATTCGCAGCAGCAGAGGGTGCGATCGGTATCGCTGAGAAGGCAAACAAGGTTCGTAAAGAGCCACTTCGTGTCATCCTGAACGGTCTTGGTAAGGATGCTGCCCAGATCATTTCCCGTATCAATGGATTCACATTCGTTGAGACTGAGTTTGATCCATATACAAATGAAGTTAAGGAAGTATTCCGTAAGTCTTACTCTGAGGGACTTCGTGCAAAGGTTAACTGCTATGGTGCAAACTCTGTACCAGAGGGTGTTGCTATCATGCACAAAGAGGGCGTAGACGTATCTATCACAGGTAACTCTACAAACCCTACACGTTTCCAGCATCCGGTTGCAGGTACTTACAAGAAAGAGTGCCTGGAGCAGGGTAAGAAATACTTCTCCGTAGCTTCCGGTGGTGGTACAGGACGTACCCTTCACCCGGATAACATGGCTGCAGGTCCTGCTTCCTATGGTATGACAGATACTTTAGGACGTATGCATAGTGATGCACAGTTCGCAGGTTCTTCTTCTGTACCGGCTCACGTTGAGATGATGGGTCTGATCGGTGCAGGTAACAACCCAATGGTTGGTATGACAGTTGCTGTAGCAGTAGCTGTTCAGGAAGCTGCTGACGCTGGCAAGTTCTAAGAAATCGGGCGTTTTTAGAATTAAACCTTTTATATAAAAGGAGTGTTCTTCATTTGAAGTGAAGGACACTTCTTTTGTTTTATTCAAAACAAAATCCCCTTGATCATTCTTGAAGTTTCCTGCTCCCTGATATAAAATAAATGAAACAATCTGTTATTAAAACGGAAGGGGGAATCCTGATGCGCTTTTTGAAATCTTTTCTTGTTTTTACAACGGCTATGCTTTTAAGTTCCGGCTGTGCATCTGTCCGTAATTTATCCACGCAGCAGGCAGTAACATCTTCGGATGCTTCATTGCAAGAGACCGCTTCTACCATAACTCCTGCAGCAAATGAAGTATCTCCTTCGGCCTCTCCAACCCCGGAGCTGCAAAAAGCTTCGTCCGCCTCTCCAAAGCCAAAAAATGCAAAATGGATCTATGACCGCAAGACACACATTCTGACCATCAAAGGAACAGAGGAGATGTATGCCGAGCAAAAGGAGGACTGGATCGATAATGAAATAAAATTCGACGCACATAATGGTATCCAATTAAATTTTAATGAGAGAAAAGTAAAGGAAATCGTTGTAAAACCGGGAATCACCGTTATCAATAAGGGTGCATTTGCAGCTTTTCGCAATGTCAAAAAAATCACCCTGCCAAATACCATCAAAAAGATTAATGATTATGCATTTTATAACTGCCAGTCACTGCAGGAACTCACAATTCCGGATAAAACAGTATCCGTAGGAAAAGAATGCTTTTTTTACTGCAAACAGTTACGATCGATCCATATCGGAAAAAATCTTCGCACCATCGGAGATGGAAGCTTTGCCGGATGCAAAAATTTACAAAATATTGCGCTTTCCTCTGAAAATAAATATTTTGAAACAAAATATGGCGGTCTGTACCACAAGAAACAGAAGTGCCTTTATTTTCAATATCAGCATACCAAAACAGCGAAAATTGCTCCCGGAACAAAATGTATCGGAACCTTTGCCTTTACCTACAATACACTGCTAAAAGAGGTGACTGTTCCCGACTCTGTCCGTCGGATCAAGGGTGGAGCCTTCTGCTACTGCAGCAATCTGGAATATGTCCATTTGAGCAGTCATTCGAAGCTTCATAAAATCGACGATCCATACGGAGAAATGGGCATGTATCCTGACGATCTCTGGTATAACGGAAGCTTTTTACATTGTAAGAAGCTAAAAGAGCTTCATTTGCCGGATTCTTTAAAAACAATCGACAACTGGGATACCTTTATCGGCTGCCAGTCCCTTTCGCTGTATCTTAGTTCCCGATTTACCCACTTCCAAAAAACGGGAACACAGATTGCCTGTGTCTCTGCCATACATGTCTCTCCAAAAAATAAGAAACTTTCTTCCAAAGACGGTGTTTTGTATGACAAGCACATGAAAACACTCCTTAATTACCCGGAATATAAGACCGATCAGACCTTTAGCGTTCCAAAATCTGTCCGCCGGATCCGGGAGTCAGCATTTCGAGCCAATGAGCATATTCAGAATGTATTTTTCCCGAAGAAACTAAAACAGATCGGAGAGAGAGCATTTAGTGGCTGCAAAAAACTTAAAAATGTTACTGTCCCCGGAAAACATACTAAAATTGGGAGATCGGCATTTATCTTCTGTCGAAATGTAGTGATCCATGCACCAAAACATTCCGAAGCTGCAAAATTTGCCAGAAAACACGACCGGATGTTTGAAGCGATTAAGAAGAGATAGGATATTTTAACCAGAACCAACAAAAAAGGAGGCTAAACATAATTGTTCAGCCTCTTTCCTGTTTCTACACATATATGATCTCTGCGCCGCCAAATGCCACACTTCCCGTGATCACAAGCACCGGTGCCTCCGGCAGTGGGGTATAGCTTTTCTGATTCTTGATGTTTACCGCACCAAAGGAGCAGTCAATATTGTTGATCACCTGCCATGTCTTTGGCACATACAGCACCATATTGCCAAACGCCACATCAATCTTTGTATATACCTGCTTCTCGGTGGTAATCGCATTATCATAATATACCTTCATCTCCCCAAAGCTGTTTTCCAGATGAGCACTGCGGAAGTTCTGGGAATTGATATACTTGATCGAAGCTCCAAAGGAATTTTCCATATGGATCACGTCTTCGTCCGGTATATCTATGACATCCTCCGCATATCGGATACTGTCATCGGATTTTGCGTGGTGGAAGATATGCCAGGTATGCTTCCGCGGGAACAAAATGCTCAGACCGATGGAGCCAAGGAGTGCAGCCCCCAGAACCGTCCACGGTGTCAGGGCCGTGATCCCAAGCATATCATCATAAATACATGCAAGAAATGCCGCCGAGAATAAAATCTCAAAAAAATTAATGGTGAAAATGCCTTTAATAAAGGTCCATGCAAATATGATCGTAAAAACAATACTGATAAAAGACAGATCCGGCAGCGTTCCCAGCTTGCTCAGGATCAGCATGGCAGCTCCCGCCACAAAAAATACGCCCCAGAACAGCTTATCAATGCTGTGTGATGAATAATTTTTCATAATATATACCTTACCTTCCTTTCTGATAATGATTCAGCTCCAATTGATGAATCAATGCTTTATAATAGTTTCGTGATACAAAAACCTGCTTGTGACTGTCAACAAACTCCACCACACTGGATGCCGCAATATTCTTATGTATAGAATACACCTTACGGGTATTTAATATGGCGGATTTTGAGATCCGCAGAAAATAGCGGGGCAGCAACTCCTCCAGCTCATAAAGCTTCTGTCGGGTCTGAAAGATATCCTCTGCCGTATGGACATTGATCCATTTGTCCTCCGTTTCAAAAAACAGAATATCATCCAGCTTCAGAAAATACTGCACGTCCCCCTTATAAAAGGTCATTCTTGGATGCTCCGGTACGGCGTCTGAGATTACCTGCTGCAGCTTCTGAATCTCCTCAGTCAGAGCCGGGCATCGGATAATGACCTCATTTTCTGTCAGATCACTGTCCAGTTCAATTTTTATCTTCATAAACACCGCCTCTCCTTGTTTTCTTACTTAGCCAAGACATGTGCTTATTATAGAGAGAAACCTTTCCCTTGTAAATACAAATCACCCAAGAGGTCAAAAATCGCAGCTAACAGGTGAAAAAAAGTTGCCAAACATTAAAAAATATGATAGAATCCTTGACTGTGTTAAATTTTTAAAGATTTTGTCAAATTTGTGTCAAAAATCAGAAACGAAAGAGGAGCTTCCTGTATAATTAAAAATACAGAGGATCCCAAGAAAGAAGGTTGAGAAAAAAATACCTCAGTGTAAAATAAGATTACTGACTTTAGCCGGTT
>CADAKW010000010.1 GCA_902788645.1 uncultured Lachnospiraceae bacterium
GAGGAGTTTCTTGGTCAGAATAAATAGCAGCAGGTCTGTGCCTGGCCGGTCATGTCCGGCGGGAGGCACAGAGAATGGAGACGAGCATGGCAAATACGAAGGAAATACAGAAGCGTATGAAAAGCATTAAGGATACCATGAAGATCACGAATGCAATGTATATGATCTCTTCCACAAAGCTGCAGAAGGCAAAGAAAAAACTGGCAGATACCGAACCGTATTTTTATACGCTGCAGCAGGCATTCCAGCGTATTCTTCGTCATACGCCTGATCTGGAAAGCATTTATTTCCGCGATACGGAGCATATTCCCGCATCGGAAAAGAAAGTCGGTTACATTGTGGTAACGGCAGACAAGGGGCTTGCCGGTGCCTATAACCATAATATATTTAAAATAGCACATTCCCTGTTTGAACAGGGTGGAAAGAACAGTCTCTTTGTACTGGGAGAACTGGGCAGACAGTATTTTGCCAGAGAAGGACTCCGGGTACATAAGCACTTTAAATACACCGTGCAGGATCCGAGTCTGCACAGAGCCCGGATGATCACCGATGATATTATCGAAAGATATCAGAAGGGGGAGCTGGACGAGGTGTATATTTTATACACACGCATGGAAAACGCCGTGACAGCAGAGGCGGAGATGAGAAAGCTTCTGCCGCTGGAAAAGGACAAATTTGCAGCAAAGCTTCCGGTAGATGTGTATCAGGAGACACTGACGCCGCAGCCGTCCTGGGAGAAGATATTAAATCATCTGGTACCCAATTACGTCAATGGATTTATCTATGGTGCGCTGGTGGAGTCCTATGCCAGTGAGCATAATGCCAGAATGATGGCAATGCAGTCGGCAACGGATAGTGCAAAGCAGATCCTGGTGCAGCTTTCCATTGAATATAACCGTGTGCGTCAGGCGGCGATCACACAGGAGATTACAGAGGTTATCAGTGGTGCGAAAGCACAAAAACGCAAAAAATAGTACATAATGTGCAGAAAGGCATGGTTATGATTATGAAAAAAGGAAAGATAGTTCAGATATCCGGTCCTGTCATCGATGTGGAATTTGAGGACAGCGATCTTCCATATATCAAGGATGCGTTGGAAGTGGATAATGACGGAAAGCGCTGTGTGATGGAGGTGGCGCAGCACATTGGAAATAATACGGTGCGCTGTATTATGCTGGCATCCAGCGAAGGCCTTCATAAAGATATGGAGGTAACAGCTACCGGCAGCGGAATTCAGGTGCCCGTTGGGGAGAAGACGCTGGGACGTTTGTTTAACGTGCTGGGAGATACCATTGACAAGGGAGAGGATCTGAAGGAAGAAAAGCATTGGTGTATTCACCGGGATGCACCGGGATTTGAGGAGCAGAGTCCGGCGGTAGAGGTACTGGAAACGGGCATCAAGGTCATTGATCTTCTGGCACCGTATGCCAAGGGTGGTAAGATCGGACTTTTTGGAGGTGCCGGTGTTGGTAAAACAGTGCTGATCCAGGAGCTGATCCAGAATGTTGCCACGGAGCATGGCGGCTATTCGATCTTTACCGGTGTCGGTGAGCGTTCCCGTGAGGGAAATGATCTCTGGTCTGAGATGAAGGAATCCGGTGTACTGAATAAAACGGCGTTAGTGTTCGGACAGATGAATGAGCCGCCGGGAGCCCGTATGAGAGTGGCTGAGACAGGTCTTACCATGGCAGAATATTTCAGGGATGAAGAGCATCAGGATGTACTTTTGTTCATTGATAATATTTTCCGTTTTGTGCAGGCGGGTTCTGAGGTATCTGCGCTGTTAGGACGTATGCCGTCAGCGGTAGGTTATCAGCCGACCCTTGCCAATGAGGTTGGTGAGCTGCAGGAGAGAATTGCATCGACGAAAAACGGTTCTGTTACTTCGGTACAGGCTGTCTATGTGCCGGCAGATGATCTGACCGATCCGGCTCCGGCAACAACCTTTGCCCATCTGGATGCCACAACGGTGCTTTCCAGAAAGATTGTTGAGCAGGGTATTTATCCGGCAGTGGATCCTCTGGAGTCAAATTCCCGTATTCTGGAGGAGGATATCGTAGGAAAAGAGCATTATGAGACAGCCCGCAGGGTACAGGAGATCCTGCAGAAGTACACAGAGCTTCAGGATATTATTGCGATCCTTGGTATGGAGGAGCTTTCCGAGGAAGACAAGATCACGGTGTACCGCGCCAGAAAGATACAGCGTTTCCTGTCACAGCCGTTCCATGTGGCAGAAACCTTTACCGGAGTACCGGGGAAATATGTACCTTTAAAGGAAACCGTGAGGGGCTTTAAGATGATCATTGACGGCGAGATGGATGATTATCCGGAACAGGCATTTTTCAATGTGGGAACCATTGATGAGGTGATTGAGAAGGGTAAGAAACAGCTTTGACGGCATAAGTGAGGGTTGATTATGGAGAATACATTTTTATTGAATGTGACTGCCTGTGACCGTGTGTTCTTTGAGGGACACTGCCGGCAGGTGGTGATCCCGCTGGAGGATGGCGAAAAGGAGATTCAGGCACATCACGAAAATATGGTCTTTGCAGTGGAAGTAGGTGAGTTGCGGATCCAGACAGAGGATGGAGAATGGATCACGGGTGTGGTTGGTACCGGGTTTGCCCAGGTGATCAACAACCGTGTCAGTATTCTGGTGGACACCGCAGAGCATCCGGAGGAAATTGATGTGCGCCGGGCAAAGGAAGCGGAGGAACGTGCCAGAGAGCAGCTCCGCCAGAAACAAAGTATTCAGGAATATTATATGTCCAAAGCATCCCTTGCGCGGGCAATGTCAAGACTCCGGTACAGCAGTAAGGATGATATGCGCGTTTGAGATGGATTAAATGAAAAGAGCCTGTTATCTGGTGATTACTCAGATAACAGGTTCTTTTGGATCCAGTCCGTAAGATATGTATGAAACTCCATAATTGCCGGATTCTGGGAGGAAGCCTTCGGAATGGAGGCAATCACCTGACGGCTGCAGTCCGGCTTATTAATGGAAAGCAGCTTTACCTGATCCGGGGATGGCTTTTTCCAGCAGTACTGTGGCCAGAAGCCTACGCCGAGTCCGGCGGCGATGAGATCACGCACAGTTTCCGGATTGTCACTTTCATATACGATATTTGGCGTAAAATGAATGGACTGGCAGAACAGATCGCAGATGGCACGTAAAGGCCGGTTATTTTCCAGACTGACATAGGACTCCTTGGCGGTTCGCTCCAGTTTTATGGAGGAGAGAGAGGCCAGCTTGGAATCTGCAGGGACTGCCAGATAGAAATCTTCCTGAAACAGAAGATGCTGGGATGGCAGAAGCTCCGTATCGCTGCGAACAGCAGAAACGATATAGTCAGCAGTGGGATCCTCCGGCTTCTGGGAAAGCTTAAATTTCACCTCCGGATGAATGGTACGGTAGGAAATGATACAGCTGGTAATGATCGCAGAGGCAGAACGAAGATTCATATGGATCACAGGCTGGCTTTGGGAGGCGTCCTTGATCTCCTCCGGAAGACGGTCCAAAGCGGATATGATGGGAAGCAACTTATTTTGTAACAGACGGCCGTTACTGTTTAGGGAAATATGATGGTTTTCACGGTCAAAAAGAGACATGTCCAGCTCTTCCTCAAGATGACGGATAGCCTGGGAGACGGCGGGCTGTGCCACATGCAGACTTTCCGCAGCCTTTGTAACGTGCTCAAACTGGGCAACGGCGAGAAAGTATCTTAATTGAAACAGTTCCATAATTTTCCTCTTTTCCTTTGTTGTTTCATCTCAAAATCAATAATTTCATATATTACAGCATTCTTTTGTGAAATTCAAGCAGCCATTTTAAAAATGACTACTGTACGATTTCTTAAAAATTGCTTATTTCATGAAATATATAGTTACTTAAGAAACGTCCCATGGTGTCAAAGTCTTCCGGAAGTAAGTAGAACGCAGGGTTTGCTTTGTAGGCATGATAAAAACAGTTTTCTTTCACAGCCGGTTCTTTGGCGGAAAGAGAAGGAAGAAATATCCCTTCTTTTTTTGTATAGCAGTTGGCGGCTGTGGCTTTCTGGCGGCAGGAAGCATCCACAAACTGTGCCACACTTTTATGAATGGCGGTATCTTCCTGAGGCAGGTAGTAGTAATCCTTATGATCCGGAAAGAAATATTTCAGGGTTCCGTGATACAGAGGCAGTGACAGGGTGGCAGCAGTCTTGTCCAGTGTAAGGATGCCATTTTCCGGTTGTGGTCCCTCTGTATCTGCCGTAGGGAATGGATGCTCCAAAGTGACTTTTCTAGGGAGCTGCACCGGCAGCTCTAAGGTCAGTTGCTCTGAAGTGAGACTGCAGACGGTGACCGTTTTTGGTTCCAAGGGGGTGAAAAAATCCCGGTATGACAGCATACTGCATATGTGGATCATGCCGGCAATATCATCGTGATTGTGGAGCAGAAGCAGCTTTTCCAACTCGTCTCCCTTTTCTTTGTGAAGGATCTTTTGCTGCATATATTCGGAATATACCTTGATCAGCTGACCGCCGTTATAGATATCCTCACGGTTTAATCCCACCCAGCGTTCCAGAAAGGACTGATTTGCCTTTGTAAGTCCCAGTCTTTTTTTGAGGGGACGGATCTCCTTCAGCAGGTCGATATTAGCCGGAGCAGATTCTCCCGACTGGCTGGAGATCGTATTTCCCAGCATGGCAGAAACCTTCGGGGTTGGACTGATTCCATGCTTTTCACATTTGGCAGTCACAAATGGAATATCGAAGGTGCATCCGTTGAAATGATACAGGTAAGTAAAGTCTTCCAGATAGGACAAAAAAGCCTCCAGAATCATTGGTTCACTCCGGTAATCATCCGCAAACCATTGTGTCAGTGCCCAACTGCCGGTGGCATGGTCATAATGCATGGCTCCGATCAGATAGATGGAAGCGGTTTTGGCGGAAAGACCTGTTGTTTCTATATCAAAAAATGTAATCTGATCCAAAGGCTGATGGAAAGCGTACCGGTCCGAAGGATCAGACAAAGTATAATGTATTGTTTTCATATGGCAGCCTCCAACTTGGTGTTTGTATTTTACGTTAGGATATCATATAATAGAGGAAATGTGAATTTTGGGCTTGGAAAAGGAGTGCGGATACATGGAGATCGGAGAAAAGAAAATATTCGATAAAGACGCCGCGTATGAGAGATGGGATCAGAAGAACCAGCGACGTGGAAATGATAAATATTTTCATGAGGAAGAGAGAGAGGAAAGCTATCTACGGGAATTAAAGGGAAGAATACAAAATAATACCAGCGGTTTTCTACGGGTGGTGCTGACTGCCCTGATCGTTCTGGCACAGATCTGCATTGTCATGGGATTTTCCCTGCAGATCATCAAGCATGGTGCTACATGGTATTATCTGATACAGGTTTTTTCCATGGTAGCCATTGTGGCACTGATCAACCGGAATCAGAGCCCGTCTTACCGGATCGCCTGGATCTCGATCATTACGTTGCTGCCGATTACCGGATACCTGCTGTACTTTTTGTGGGGACGATCCAGCAAGCGAAAAAAGGAGCTGGATACCCATATTATGCGGCAGATCAGCTATGGCAATAAGTTTCTGGTGCAGGATGATGACCTGTGGGTGGATTATGCGGAGGACAATCCTGTCTCCGACCGGATGGTCAAGTTTATGCTTTCTGAGAATTTTCTGCTGACCCAGGGAAATCAGGTGGAATATTTTCCGATGGGAGAGGATGCTTTCGAGTCAATTTTCCGGGAGCTGGAGAAAGCGGAGAAGTTTGTTCTGATTGATTTTTTTATTGTAGCTGAGGGAGCATTGTGGGACAAAATGCATGAAATCCTTAAGAGGAAGATTGAAGAGGGAGTTGAGGTAAAGTTCCTGTATGATGATTTTGGAGCAGCGATCCGGACACGCAAATATTTCAAACAGATCCTGGAGCATGAGGGTTTTGAGGTACGGGTGTTCAATCCTATTATGAAATATGCCAGCCAGCTGTATATGAATTTCCGCTCGCACCAGAAGATCATGGTGATCGATGGAAAGGTGGGTTACACCGGCGGCTTTAACCTTGCGGACGAGTATGCCAATCTGGTGGAACGCTTTGGTGTCTGGAAGGATACCGGGATCAAGGTGCAGGGTGACGCAGTATGGGGACTGACGGTAGTATTCCTCCAGATGTGGGAGGCGTGTGGCCACGATAAGGAGCATGTGGATTATCTCAAATATAAAGTAAACTCGAATGTGGAAGGGGATACATGGTGTCAGGTGATCTCTGATGGTCCTGCCAATAATCCCAAGAATCCCATCGAAAGCATTTACAATCAGATGATCATGTATTCGGATCAGTATCTTTATATTACGACACCGTATCTGATCATTGAGGACTATATGCAGCAGTCTCTGATCGAAGCAGTGCGCCGTGGGGTGGATGTGCGTATTGTGACACCGAATATTCCGGATAAGAAGTATGCCAAAATGTTGACAAACTACAATTATGGCAGTCTGTTGAAGGGTGGTGTGCGGATATTTGAATATACGCCGGGCTTTATCCATGCCAAGCAGATCCTGACAGAGGATGCGGCGATTGTTGGAACTATCAATATGGATTACCGGAGTTTTTATCTTCATTATGAAAACGGTGTGTGGATGTCAGGGGAGAAGATCCAAAATGATATTCATAAGGATTTTGAAAAAATGTTTGAAGAGAGCAGAGAGATTAAATATGAGGAGTGGTTAAGCCGTCCTGTGAGCTGGAAGCTTCTTCAGCCGTTATTGAATCTGTTTGCAACACTTTTCTAAATGAAATGGGGATTATATTATTATGTACACAAATGTATGCAAACACTGTCATAAGGTGTTTCATTCCAAGATAAGGACCTGGTGCTGTAAAGAATGCCGGAGCAAGGATGATGACCAGTTGGATGACATCGTGAGATATCTCAGGGAATATCCCAACAGCAATGCCCTGCAGATCTCGGAGGAACTGGGGATCCACCCTTACGTGATCCTGAAATATATGGAAGAAGGCTGGCTGGGGAAATCTACGGGGCATTTCAGCAGACTGCCGGACTGGGATACGGGAACTGCCATGGGCGGGGATAAAGTAAAAGACTAAAAAAATAAATGACTGTGCCACGTTTTTTGCCTGCGGGCAAAGGCTGCCTGTTTTCGTGGCGGAATGGAGAAAATATGATTCGATATATTAAAGGAACGCTGGAAATGATCGAGGAGGATGCGGTGATCCTGGATAATCAGGGGATCGGCTACCGGATCCTTGTGTCGCCGGCGATGATGGACAGACTGCCGGTGATGGGCGGGGAGATGAAGCTTTATACATATTTGAATGTGAGAGAGGATGCCATGCAGCTTTTTGGCTTTGGCAGTGTGGACGATCTGGAGATATTCCAGATGCTGATCACAGTCAGCGGTATTGGTCCGAAGGCGGGCTTAAGCATACTGGGCACATTGTCGGCGGATGACATCCGGTTTGCCGTTCTGGCAGACGATGCGGCTGCGATCGCCAAGGCGCCGGGTGTGGGAGCAAAGACTGCCAAAAAGGTGATCGTGGAGCTTAAAGACAAGATCGCGGCGAAGGAGACTGTGGATGCGGTGTTGGAAAAGGCAGCGGGAAAAGGTGCTGTGAAGGAAGAAAATTCCGGAGTATCCAAGGCTTCCGCCGAAGCAGTGGAGGCACTGGCGGCACTGGGGTATTCTGCAGCAGAGGCGTTGAAGGCAGTGAAGCAGATCGAAAATGCGGGAGAGCTTAGTACCGAGGAATTGTTAAAGCAGGCGTTGAAGCTTATGTAAAGTGTGAAAAGTCCTTCTAAGGCGGCGTAAGACGCCGCTAAGAAGGACTAAGGTTTCACACGGCGAAAAGTCCTTCTAAGGCGGCGTAAGACGCCGCTAAGAAGGACTAAGGTTTCACACGGCGAAAAGTCCTTCTAAGGCGGCGAGAGACGCCGCCAAGAAGGTCTACTATTTCGCACAGCAAAATTTGAACCTGCGGTTCAAATTTTGTGAAAAGTGCCTCTAAGGGCAGAGAAAGACACCAAGAAGGACTAAGGTTTCACACGGCAAATTTGAACCTGTGGTTCAAAATTTGCGGCAAATACCTTTAAAGCAGTGGACTAAATTAAGGAGAGATAGACGGGATATGGCGAAAAGGACGATCAGTACAGAGTTTACGGAGGAGGATGCAAGGCTGGAGCCGACTTTGCGGCCGCAGCATTTGTCGGATTATATCGGGCAGCAGAAGATCAAGGATAATCTGTCCGTATACATCCAGGCGGCGAAGCAGAGAGGGGATGCGCTGGACCATGTGCTTTTATATGGACCGCCGGGACTGGGAAAAACTACACTTGCCGGGATCATTGCCAATGAAATGGGTGTCAATATGAAGATCACGGCGGGACCGGCGATCGAGAAGCCGGGAGAGATGGCAGCAATCTTGACGAAGCTCCAGGATGGAGATGTTCTGTTTGTGGATGAGATCCACCGTCTGAACCGTCAGGTGGAGGAGGTACTTTATCCGGCCATGGAGGATTATGTGATCGATATTGTCATCGGAAAAGGTCCTTCGGCACGGTCGGTCAGACTGGATCTGCCAAAGTTTACCCTGATCGGAGCCACAACCCGTGCCGGTATGCTGTCTGCCCCCCTCAGGGATCGTTTTGGCGTAGTAAACCGGATGGAGTTTTATACACCGGAAGAGCTGGCGGATATTGTGGAACATTCTGCCAAAATCCTGGATGTGGAGATTGACGAGGAAGGAGCCATGGAGCTGGCACGCAGATCAAGAGGAACGCCTCGTCTTGCCAATCGTCTGTTGAAACGTGTCCGTGATTTTGCCCAGATCAAATATGATGGCAAAATCGACAAGAAAGTAACGGACTTTGCACTGGATCTTCTGGAAGTAGATAAATTGGGACTGGATAACACAGACCGTCAGATCATCGAGACTATGATCCACCACTTTGGCGGAGGTCCGGTGGGACTGGAAACTCTTGCGGTCTCTATTGGAGAAGATGCCGGGACTCTGGAGGATGTGTATGAGCCGTATCTGGTACAGAACGGTCTGATCCTGCGAACCCCGAGAGGAAGGATGGCTTCTGATCTGGCATACCGTCACTTCGGGATCAAGAAGCCGGAAGATTAAATAATAAAACATATTAAATAAACAATATTAATAGAAATAAAAATATAATTGAATGAAAAGAAACTGTGTCCCTTTACAAGGTAAAATTGTAGAGGAGACGCAGTTTTTATTTTGTTCAAATTATTCCATAGTTGAAAATCTATCTACTCTGCTATCGCAGTGTTTGAGGAACGTGCCACTGTGTAACTGCCTTCAAGCGGGATTCAGGTGTTTCGATGGGTGCTTGCCCCCGCTGGCACTTATCCCGCGTTTTCTGCGGGATTATGTGCCACTGCGTGGGGCATTGCAGCGAAAGCGTGCCCATCGAAATATCTGAGCCCGCTTAGAAGGCTTAAGTTCCAAAAGTGGGGCGTATTCCCAAAGATATGTCGTAAATTGTGACACAAGTGTGACAAAAATTTTAATAAATTGTGGGAAAAGGGTTGATAAATTCCCAAAAAGCGGTTAAAATAAATTTGAAAGTGGTGAGAAGTGGGGGGAAGTGTCAGAAGAAACCCAAAATGTGGAGAGGTGGTGATAGCTATGTTCATGGGTCAGTATGAACATTCGATCGACGCAAAGGGCAGAGCTATCGTACCGGCAAAGTACCGCGAGGAACTGGGCGATGTATTTTATGTCACCTGGGGCGTGGATGGATGCCTGTATTTATACCCGCAGCATGACTGGGAAGAGCTGGCACGGAAACTGCAGAGTCTGCCGTCCAATCAGCAGAGCCGTTTGATCCAGAGACAGTTGATGGCATCAGCATCTGAGCTGACACTGGACAAGCAGGGCAGGATACTGATCCCCGCAAAGCTTCGAAAAAGTGCCAAATTGGAAAAGGATCTTGTTTTTGTCGGAATGATCAACCGTGTGGAGATCTGGGACAAAGAGACCTTTGAAGCGCAGACAATGGGTAATGAGATGTCTATGGAAGAGGCAATGGATGCCCTTGGTATTTCGCTGTAAAACCGGTAAGGAGTAAAGGTTTCGCAGCCGGAAGGAGACAGAGGATATGGAATTTGCTCACAAGTCAGTGCTGTTACAGGAAGTTATTGATTCTTTGAATGTGCAGCCGGATGGAATTTATGTGGATGGCACTCTGGGAGGAGCCGGACATGCCTATGAGGTATGTCGCAGACTGGGGCCGGGTGGCAGAATGATCGGGATCGATCAGGATGAGGATGCCATTGCGGCGGCTACAAAGAGACTGGCTGATTTTAAGGATCAGGTTACCATTGTCCGGAGTAACTACGAGGCGATGAGGGATGTGCTTCATGATCTCGGTATTGAGAAGGTCAATGGCATTACATTGGATCTGGGAGTATCCTCCTATCAGCTGGATGCGGCAGAGAGAGGCTTTTCTTATCGGGAAGATGCACCACTTGACATGCGGATGGACAATCGTCAGGAAGTGACGGCTGCCACTGTGGTAAATGAGTACACAGAAAGCGAATTATTTCAGGTGATCCGCAAGTATGGGGAAGATAAATTTGCAAAAAATATTGCAAAGCATATTGTGCAGGAACGTCAGAAGAAACCGGTGCTGACCACCGGCAGACTGGCAGAGATCGTAGATCAGTCGATTCCCATGAAGTTTAAGAAACAGGGCGGTCATCCTGCCAAAAGGACATTTCAGGCGATACGCATCGAGGTCAACAGAGAGCTGACGGTACTGGAGGATCACATCAGTGAGATGATCGATTTGCTGGCGCCGGGAGGACGTTTTTGTATTATTACATTCCATTCTCTGGAGGACCGCATTGTAAAGAATGCATTTCGGACTGCACAGGATCCATGTACCTGTCCGCCGAATTTTCCGGTATGTGTCTGCGGCAAAAAGTCCAAAGGTAAAGTGCTTACGAGAAAGCCTGTACTTCCATCAGAAAAGGAGCTGGAGGAAAACTCCCGTTCCAAAAGTGCGAAGCTCAGGGTATTTGAACATATATAGGCCGAATAGTTCGGCACGACAAATTCTTGCGGATTGGGGGATTCGCAGTTTGTTGAATAAGGTCGACGGTGCGGATTACGGGCACCGTCAGAATATTACACAGAGTAATCTGTGACACGATATCCGCTGTGCCATAGTGGGACGGCGGCAAAAAGGAAGCAGGGAGGCGTGACAAAATGGCAGCATCACCAAATTATCGCAGCTATGATCGTACTGGTCGTTCATATTACAATGAACGTAGAAAAAGTACGGGCTACAGACAGGAAAGAAATGGATATGTGTATGATAATCTGGCGCATCAGCTGGAGGAGGTACCGGAGAGAAAGACCCGTCCGGTGCGCCGGAGAAGGACAAAGGTATATCCGCAGCAGAAACCGGTAGCACTTCCTGCCTCTATGGAGCTGACAACCTTTCTGTTTCTGACAGCAGCGGCTGTTGTTGTGCTTGTGGCTGCATTTATGTATCTCAGGGTACAGTCAGGGATCACGCAGATGAAAAACGAGGTGATCAGTCTCCAGTCCGAGATTACAGAGACAAAACAGGAAAATGAGGACACTTATCAGAAAATTATGGATTCCGTAGATCTTTCACAGGTATATGAGATTGCCACAGGAGAGCTGGGAATGATCCAGCCGGTTGACAATCAGGTATATAAATACGATAATAAAAAAAGCGATATGGTGAAACAATATGGAGATATTCCCGGAAACTCCAAATAGTCCTCCGGGAAATAAGGACAGGGATTTGTAATGGCAAAGAGAAGAAAAAGAGTAAAAGATACACGTTATAAAAATAAACCAAGCACCCGTTCGATGCGTGTACGCGTCGTTGTTGTGTTTGGTTTTGTTATTTTAGGGTGCATTGGCCTGACAGCACAGATCATTCATCTAAACAAGGTCAAGGGAGACAATTATACCAAGAGGATGCTGGCGCAGCAGAGTCATACCAGTAATGCGATCCCGTACAAGAGAGGGGATATTGTTGATACCAATGGTAATAAGCTTGCTACCAGTGTGAAGGTATATAATCTGTTTCTGGATCCGGCAGCGATATGCAAGGAAAAGAAATATATCCAGCCCACGAAGGATGCGTTGGAAAATGTATTTGGCATATCCGGCAGTGATGTGGACAAGATCCTCAAGGAGAATCCGACGTCAAGATATTATCTGATGAAGGATTACAAGGAACTGGATAAGGAATATGTTACAAAAATGGAGAAGCTTCAGGATAAGGATGAGAATATCCGGGGGATCCATTTTGAAGAGGAATATAAGAGAGAGTATCCGTATTCCACAGTGGCATGTGATGTGATCGGTTTTTGTACAGACACCAACACGGGAACCTGGGGGATCGAAAATACCTACAACGATATGCTGAATGGAACCAATGGACGTCAGTTTGGGTATTATGATTCCGAGCTGAATCTGGTCAAGACCATCAAGGCAGCGACCAATGGCTATTCGGTCAGATCAACCATTGACGTGAATGTACAGGGCATTATGGAGCAGCATATCCAGAAATTCATGAAGAATATGGGAGCCAAAAAAGTCGCATGTCTTTTGATGAATCCCAATACGGGCGGTATTGTGGCGATGGGTTCCAATTCTATGTATGATCTGAACAATCCGAGAGATCTGTCAGTGGCATATACACAGGATGAGATCAATGCAATGTCGGAGGAGGAGCAGCTTACGGCATTAAATGAGCTGTGGAGAAATTATTGTATCAGCGATTCCTATGAGCCGGGGTCTACCTTTAAGCCGATTACGATCGCTGCCTGTCTTGATGAGGGGAAGGCGAGTGCAAACAGCACCTATGTCTGTGACGGTGGACAGCAGGTGGCAGACAGATATATTAAATGTGTAGCAAATAAGTATGGCGGCCACGGAGCATTGTCACTGGGGCAGGCATTGATGGTATCATGCAATGATGTCATGATGCAGATCAGTGCCAAGCTTGGAAAAGAGAAATTCCTCGATTATATGGATGCTTTTGGTCTTGGCAGAAAGACAGGGATCGATCTGCCGGGTGAGGCGACAGGTACTGTGTTTAATAATGACACCATGCATTCTACACAGCTGGCGACCTCCAGTTTCGGACAAAGCCAGACGGTGACGATGGTACAGATGGCGGCTGCGTTTTCGGCTATTGTCAATGGAGGTAATTATTATCGTCCTCATGTAGTTGAGGAAGTGTCCAGTGAATCAGGGGCAGTGATCCAGTCGGAGGACGATGCGGTAGAGAGCAAGGTGATCACGGAAAAGACAAGCCGTCTTCTCCGGAAATTCCTTCTGGCTACGGTGGAAGACGGAACGGCGAATCCTGCATCAGTAAAGGGTTACAAGGTGGCAGGTAAAACAGGTACAGCAGAGAAAATTCCCCGTGGACAGGGAAAATATCTGGTATCTTTTATTGGCTGTGTGCCGGCAAATAATCCTCAGCTGGTGGTCTATGTGGTTATAGATGAGCCAAATGTGGAGGATCAGGCGCATAGTACTTATGCAACAGAGTTTGCCAGCAGTCTGATGAAGGATATTCTGCCAATGCTTGAGATATATCCTTCCGGTAAGAAGGCGGATATTACAAAAGCAAGCAAGTTGAAACTTCCGTCTACTGCAAAAAGCAATCTGGATCAGGAAGCGCCGGATGGCGGTTATTCGGATAGCAGCTATGGAGTTGCAAAAAAGGCGGCTGACAATGAAGAAGGTGATACCGGAATGAATAATTAAGAGGTTTTGCTAATAGATATTAAGGAATGTCAGATGAAACGGAGTGATCCGGTGGATGACGGACTATCTGAAGCAAAGCAGGACGAATCAGAGACAAAAGCTGTTGTTTGTTTACGGTATGATAGTACTTTGCATGATAGGGCTTGCCGGCAGATTGTTATATTTGATGGTAAACAGGGCAGACTATTATGGAGAAAAGGCCAAGGAGGTACATCAGAGACAAAGGACAGTCAAAGCAGCAAGAGGGATCATATATGACAGAAACGGCGTGGAGATCGCATCAAACAAGCCGGTATCCACAATTTCGGTCATTCACAACCAGATTGAGGATCCGGAAAAAGTGATCCGTGTACTGTCTGATCTGTTAGAGCTGCCGGAGGAGAAGGTACGAAAAAGAGTAGAAAAGGTTTCATCCATTGAAAAGATCAAATCCAATGTAGATAAGGAGATATCCGATCAGATCCGGGATATGGAGCTGGCAGGAGTCATGGTGGACGAGGATTACAAAAGGTATTATCCGTATTCGGAGTTTGCCTCCAGGGTAATAGGCTTTACCGGGGCAGATAATCAGGGGATTATCGGGATGGAGGTTGCCTATGACAAATATCTGCAGGGACAGGATGGAAGTATCCTGACAATGACCACTGCCAGAGGGCTGGAGATTGATGGAAAAGCAGAAGAACGGGTAGAACCGGTTGCGGGAACCAATTTATACAGCAGTCTGGATGTGAACATACAAACCTTTGCCCAGCAGGCGGCAAAAAAGGTAATGAAAGCGAAGAAAGCAAAAAGCGTCCGGATCGTTATGATGAATCCGCAAAACGGAGAGATCTATGCAATGGTCAATGTGCCGGAGTTTGATCTGAATGATCCTTACACGCTGAACACATCCGCCGGGAAAAACATGTCCGATAAGAAAAAGCAGGAAGCACTTAATGGGATGTGGAGGAATGCCTGCGTCAGCGATACCTATGAGCCGGGTTCTACATTTAAGGTGATCACGGCCACCTCTGCGCTGGAAGCAGGCGTGGTAAAGCTGGAGGATACATTTCATTGTCCGGGCTTTAAGATTGTGGAGGACCGCAGGATACGATGCCACAAAACCACAGGCCATGGTTCGGAAACCTTTGTACAAGGAGTGCAGAACTCCTGCAATCCGGTATTTATGGAGGTGGGAGCCAGGCTGGGGGTAGATAATATGTTTCGTTATCTGCAGCAGCTGGGGATCCTGAGTAAAACAGGGATCGATGTGCCGGGAGAAGCGTCCACGATCATGCATCAGAAAGAAAATGTGGGGGCGGTGGAGCTTGCTACGATGTCCTTTGGACAGTCGTTTCAGCTGACACCGGTAAGACTGCTGTCTTCGATCAGTATGATCATCAATGGTGGTACGCAGATCACACCGCATTTTGGTGTGAAGCTGGAAAGCAGCGATGGGACGGCAGTAAAAAGACTCACTTATCCGGTGCAGGAAAATGTAATATCAGGGCAAACCTCCGAAACAATGCGGATGATCCTGGAGTCTGTTGTGTCGGAGGGGTCCGGCAAAAAAGCATTTGTGGAGGGATATCAGGTTGGAGCAAAGACAGGAACCTCCGAAAAGCTTCCCCGCCGAAGCAATAAATATATTGCCTCCTGTATGGGATTTGCACCGGCAGACAATCCGGTTGTGGCGGCACTTGTTCTGATCGATGAACCTCAGGGAATATATTATGGCGGAACGATCGCTGCGCCGGTGATTTCTGAATTGCTGGACAATGCACTTCCATATCTGGGTGTCGAAAGAGGAGAAATATCGACAGCAGAGCCGGGTTGATTTCTGGCAGGGATTGGATTACAATATTCATTACGAATGAGAAGCGTCCCGGGAGGGGTAAAGGTACCGAAAGAATCCGAAATAAGCAGGAGGAGGAATAGCCATGGATTACTTCGATACCATAATACCGGTGCTGCTTTCATTTTCCATTAGTATTGTACTTTGTCCGGTGGTGATACCGTTTTTGAAACGGCTTAAATTCGGACAATATGTCAGGGAGGATGGGCCGAGGAGTCACTTGAAAAAAGCAGGGACGCCTACAATGGGAGGCTTGATCATATTAATTTCTGTGGTGGTGACATCGTCATGGTATCTGCAGGATTATCCGGAGATCTTACCGATATTGTTTGCAACGGTAGGCTTTGGCCTGATCGGGTTTCTGGATGACTATATCAAGGTGGTCATGAGACGTTCTCTGGGGCTCAGGGCGTGGCAGAAGCTGGTATTGCAGCTTGGAGTCACCGTGGTATTTGCTTATTATTATACAGAGCAGCTGCATTATGAGATGCAGATGCTGCTCCCGTTTACCGGCGGGATCGTATCGGGGACATATATCAGTCTTCCGGCGGAGCTGTTTCTTCCGTTTTTGTTCTTTGTCATGGTAGGGACTGTCAACGGAACAAACTTTACAGACGGACTGGATGGTCTTGCATCCAGCGTGACTCTGCTGGTCGCAGTTTTTTTTACGGTTGTTGCGATCGGAACGGGGAGTACGGCCGCTCCGGTATGCGCTGCTGTGGCAGGGGCATTGATGGGCTTTTTGATATTTAATGTATATCCAGCCAGTGTATTTATGGGAGACACAGGCTCTCTGGCACTGGGAGGATTTGTGGCATCGACGGCGCTTTTGCTCAAAATGCCGCTGTATATACTGATCGTGGGAGTGATCTACCTGGTGGAAGTATTATCGGTGATCCTTCAGGTAGGATATTTCAAGATTACCCACGGAAAGAGAATCTTTAAAATGGCACCGATCCATCATCATTTTGAGCAGAGTGGATGGTCGGAGACAAAGGTGGTCGCAGTTTTTTCGATCGTGACGGCATTGTTTTGTCTGATCGCATTGGCGGCCCTATAAATTGATGTACAGATGAGATAGGAGGCAATCATGGATTTTACAGGGAAAAGAGTTCTTGTGGTAGGAACCGGAGTGAGCGGTGTTGCAGCGATCCGCCTTTTGGCGGCCAAGGGGGCAAAGCCGGTAGTACTTGAAGGCAATGAGAAAGCGGACAGGGAACAGATCTGTGCCAAAATATCGGATTCTATCCGGTATGATCTGATTATTGGAAATCTGCCGGAGGAGGTTATGGATACTTTGGATCTGGCAGTATTAAGTCCGGGAGTGCCTACGGATCAGGATTTTGTGATCAAGCTTCAGGACAAAAAGGTTCCGGTCTGGGGAGAGATCGAACTGGCATATGTTTGTGGAAAAGGACGTCTGGCGGCCATTACAGGAACCAATGGAAAGACCACGACGACTGCATTGACAGGGGCGATCATGAGAGAATACTACGACAGCGTTTATGTCGTTGGAAATATCGGCCTTCCTTATACGGAATATGCACTGGAGATGAAGGATTCCTCTGTGACTGTAGCGGAGGTCAGCAGCTTTCAGCTGGAGACCATCCATTCATTTTGCCCGGAGGTGAGTGCGATATTGAACATCACACCAGATCATCTGAACCGTCATCATACGATGCAGTGCTATATTGATACCAAGGCAAGGATTGCGGAGAATCAGACAAAGGATCAGATCTGTGTACTCAATTATGAGGATCCTGAGCTTCAGAAGCTGGCTGACAAGATACCGGCTGATGTGTTCTGGTTCAGCAGTGCCCGGCCGCTGGAGAGAGGTATCTGGCTGGATGGAGAAGATATTATCTATAAGGATACCGAAGAGATCAAAATATGTACGATCCATGATATGCAGCTTCTGGGAGTACATAATTATGAGAATGTTATGGCTGCGGTGGCGATCACCATGCATATGGGAGTACCTGTGGAGTGTATCCGTAAAGCGGTTGCAGAGTTTAAGGCAGTGGAACACCGTATCGAATTTGTACGTGAGGTCGGTGGCATCAAATATTACAATGACTCGAAGGGAACCAATCCCGATGCAGCCATCAAGGCAGTACAGGCAATGGTAACACCGACGGTTGTGATCGGTGGTGGATATGATAAGCAATCCTCCTATGAGGAATGGATCGATTCCTTTGGGGATACGGTGAAATGTCTGGTGCTTTTGGGGGCAACGGCGGATAAGATCGAAGCAGCGGCCAGAAAAGCGGGCTTTACCAATATTATCCGTGTAGATTCCCTGAAGGAGGCTGTTACCGTAAGCGCACAACAGGCGCAGAGTGGAGAGGCTGTGCTTTTATCTCCGGCATGTGCAAGCTGGGATATGTTTAAGAGCTATGAGCAGAGGGGAACTTTGTTTAAGGAATATGTTAATCAATTATAATAAGTCTGGAAGGCATGGTTATTAGTATGGCGAAAGCACAGAATGGCAGACGGAAGAGAGAACATTATTATTATCAAATGGATTATATGCTTTTATTTATGACGGTGGTGATCGCACTTTTTGGAATACTGATGATCTATAGTGCAAGCTCCTATACAGCTTCCACAAGCCGTTTTAGCAATCCGTATCGTTTTGTAACCCGGCAGGCGTTTGGCATGCTGGGCGGGATTTTCTGCATGCTTTTTGTGGCCCGGTGGGATTATCGGGAGTTATACCTCAAAAAGTTCAATATAGTTTATCTGATCTATGTGGTATGTCTGATCCTTCAGACGATCGTTTTGATACCGGGTATCGGAGTAGAGCATAATGGTGCGAGAAGATGGCTGAAGCTTGGTATGGAATTTCAGCCGTCGGAGTTCACCAAGATCGGAGTGATCCTTTTTGTATCATATGCCGTCTATCTTTCGAGAAAGCGGCTTGATACCTTTCAGGGTTTTTTGAAGGTAATGGTTTATATCATACCGGCAATTGCCCTGATCGGAAAGGAAAATCTGAGTACGGCGATCATAGTAACGGTTATTGCCGGCGGTATGTGTTTTGTTGCCAGCAAGAAAAAGAAGTATTTTATCTTCTGTGCGATTGCCGCAGTAGGCTTAGCACTGGCATACGCCATGATAGGAGGGGGCTTCCGTGCCGGACGTATCGCATCCTGGAGAGACATTGAGAATGAACCGGGAGGTTTCCAGATATTGCAGGGACTTTATGCTATCGCTTCCGGAGGTATTCTGGGAAGCGGTCTGGGGGAGAGCATGCAGAAGCTTGGATATATCCCGGAGGCATATAACGATATGATCTTTGCCGTGATCTGCGAGGAGCTTGGAATTGTGGGAGCTGTATTTGTTATGATCGCATTTCTGGTTCTGTTATGGAGGATTGTGATCATCGCCTGCAATGCACCGGATATTTTCGGAAGCATGATCTGTGTAGGTGTTATGATACATATCGCGATCCAGGTGCTTTTTAACATTGCCGTTGTTACCAATACGATCCCATCGACAGGTGTTCCTTTGCCGTTGATCAGTTACGGAGGAACGGCCTGCCTGATCATGATGACAGAGCTTGGGCTGGTTTTAAATGTATCCGCGCGGATAAAGCGCAAATAGGAGGAATGATTTGAGACACGTAAAGATAATCGGAGGACTGATCCTTGGCCTCTTTTTGATCACGGCCGGTGTGTTTTGGTTCTTGAGGATCACGGATATAAAGGTAGAGGGTGGAGAGATATACTCCGATCAGGAGATTATTTCCTCTGCCATGTCGGATAAGTATGCATATCACACGCTTTATTTTCTGGCAAAGAGCAAGCTGGGACATATTTCCTGTCTGCCGTTTGTACAGGAGATCGATGTGGAATGGAAAAGCCCGTCAGGGATCGTGTTGCATGTATACGACAAGACGATCAGCGGCTGTGTGAAATATATGGGACAGTACATCTATTTTGATAAGGATGGAGTAGTGCTGCAGAGCATGACAGAGCCTATGGACGGAGTGCCGGTGGTGACCGGTATCAAATTTGGCAAATTCACATTAAATGAGGCCTTTGAGGTGAAGGATGATTCACTGTTTGAGACCATTATGAATCTGTCACGTCTGATCAAGCACTATAAGGTGCAGGTGGATCAGGTGAAATTTGAAGGGAAGAATGTCACATTGTATTCCGGACAGGTTGAGGTTTATCTGGGACAGAAGGATTTTTATGATGACGATATGGCAGCTCTTGCAAGTGTATTGAAAAAAACAAACAAAAAAGGACTTGCAGGCACGATCAATATGGAAAATTTTAACTCAGGTGACCGGATCATACTGAAAACGACAGATACAGACAGCAGCGGAGCTGTGGATAACAACACAGGAAGCGGGGATGAAGCAGGGAGTGATCCTTCTTCTGACGACAGCAGTACAGGCGGTTCGGAGGCCGAAAATGATACGGCATCCGGTGATGGCACAGCGGATGCTACAGCCACAGATCAGCCTGCGGAACAGTGAAGATAAAAAGAAAAACAAATGTTCTCCTTGATTATTCTTCGCATTCTTAGTATTATATAGGGTAGGTTTAAGTTGTTGGTTTGTTTTATAAAATTAGTAATTCACTGATAATGACAGAAAAGATAAATTATTTTCAGAAAGAGGAGGAGCAGTCGTGTTAGAGATTAAGACAAGTGAGCCAGATGCATCTGCAAAGATTATAGTGGTAGGTGTCGGTGGCGGCGGCAATAATGCGGTTAACCGTATGATCGAGGAAGGAATCCAGGGTGTTGAATTTGTATGCGTCAATACGGATAAGCAGCATTTATTAAATTGCAAGGCACCGAATTGTCTGCAGATTGGCGAAAAGCTGACGAAGGGATTGGGAGCAGGAGCTTCGCCGGAGGTTGGACAGGCGGCTGCAGAGGAAAATAAAGATGAGCTGACGGATATTATCCGCGGTGCAGATATGGTTTTTGTAACATGTGGAATGGGTGGCGGAACCGGAACAGGAGCTGCTCCGGTGGTAGCACAGCTGGCAAAGGATATGGGGATCCTCACGGTTGGTATCGTGACAAAGCCGTTTTCTTTTGAGGCCCGTACCCGTATGAATAATGCACAGTCGGGAATCGAGAGGTTAAAGGAGCACGTTGACACATTGATCGTGATCCCAAATGATAAGTTGCTGCAGATCGTTGACCGCAGAACCTCAATGGAGGATGCCCTGAAGAAGGCTGATGAGGTGCTTCAGCAGGGTGTTCAGGGTATCACAGACCTGATCAATGTACCGGGACTGATCAATCTGGATTTTGCAGATGTTCGTACCGTTATGAAGGATAAGGGAATCGCACATATTGGTATTGGTGTAGGAGAGGGAGAAGAGAAGTGTCTGGATGCAGTAAAACAGGCTATTTCCAGCCCGCTGCTTGAGACAACGATCGAGGGTGCTTCCCATGTGATCATTAATATTTCCGGTGACATCACATTGTTTGATGCCAATGATGCAGCTTCTTATATCGAGGAGCTTACCGGTGAGAATTGTAACACCATTTTTGGTGCGGTAGTGGATGATTCCATGACAGAAAAGGTCAAGATCACTGTGATCGCGACAGGATTGGATGAGGAGAAAAATACAGTACCTTCTTTTGCAAAGGCCAGTGTGCCAAAAACCAATTTTGCCATTAAAGAGGGGCAGGTAGCTTCTTCTGTACAAAAGACAGTAGCAGCACCATCTATGCAGAAACAGCCGGTACCATCGGCAGCAGCGCCGGTTTCTCCGGGAGCGGGAGCCTATGGAAGACAGGCATCAGAGAGCGGTGAGATAAGAATACCGGAGTTTTTACAGAGAAAGAAATAATACATAACAGTTAGGGGTTGTCATAAGGCAGCCCCTGTTTTTGAATAAACAGGAAATGGAGATAAATATGAGTGATATTCAGAAGGAACCGGAGGTTGTGCAAAACACGGTGAGTTTACAGAAGCTGAGAGTATCTGCACTGTTTAAGGCGGTGTCGATATTGCTGGGAGCGTTTGTGGTACAGTTTGTGGCGTCCATGCTCTGTCTGATCGGACTGGCGGTCTATGTGATGGCTGTACATGGAGGGGACAAAGAATCACTGGTGGGAACACTGACGCATATTATCAGTGATTATACCATGGTCATATCTCTAGTATATGCAGGGATTACGATCTTGTGGTGCGGCACCTTGTATTTCCGGTGGCAGTGGAGGGAGAAGCCGTTTCCGTACAGGAAAGCGCTGGGAGGGAAAAGGATCCCGGGCGCAGTGGCATTGGGCTTCGGTGCCTGCATTATTTTAACGGTCATCGTGGGGCTGGCAGCACAGGTCTGTCCAAAGGCTTTTGAAGGTTATCAGGAGCTGATGGATACACTGGATATATCCTCCAGTATATTGGCGGTTCCTTACGTCATGCTGTTAGGTCCGATTGCGGAGGAGTTTATCTTTCGCGGGGTCATCCTTGACCGGTTACGGCCGGCGTTTTCATTTTGGATCGCGAATGCGTTTCAGGCGGCATTGTTTGGTGTGTTTCATATGAATCTCATACAGGGTCTGTACGCATTTGCACTGGGAATGATCCTTGGAATGGTTGTAGAAGTGACGGGAACGGTATTTGCCTCTATGGCTACGCACATTACCTTCAATACAACGTCGGTCCTTTTGGAGATACTTTCCGATCAGGCAACGTCTCTTTATGAGCAGCTATTTGGAGGTATTATAATAGTGGCGGCGCTTTGCTTTGGTACGGGAATGCACTATTATGTGACGGAATGGAAGAAAAGGTAGATTTGTGATATAATGTTTGCCAAGACAAAAGCAGATTAGGAGATACTAAGATGAATAGTAAAAAAGATGATCTCACAAAAAAATCAAAAATAATCGGCGTTTGTGTTTCGCAGCTTCAGGATAAAGAAAATGCAGGGTTAATGCATACGATCTATCGGAGAGCCAGAGAAAACGGATATCGGATCATGGTTTTTGGCTGTTTTGATAAGATGGATTTTCCTACGCCACATTCCAATGGTGAGGCGTCTATTTTTGAAAATATCCCAATGAAGGATCTGGCGGCATTGATCCTGATGGGTCAGACAATTCTTCACAGGCAGCTTTTGCTAAAGCTGCGGGATCAGGCGTTGGAGGTGCATACACCGGTTATTACTGTAGATTACGAGATGGAGGGCTGCTTCAATATCTGTCTGGATTATCTGTCCTGCTTCAAACGTCTGGTTCGTCATGTCATTGAGGGGCATCACAGACATAATCCGTATTTTATAGCAGGTTTTAAGGGAAATTCCTTTTCTGAGGAACGGCTGGATGCGTTCCGGGAGGTGCTGCAGGAAAATGGCATGCCGGTGAAGCCGGAGCATATTGCATACGGAGATTTTTGCAGTGAGCCGGCCCGCAGGATCTGTGAAAAATGGCTGGAAAATAATACAGAGGACTTTCCGGACGCGATCATCTGTGCCAATGATACCATGGCATTGACGGTGATCAATGTTTTGGAAGAGAAGGGATACCATGTGCCACAGGATGTCATTGTGACGGGATTTGATGGGATAGATCTGATCCGGTACTGTATTCCGCGTCTGACTACAGGACGGGTGGATCAGGAGATGATCGCTGCGGAGATCATTTCCCTGATACAGGAGACCGAGGCAGATCACCGGGCGGTACCGAGATCGGTACGGGTTCCGTTTCACATTATAAACGGGGAGTCCTGTGGATGCAAAAAGACACATTTCCAGACCTCCAATCAGCATATACTGGATGTTTATACCCGCGTGGAGATGAAGCAGGCACATATTGAGCGGATATTCCATATGATGACGGAGATGACGGAAGGACACTCCATGATGAATATTGTCAAAAGATTTCCGGAATGTCTGCCGGATATGATGACCGGAGGATGCAGAGTTTTTGTCAATAAAGAGTTCTGTCAGCATACGGATATTCCATTGCCAAAGGGATTTGAAGAGGATCATGTTCTGCTTCTCATTGAAAGAAAGGATGGCCACATGACCATTCCGCTGCAGGAAATGGAAAACCACAGTATAGAAATGATCCCAGAGGAAATGCTGGAGAAAAGCAGTTATGTTCTTTATCTTCCGCTGCATTGGCAGGAGGAGGTATACGGATATCTTTTGCTGGAATGCAGAGATCAGGAGCTGGATTATGAGCGGATGAAGGATTTTATGATGGCGATGGCACAGATCCTCGGTACGGTCAAAAATCAGTCCAAGCTGTATGACCTGTATATTCGTGATGCTCTGACGGGACTTTATAACCGCAGAGGTTTTTATGGTGAGTTCGCCCATCGGATGAAGGAATTGGAGGGACAGGACCGAAGGATCTTTATGGCTTCTGTTGATCTGGATCATCTGAAAATGATAAATGACAATTATGGTCATGGAGAAGGGGATGTGGCGATTAAGGCAATTGCGGATGCTCTGTCAGAGGCTGCAGGTGATAAGGGAATCTGTGCCAGATTTGGCGGAGATGAATATGTGGCATTGTGTCTGTGGAAAGCAGAGGATGTGCCGGAGGATTTTGTGAGTCAGTTTGAAAAGAGACTCCAGAGCTGGATCGACAACTGGAATATGACGGAGCACAAAGCATATGTGCTGGGAGCCAGTACTGGTATTATTATGGAGGCAATCCATGATGTCAATGAGATCGATGAACTGATGAAGAAGGCGGATGATAATATGTATGACTGCAAGGTACGGCATCACAGCATTCGGGCAAGCCGCCGGAAATAGTGTGAAATAATTTATTAAAATAACAGATATATAGAATGAGAGAGAAAGGATGGTGGATATATGGGAGAGAATATAATCAGTGATGATATGCATATGTATGGCAAGGTCTTTTCGGTGCTTGGAAAATGTACCGATGACTATCTGTTTGTTCTTGATATTAAGAATAATAAATATGTGATTTCTGACAGTGCAGCAGATGTATTCCCATTTGAGACGACGGAATTTTCGGATGCATTTACGGCGCTGAAAAAAATCGTATACCCGCAGGATTATCCACTGCTGGAGGCAAATCTCAATGAGATTATTACCGGGCAGTCCAAAGAGCATGATATGGAATACCGATGGGTTGGGCGGAATGGAAAACCGGTCTGGATCTCATGCCGTGGACAGGTTGTGGAGGATTCGGACGGTAAGCCTGCATTTTTGATCGGCAGAATTTCCGATATTGGCAAGAAAAGTAAGATTGACGGAGTAACAGGTCTGTACAGAGAGCAAAAACTGAAGGAGTATATGGAAAGACTCATAAAGCAGGATTGTTTCGAGGGATATCTGCTGCAGATCGGTATCGATAATTTTAAAGAGATCAATGAAAAATACGGCGTTGCATTTGGCGATGAAATCTTACTGAACCTGGCGGAATGTCTTCGGGATATCGTGCAGGAAAAGGGAAGAGTGTTCCGTATGGACGGCGATGAGATGGCGGTTCTGGTGAAGGGATGCTTCGATGAAAAGAAAGAGGATCCGGCAAAGACATTATATCGGGAAATACGGGAAAAGATTGAGCATCTGATCTCGGAAAGCGGTCATGTCACTTATTATACGGTTTCAGCGGGAAGCATATATTTTCATACAGGAGAACAGGATGTAGGAAAGATCATAGAAAGTGCAGGATTTGCCCTGCATCAGGCAAAGATCAGCGGAAAAAATAACTGTATCCGTTATTCTCATGCCGTATATGAGGATTATGTACATACGCTGGATGTGCAGGAGGAGCTGCGGAAGGACATTGAGAATGATTTCCACGGCTTTGAGTTATACTACCAGCCGGTAGTAAACATTGCCAAAAAGAAGATTCTCGGGGCAGAGGCATTGATCCGCTGGCACAGTTCCAAATTTGGATTTATGTCTCCGGGACAGTTTATTCCGATACTGGAGGAAACCGGTTTGATCATTCCGTTGGGAAGATGGATCACCAAAACAGCCATTGAGCAGTGTGTGAAATGGCAGAAGGCGGTGCCGGGCTTCCGGATGAATGTGAATCTGTCATTTGTACAGATCAAGAAAAGTAATGCTCTGCAGGATATTTTATCATTGATCGATACCTTAAATGTGGACAAGAGTGTTCTGATGATCGAGGTGACAGAGAGCGGCGAGATCGAAAGCAGTGTGGTGGCAAGGGTGCTTCGTTCCTTCAAGGATGAGTCGATCCCGCTGGCGATTGATGATTTTGGTACCGGATATTCCAATCTGCGGTATGTGAAGGATATGACTTTTGATCTGGTGAAGATCGACCAGTCCTTTATCCAGAATATCACCAACAGCAAATATGATTATCTGGTAGTAAAGCAGTTTACGGAGCTGGCGCATTCATTAAATCTGACCGTTTGTTATGAAGGCGTAGAGACTGAGGAGGTCTTTCGGTGTGTGCTGGATCTGAAGCCGGATTATATACAGGGGTATTATTTTTCGAAACCAATACCGGCAGCGGAGTTTGAGGAAAAGTGTCTGAACAGATCGGTAGATTTTTAGATATCCATGTATTACTGCCGGGCAGAAAATGGTCAGCAGGTACAGTTAAATACATAATAAACGCGTAAATACGCAGAAAGAGGAAGAGTATGGCTTGGTATGACAGTGCAGTATTTTATCACATATATCCGTTAGGACTTTGCGGATGCAGTAAGGAGAATACAGGGGTTGCAGAGGAACATTTTGATCAGTTGAAGCAGTGGGCAAAGCATGCCTGTGATATGGGATTTACGGCAATCTACATCGGACCGTTATTTGAATCTGTGGGACATGGCTATGAGACCACAGATTACAAGAAGGTAGATATCCGTCTTGGAACCAATGAAGATTTTCGTGATTTTGTGGATTATTGCCATGGAATGGGTGTTAAGGTTGTTGTAGACGGAGTGTTCAATCATGTGGGGCGCCGATTCTTTGCGTTTGAGGATCTGCAGAAAAACAGAGAAAGTTCTCCGTACCGTGACTGGTTCTGTAATGTGAATTTTGGTGCCAACAATGAATATAATGACGGATTTTCCTATGAAAACTGGGGCGGATACAATCTGTTAGTCAAGCTGAACCAGAGAAATCCGGAGGTCATGCAGTATCTTTTTGATGTGATCCGTTTCTGGATCGATACCTTTGATATTGATGGAATCCGTCTGGATGCAGCTGATGTGCTGGACTTTGATTTTATGAAGAGGATGCGCTATGAGACATCACAGATGAAAGAGGATTTCTGGCTCATGGGAGAGGTGATCCATGGAGATTACAGCAGATGGGTCAACGATGAAACACTTCATTGTGTGACGAATTATGAGCTTCACAAGGGACTTTATTCCGGTCATAATGATCACAATTATTTCGAGATCGCTCATACGATCCGCCGGTTAAATGATATCTGCAGGGGGGGACGTCTGTACACATTTGCGGACAATCATGATGTGGAGAGGATTTATACCAAGCTGAATCAGAAGGAGCATTTAAAGCTTGTGACATTGCTCGTGTATACTTTATATGGCATTCCTTCCGTCTATTATGGATCGGAGTTTGGTATCGAGGGAAAGAAGGAACAGGGCTCTGACTGGAATCTTCGCCCGTATCTGGATCTGTCCGATTTTGCGGACGCGGTAAAGACCAATCCGGTAACGGCTCTCTGTGCGAAACTGGGGGCTATGAAGAAGGAATATCCGGAGCTGACTTACGGAGAATATAAAGAGCTTCACTTGACGAACCGCCAGTTTGCCTATGGCAGGGCGTTGGACGGAAATTGCATGGTGACGGCATTAAACTGTGATGATGCACCGGCGACCATGGAGTTTGGTGTACCGGCAGATGGCAATGTGACGGATCTGCTGGGTTGCAGTGAAAATGTCCGCTTTGAAAACGGCAGAATCTGTGTCACACTTCCTGCCAATACAGGAACTGTACTATATATTGGACAGACAAAAGCAGAAGTACCTGGGGATACGGCGTGGAATAAGCAGCCGGTGGCTGAGGTGAAGGCTTCGGAGGCACCACAGATAGCAGAGGATCCGGTGGCTGCAACAGTATCTTCAGAGGAAAAGAATCCGTCTGTGGAAGATACACAGAGTGCGCCTGATATGGGAGCTACAGAAATATCAGAGCAGGAAATTTCACAGGATCCGGCAGAGACAGCAGTGGACGGGACAGAGACACAGCCGGAAACTGAGGGGCAGACTGCTTCGGATGAGTCCGGAAAATTGGACAGTGCAAAGCCACGGATCACCGGCATTATTTTGATGACCGAGGACATGGGCAGAATGATAGATTTTTACCGCAATGCGCTGGGATTTAGCATGGAGATGCAGGGCAGCAGAGCTTATTTTGAAAAAGACGGTATTGTTCTGACCATGGTGGGTCGCAGGGATTACGAGAGACTCACCTGCCGCGGATACGGATACGGCGGAGGCGTTACCAATCACTTCCATCTCCTGATCACCGTGGATGATGTCAATGAAATGCATCAGAAATGTCTTGGATGCGGAGCGCAGCAGGTGACAGCTCCGGGGCATAATGAGTGGGGTGAGTATACATCCTGTGTGGCTGATCCGGATGGTAATATTATTGAACTGACAAAGGAGAACGATCGTGGCTAGAAGAGATAAAGTGAATTATTATCTGGATCTTGCAGATGTGGTATCAAAGCGGGGAACCTGCCTGCGAAGACATTACGGTGCTGTTATCGTAAAAAATGATGAGGTGATCTCCACCGGATATGTGGGAGCTCCAAGGGGCCGCAAAAACTGCAGCGATCTGGGACGGTGTATCCGACAGGAAATGGAAATACCCCGGGGAGAACGGTACGAGCTATGCCGCAGTGTTCATGCGGAGGCCAATGCCATCATCAGTGCAGAACGGGAAAAGATGATCGGAAGTACCCTGTATCTGTCCGGCAGGGAGGTGGCGACGGGACGTTATGTGAAAAACTCCAATAGCTGTTCTATGTGTAAAAAAATGATCATCAATGCAGGCATTGAAAAAGTTGTGATCCGTGATACGGAGGAGGATTACCGGGAGATCATGGTGCAGGAGTGGATCGATCATGATGATTCCCTGGAGGGAATCAGGGGATATTAGAAAAATATCGTAGATAAAAAACGCATCTTTGTTTAATATATCAAAGATGCGTTTTTCGATTTGTATTAATTTAAATAGAATACAGCAGCCCCATGCTTTTTCAGGGATACGTTGATGGTTTCTGCAACTTCTGAGGTCTGTCCGCTCCAAAGCTCAGTGGAGTGTACCGGATGGTAGATCTCCAGATCCTGCAATGGGATACGGATGGAGCTGTCCTGCTCGCCGGTGTTGAAAATTACGGCATACTGGCCGCCTTCACTGCTGACGGCGGTCCAAAGGATATGCTCGGTGCCGTCAATGTCCCTCTGCCATACCGGATGGGAATGGCGGGCATTGCGGTGCATTTTCAGGATTTCCTCATTGGTGATCAGTCCCATGGTGAAATCATCAAACTTGGTCATTTCTCCACCGATGATCAGAGGGGAACGGAAAATGCTCCACAGAGACATCATGGTAATCTGTTCATCCTGTGTGAATTCCGTGCTGAGAGCAGGATCATAATCCTGCTTGATCGGTCCGATCGGAAGCATGTCCGCATCCGGCCAGCATCCGTTGCCGGCGTGGATACACCATTCTCTGGCCCGGTCAAACATCTCATAAAGCTGTGGCCAGGAATCCCAGAAATCATCAGTGATACGCCACATATTGGATGTCTGCTTGTAAAGCTCTGCCTTTTCTAACAAAGCCGGTCCCGGAGAAAGACTCAGGATCATGTCTCTGCCACAGTCCTGCAGAGACCGGGACAAAAGGATCAATTCCGCTTCCTCATGGGGAAGCTCTCTGGCGATATCATCACATTTAATAAAATCAACGCCCCAGGAAGCATAAAGGGCAAAAAGGCTGTCATAATATGCTTTGGCTCCCTCTGCCTCCGGATCTACGCCGTACATATCGGTATTCCAGTGACAGATACTGTCTGTTTTGGCAATCTGACGGGCGGTCTGTGTGCTTCCAAGGATCGGGGTATTCTGATGGACAGCCTGGCGTGGAATGCCTCTCATAATATGGATGCCGAATTTCAGCCCCAGAGAGTGGACATATTCTGCCAGAGGCGCAAAGCCTTTGCCGTCTGCCGAAGAAGGAAAGCGGTTGACTGCCGGGATCAGACGGGAATACTCGTCCATACAAAGCTCTGTAAATGGATGATATTCGTGATTCTCAGCTGTTGGCTCTGACCACTGGATATCTACGGTGATGTATTCCCAGCCGTATTGTTTCAGATGCTCTGCCATAAAGGCTGCATTCTGGCGGACGATATCCTCCGTGACAGCGGCACCGTAGCAGTCCCAGCTATTCCAGCCCATAGGCGCGGTTTGTGTTTTATACATAAATTCCTCCGTGATTCATTTACTGACAAAGACTGGATACTACCTGGTTGATGATCTTGCCGTCTGCCTTGCCCTTCAGCTCGCCCATAACGGCCTTCATGATCTGTCCTTTATTTTTGGTAGCGATCACATCTGCAAACTTCTCATTGATAATGCTGCGGATCTCTTCTTCAGATAACTGCTTTGGTGCATATTCCTCCATAACAGAAAGAGTGAATGCGTACTCGTCCTTCAGATCAGTACGGTCAGCAGGACAGGTGTCGATCTGCTCCTTGACGCTCTTGATCTCCTTTAAGATCGCACGGTCTACCAGCTCCTCAGGAATATCCTCACGGCATCCCTCGTCGATCGCCAACTTCTTTGCGGCAGATACCAGTACAGAGATTGCCTCCTTACGTTCCTTTTCTCTTGCTTTCATAGCGGCGATCATCGCCTGTTGTAATGTTTTAAATTCCATAATAAAAACCTCCTTAATTAAAACTCTACCTAAGAGTATACCATAAAATCGTGGTGTAGATATAAAATTTGTATCTGAATTTTGATTAATTTGGTATAGATGTCAAGATTTGGAAAAGATGTTATACTGTATAACAGTGAAAATGATTCATTTATAAAATGAACAAAATTAAACATTTTCGCTTTACATTTATCGACAGCCATATATAATAGTTAATGTTGCATCATTTTTTCAGTAATGCAGCAAACGTGATAAAGTTTATTATTTATGTGGAAAGGTTTGGTTATCAGCATGAAAAATGGAATTGAGATCAGATGGCATGGCCGTGGCGGTCAGGGAGCAAAGACAGCAGCACTTCTGTTAGCTGATGTTGCATTCAAGACAGGACAGAATGTACAGGGATTTCCGGAATATGGTCCGGAGCGAATGGGAGCCCCGATCACGGCATATAACCGTATCAGCTCTGACAAGATCCGTGTTCATTCCAATATATATCATCCGGATTATGTAGTAGTGGTAGATGAGACATTACTGGCATCCGTGGATGTTACAGCAGGCCTGAAAAAGACAGGTGCGATCATTATCAATACACCGAAGTCCAAAGAGGAAGTCATGGACGAGCTGGGAGGCTATGAGGGCAGAGTTTATACTGTAGATGCCAGAAAGATTTCTGTGGAGACACTGGGTAAGAACTTCCCGAATTCGCCAATGCTTGCCGCTGCTGTTGCAGTCAGCGATATTATGCCACGGGACAAGTTTATCCATGAGATGAGAGCATCTTATGAGCATAAATTTGCCAAGAAGCCGGAGGTGATCGACGGCAATATGAAGGCACTGGAGCGCGCTTATGATGTGGTGGAGGAAGCCATTGAGGAGTACAATCAGATGTCTGCATAATAATATGATACAGGGATCAAGAACGGACAGCGGTCCGTGGCATCAGTTGGGGTAAAATAACCTTTATTCCCGGCATCATAATAGCAATGTACAGATATAGAAACGGAGAAAACAATGAGAACAGATATTACCAAGATTAACGAGAAATCTTCTCATACCGAACTCACCGAAGGGTTGATGGTATTTGCCGGTGGAACATCCAAGCTGTTCCAGACAGGAGAGTGGAGAACAAATACACCGGTTTTTCATGAGGATTTATGTAAACAATGTCTTTTATGCGCACCGGTCTGTCCGGATGGAAGCATTCCGGTAAAGGATAGTAAGCGTGGGGCATTTGATTATGATCACTGTAAGGGCTGCGGAATCTGCGAGAGAGTATGCCCGTTTGGTGCGATCGAGATGAAGGAGGGAAATACGAATGGCAATTAAAGAGCGTATGTCAGGAAATGAAGCGGTGGCTTATGCCATTCGTCAGGTGAATCCGGATGTTATGCCGGCATTCCCGATCACACCATCGACAGAGATTCCACAGATGGTATCTACATATATTGCAAACGGAGAAATGGATACAGAGTTTATCCCGGTAGAGAGCGAACATTCTTCCATGAGTGCTGCGATAGGAGCAGAGGCAGCAGGTGCGAGAAGTCTGACCGCCACCTCTTCCGCAGGACTGGCACTGATGTGGGAGGAGCTTTTACTTGCTGCATCTAATCGTATGCCACTGGCATTGACTCTGGTAAACCGTACGCTTTCCGGACCGATCAATATCAACTGCGATCATTCCGATGGTATGGGAGCAAGAGATACGGGATGGATCCAGATCTATGCGGAGAACAATCAGGAAGCCTATGATAACTTTATTCAGGCATATCCGATCGCGGAGGATGCCAGAGTACATCTGCCGATCATGGTTTGTCAGGATGGTTTTATTACCAGTCATGCTGTAGAGAATATTGAGCTTTTAGAGGACGAGCTGGTGAAGGATTTTGTTGGAGAATATGAGCCGGAGGAGTATCTTCTGAATCCGGGCAAGCCGATCGCGGTGGGACCATATTCCATTTCCAATTATGCCATGGAAGCCAAAAAGAATCAGGAGATCGCTTTGGAGAATTCCAAGGAAGTGATCCTGGAGGTGGCAGAGAAGTTTAAAAAGCTTTCCGGCAGAGGTTTTGGTCTTTTTGAGGAATACCGTACGGAGGATGCCGATTACATTATGCTTCTGATGGGATCTGCCGCCGGAACTGCAAAGCAGGCAGTGGATGAGATGAGAGAACAGGGCAAAAAGGTCGGTGTCTTAAAGCTTCGTGTGTTCCGTCCATTCCCTGCAAAGGAGATTGCAGAAGCATTAAAGAACTGCAAGGCAGTAGCGATCCTTGACCGCTGTGAGAGCTACAACGGCAACGGAGGCCCCCTGGGAAGCGAGGTGACAGCCGGTCTGTTCCGCTATAAGGTGATGATCGAGGCAGTCAATTATATTTATGGTCTGGCAGGACGTGATTTTACCGTCAGCGATGCCGTTCATGTCTTTGAGGAGCTTGCAGATGCCGTAGAGAACGGCAAAGAGGTTGAGCAGTTCCAGTACATCCGTTTACGGTAAGAAGAGCCATCAGATTAAGGAGAGAAAATATGAGCGATTACAGTTTAAAAAATATAATGAATAAGCCGGAACGTCTGGCACCGGGACACCGTATGTGTGCCGGATGTGGTGCTACCATTGCAGTGCGTGCCGTGCTTCGTGCCCTGCATGAGGATGACCATGCCGTGATCGGTAATGCGACAGGATGTCTGGAGGTTTCCTCCTTTATGTATCCGTATACCGCATGGGAGGACAGCTATATTCACAATGCCTTCGAGAATGCAGGAGCTACGTTAAGTGGTGTGGAGACAGCTTATAATGCCCTCAAAAAGAGAGGAAAGCTTCCGGAGGATGAGACCTTTAAGTTTATTACCTTTGGTGGTGACGGTGGTACCTATGATATTGGTTTCCAGTCCCTTTCCGGAGCAATGGAGCGTGGTCATGATATGGTCTATGTCTGCTATGATAACGGTGCTTACATGAACACCGGTATCCAGCGTTCTTCCGCAACACCAATGTATGCGGATACCACGACCACACCGGTAGGAAAGCAGTCCGATGGTAAAATGCAGAACCGTAAGGATCTGGCAAGTATTATTGCAGATCATGATGTGGCATATGTGGGACAGACCACATTTACCTCTGACTTTAAGGATCTGCACAGTAAGGCAAATAAGGCAATCTACACCGAGGGACCTTGCTTCTTAAATATCATGACACCATGTCCGAGAGGCTGGAGATATGATACCCCGGATATTATGAAGATCTGTAAGCTGGCGATCGATACCTGCTATTGGCCGATGTTTGAGGTGGATCATGGAAAGTGGAAGCTGACCTATGAGCCGAAAAAGAAGCTGCCGATCGAGGATTTCCTTCGTCCGCAGGGTAGATTTAAGCACCTGTTTAAGAAAGGCAATGAGGATCTGATCGTGCAGTTCCAGGAGGAAGTAGACAGACGCTGGGAAGATCTGTTATATAAATGTGCGAGATAGAGAGGTAAACAATGACACTTCTGACATATCAGGTATTTAAGACGGTGGCAGAGCAGGGAAGCTTTCGTAAGGCAGCAGATATTCTTGGGCTGACGCCGTCAGCGATCAGTCATGCTGTTTCTGCCATGGAGGGAGAGCTTGGTTTTTCTGTGCTGAACCGCAGCAAAAACGGTGTTACCTTGACAAACTACGGAGAACATTTATTGCCTTATGTCAATGCCGTGTTAAACAGCGATGAGAGTCTGCAGCAGGCAGTTTCCGAGTTTAACGGGTTAAAGCGTGGTAAGGTGAAGCTTGGATGCTTTTCCAGTGTGTGTACCAACTGGCTGCCGGATATTATGCGTTCTTTCCAGAAAAAATACCCGGACATTGAGATCGAGGTGTTTCAGGGGACATATGATGATGTGGCGTACTGGCTGAAAAACGGCGTGGTGGATCTGGGCTTTTTGTCCACTTCCAGTGCGAAGGATCTGCCGATTGAGCCATTGTGGAGAGATCCTCTTCTGTGTATAGTTCCAAAAGGGATGAAAAAGGAGAAGGATACAGACTACATGGATATCGAGGAGATCAGGAATCATCAGTTTGTCACCCAGAGGGAATCCACCGATGCGGATATCCAGAATTTCCTCAAGGAAAATTCCATCAATATCCAGTCCAATTATCATGTGGTGGATGATCTGTCAACGGTCGCTATGGTGGCAAATGGATTTGGAATCTGTCTGATGCCTCAGATGGTTATGCGTGATATTCCTTATGAGGTAGACTGCTATCCGGTACAGCCTTACGCAGAGCGTGTCATCGGACTGGCTACCCTTCATCCGGAGTTTATGGCACCGGCGGTACGATCCATGTACAATCATATTTTAGAAAATTACAAAGAAGACTTTTAAAATATAAAGGTCAGATATATAAAATAGAAAAATAATAGCTTTGCCAGGAAAAATTTTCCTTAATATAAAACGGCAGATGTCCCTGTTTTCGGACACCTGCCGTTTTGTTCATTCATATTTCCTGCCGGAAATGATATACTCCCATAATATTTCTTATGGTCAATTATTAAGATTTCCCTACTTTACGAGAATCTGCGATTTCATTGGTTTGTCATTCCGCTTGCGCAATTTGATCTTTTTGACATTGTATTTCTTGCCGTCAAATACTTTGATATCGGTATCCGGCTGAACCAAAGCACCGTACATAACCTCGTCATTGTCAGCAAGGGTGATTCCCTTGAGACCGCGGCTTGTCTTTTTGAATTCATTGACCTCGGAGAGTGGGAATCCCAGAGACATTCCCTTTTTCGTGATCATGACCACCTTGCGGTCCCCGAAGATGGCATCCTCCGGCATTACCTGCTCGACGGCAATCAACAGATCGTCTGCATCCAGCTTGGAGGCACTGACCATATAACGGCTAGTTTCAAACTCGATGCCGGATACCTGCTTTACATAGCCCTTTTTGGTGATGAAGAGGAGTTGTGAGTTGAAAAGCTCCTCAAAGGAGATCATAAGCAGTCCATTTTCCTCGTTATTCATTTTGCAGAGATTGTGAACGAGAGTTCCCTTATCCCGGGCTTTGCCCTTCGGGATATCCTTAGCCTTGATCTGGTACATATTGCCCTGATCTGTGAAAACGCATAGCTTGTCCGTGTTTTTCATCATAACCGTATGCGGGATCTCCTGCAGGGTTTCCGGAGAGAGACGGCCGTAAGCGGCACTGTCCATGGATTTTGCATATCCAAAGCGGTCGATCAATACATAGATATCTTCTTCCTTGACCTCCTCCACATAATTGGTCACGGTAAGATTGCAGAGCTCGGTACGTCTTGGCCTGCCAAACTGCTTTTTATATGTGGTTAATCGCTTTTTGATCACTTTATGAAGCTTTGTGATGCTGCCGAGAACGTCTTCGTATTCGGCAATATTGGCAAGGAGAGTTTCATTCTCCTGATGCAGCTTCATCAGCTCCAGACCAACGAGACGGCTCAGGGGCATGGCAAGGATCGCATCTGCCTGACGTTCCGTGAAGGTCAGGGTCTGTGCTTCGTATTCGGAATCCGGATTGCGGAAGTTGATACCGTCGGTAATGCCGAGAGTCAGACACAGCTTCGCCTGCTTGACGGAGTTACTTCCCCGGAGAATTTCAATGATCAGATCGATCACATCTGTGGCAACGATCAGACCGGTGACAATTTCCTGACGATCCTTTGCCTTGGCAAGGAGATGCTCATATTCCTTTGTGTACAGCTCCTCTTGAAAGTGAACAAATTCGTCGATCACGCCCTTCAATGTGAATGTAAACGGCTGTTTATCCTTGACCGCAAGGAAGTTGACACCGTAGGTATCCTCCAATGCTGTTTTTTTGTAAAGTCCGTTGAGAAGGTTTTCCACATTACGGTCCTTTTTGACCTCCACCACCAGGCGGATCCCCTCCTTGGAGGACTCATCCCGCACATCGAAGATCTCATCAAATACCTTGTCCTTGGTAAGGGTCAGAAGGGACTCTAAGAGCTTTTGTTTATTACCGGCTACGGTGTAAGGAATCTCTGTGATCACGATATTTTTACGGCCGTAATCACTGTCCTCGATCTCGGTCTTTGCCCGGAGCTTTAATTTTCCTTCACCGGTTTCATAAATCGTGCGGATATCATCTGCATTTGTGATCATGGCACCGGTTGGAAAATCCGGTCCCTTAATATACTGCATCAATTCATAAGTTGAAATATCCGGATCATCCATATAGGCGATCACCCCGTCGATCACCTCGGAAGGATTGTGCGGCGGGATATTGGTTGCCATACCAACGGCGATACCTGTGGTACCGTTTAATAAAAGATTTGGAAGTGTTGCAGGAAGTACCAGCGGCTCCTTTTCGCTTTCATCGAAGTTTGGACCAAAAGGAACAAGTCCCTTGTCCAGGTTATCCAACATGGTCATGGCACCGGAGGAAAGACGTGCCTCCGTATATCGCATGGCTGCGGCACTGTCACCGTCGATGGAACCAAAGTTTCCGTGGCCGTCCACCAGTGGGATCGACAGGGAATAATCCTCTGTCA
>CADAKW010000011.1 GCA_902788645.1 uncultured Lachnospiraceae bacterium
GAGAAGGATTATATGTTCCATCGATGACTTGGATGAAAACTACGCATTTTTCATGTGATGCAATTTTGCAAGTTTATGCGAGTGAGACGTATGATGATTGTATATATATAGATGATTATGAAGAATTTATAGGAAGATGTGGAAAACAAAATGAAGAAAATAGCAATTTTAGGGGCAAATAGTTATATAGCAAGAAATGTAATTAGAGTGTTAAGAAAAAATTATTCAGAGTATTTGCTAAAGCTTTATGATTATGCAGAAAAGCAAATTGATGGTGAAGAAAATTATACATCTATTAATATTCTGAACCCTGATACACTTAAAAAAGTGGATTTTGATTGTGATGTAATTTTTATGTTTATAGGAAAAACAGGGAGTGTAGATGGATTTGATGGATTTAATACGTTTATAGATATTAACGAGAAAGCTCTTTTGAATCTTATTAGTGGATATAGAACGGCTCATTCATCAGCAAAAATTATCTTTCCATCTACAAGATTAGTATATAGAGGAAATGATATAACACTAAAAGAAGATGCCGAAAAAGAATTTAAAACAATTTATGCTATGAATAAATATGCATGTGAAAAATATTTGGAACAATATCATAAAGTTTTTGGTTTACAATACTGCATTTTTCGAATTTGTGTTCCTTATGGGACATTAATACGTGGGGCATCATCATATGGTACTGCTGAATTTATGGTTAGTAAGGCAGCAAAAGGGAAAAATATCTCAATTTATGGTGATGGTTCTGTAAGAAGATCGCTTATATATATGGAAGATTTGTGTAATGTTTTAATTAAGGGTGGATTATCTTCTCAATGCTGTAATGATGTATATAATATTGGTGGAGAGAATTACAGTTTAAATGAAATGGCGGAATTAGTAGCTTTAAAGTATAATGTTGGAATAGATTATATAGCATATCCAGAGGTGGCAAAAAAAATAGAATCGGGTAGCACAGTATTTGATGATAATAAACTTAATCAAATTATTCCTATGAATTATAATGGAAGATTTTTGAATTGGATAAATGATAAAATATAATGATTTTCGGTTCTTCATTTAAATATGGGGTAAATACCCAAAAATCTTTGAAAAATAAGGAAGGGTAGCTTTTTTATTGAATAATGGGAAAAAGGGTAACTTTAATAACCTGACCATGTGATGGTAAAAAAAGAAGTGGATATTTTGTTATGTTGAGATCCCCCAGAGAAAACAGAAGAACTACAGGAAAGGTTGGGGAATGTAGAAGAAATCCCATGAAAATGAGGAGGATTTGTGCAACCCCACGTTTGGGAGAAGAACTACTGGAAAAGATGGGGATTTTTGAGAGAACCCCAGAAAAGAAAGTAGAAACCCCAAGAAAAAAAGGAGAACCAAAAAAGGAGAACCAAGAAAATAGAAACCAAAAGAAAACAAAAAAAGGAGAACCTTTTTCGAAAGGCGGATTTACGGATGGACTCCTGCAGGCTCAGGGACGAGGCAAAGTGAGGTTGATATCGCTGGAAGACCTTTATCGGTGTGATATTTCAGCATCAAAATAATGAGGAGTGAGAAAACAAAAAGATCAAAAATAAAATAAGCCGCTTAGCGGCTTATTTTATTGCGCAAATATATCAGTTAAAATAATAAGGAGAATGTTACCATGAATCAACGAAAACTGAAAAAACTCTTCCTTGCCCAGAGTTACATTGACTCCTGGGAGGAATACCAGCGTAGCCTGCGCAAACAGAGCTACATCACATGGGATTATGTGATTCTGACAGCATCCAATGAGGAGCAGGCATTAGCATACCGTCAACAGATTGATGACCGGCTGGCGATGGGACAGTTACCGGAGAGTACAACATATATGGTTCTTTCAGATCCTGATGGCAAGAGAGTAGGATCTGGAGGAGCCACTTTTAATGTTCTGCGTTATATTGCAGAACAGGATGATGAAGAGCAACGGGATCATTTTAAAGGAAAGAGGATTCTGGTGATCCATTCGGGAGGAGACAGTAAGCGTGTGCCACAGTATTCGGCGTGCGGCAAGCTGTTTTCGCCGGTTCCGAGGGCACTGCCGGATGGCAGGTCTTCGACATTATTTGATGAATTTATTATAGCAATGACTTCTTTGGCAGGACGTTTTCCGGATGGAATGGTTGTTCTATCCGGGGATGTTCTTTTATTATTCAATCCATTACAGATTGATCTGCAGTATCATGGCGCTGCGGCAATCTCAATGAAGGAGCCGGCGGAGACTGGTCAGAATCATGGTGTGTTCCTGAATGATGGCCATGATCATGTGGCCAGATGTCTGCAGAAGCAGTCGGTGGAGACACTGCAGGCGGCAGGGGCGGTCAATGATAATGGAATGGTTGATATTGATACAGGAGCCGTAGTGTTGGATGCGGCGTTATTAAATGCTTTGTTTCATTTGATCAGCACAGATGGAAAAGTGGATGATCAGAAGTTTGCACAGTTTGTCAATGAAACAGCGAGAGTGAGTTTTTATGCGGATTTTTTATATCCTTTGGCAGAAGAAGCGACACTTGAGGCATTTCAGAAGGAGACGCCGGAAGGAAGCTTTTGTTCGGAGCTGACAGAATGCAGGAAACAGATCTGGGATGCGCTTCATACATTTTCTATGAAGTTGATCTGTCTGTCACCGGCTGAATTTATTCATTTTGGTACAACTCATGAGCTGAGAGATTTGGTGAATGAGGGGGTGGATGATTATGAGTTCCTTGGATGGGAGAATCATGTTCTGACAAATGCGCCGGAGCACGGCGATTATGCGGTGAACAACAGTTTCGTTGCACCGGATGCCGTGATCGGAGCTGGGGCTTATATTGAGGACAGTTATATTGGAAGCGGGACAGTCATTGGAGCGGGAAGTATTGTATCCGGTATGTGTCTTGAGCATGTAACTTTGCCGTCGGATATGGTGTTTCATACATTGGTTCTGCCGGGAGAACGCTATGTGACCAGAGTATACGGAGTACAGGATAATCCCAAAGGATCATTGCAGGCAGATAGTCCCTGGATGGGAAAGACGATCAGTCGATTACTGGATACTTATGATATTACACCGGAGGATATCTGGGGAGAGGAAGGAAAGCCGCCTTTTTATCTGTGGGATGCCAAGATGTATACAGTGGAAAGTGATCGCAAGAGCAGCGTAGATAGTGCATTAAAGCTCTGCCGTATTATGCTGGGGGAGGCTTCGGAGAAGGAAGTAGATCAGTGGCTTTCAAAGAAAAGGCTGAGTCTTTGCAGTAGTTTTAACCAGGCAGATGTCTGTGCGATCGTACCTTGGAAGAGACGGATTGAGGATCAGGTACTGGTGTCTTGTTTTGTGGACAAGCTGATGAATGGAGAATATTACGAGGATGCATTAACTGTATTCGGAGATGCAGGTGTCAAGCTGTCTCAGTTTCGTCTTTTGATGGAGAGAGCCGGGGAGACTGATTTTTCGGAGAAGATTCGTATCTGGTATGCATTATCCCGTTATATGAGACAGAAACGTCAAAGCTTTGATGGGATGAAATATGATGATCTGGAGAGTCTTTGTTTCGATGAGATTCAGAGAGTGATCTATGACAATGGAAAGGACAAGATTCCTTCTTTTGCACATTTTCATATTGCAGAAGAGGAAGTAAATATACAATTGCCTGTTCGTGTGAATTGGGGAGGCGGCTGGACTGATACACCGCCACATTGCAATGAAAAAGGCGGTGTTGTTTTAAATGCAGCGATTAAACTAAAAGGAGAGTATCCAATTCGAGTGACGATTAAACGGATTAATGCGATGGAGATTCAGTTTGAAAGTCAGGATATTGGTGTAAGTGGTGTTGCGACGACTGTGTCCGAGATTCAGGACTGTCACAATCCATATGACTTTTTTGCATTACATAAAGCTGCTTTAATTGCTTGCGGGATTATTCCGATTGAAGGGGAGTATAGTCTGCAGAAAATTTTAGAGAAGCTTGGAGGTGGCTTTTATCTGTCAACTCAGGTGATTGGAGTGCCGAAGGGATCCGGACTGGGGACAAGTTCTATTTTGTCCGGAGCCTGTGTCAAGGCTATATTTAAGTTCTTTGGACAGCAGGTGAGTGATGATGACCTCTATGATATTGTGTTATGTATGGAACAGATCATGAGCACCGGTGGAGGATGGCAGGATCAGGTTGGTGGTGTAACGCCGGGAGTGAAGATGATCACTACGGAGGCGGGGATCAATCAGGTGATTCATGTGGAAAATGTTGTACTGAGTGATGCAGTGAAAAAAGAATTGCAGGATCGGTTTGCATTGATATATACCGGTCAGCGGCGTCTGGCTCGTAATCTGCTTCGGGACGTAGTTGGCGGATATATTGGTGGACGCAGGGAGTCAGTGGAAGCTTTGGACCAGATGCAGCGGACTGCAGCGCTGATGCAGTTTGAGTTGGAACGGGGAAATGTAGATCGTTTTGCAAAGCTTTTGAATGAACATTGGGAATTGTCTAAAAAACTGGATGGTGGTTCTACCAATACCTGTATTGATCAGATTTTCCTTGCATGTGAAGATCTGGTGGATGGCCAGTTTATTTCCGGTGCCGGTGGTGGTGGATTCCTACAGGTTATTCTGAAAAAAGGAGTGACAAAACAGCAGCTTCATGAAAGGCTTTACAGTATTTTTCAGGATAGTGGAGTAGATGTCTGGGATACAGAGTTTATCTGGAATTAGTACGGCGATTTGAGGTTTGTCGGAGAAAGGAAGATGAAGTTATGTTAAAAGGGATACCAAAGGTTTTAACACCGGAGATGTTAAAGATACTTTGTGAAATGGGACATGATGATGAGATTGTAATTGCGGATGCACATTTTCCGGCAGAGGCAATGGGAAAACGTGTGATCCAGTATCCGTGTATCAGTGCACCGGAGATGGTGGAGGCAATCGTAAAGGTGATGCCTTTAGATACTTACGTGGATGCGCCTGTCAAGGTGATGAGTCTGGTGGAATCTGATATTCAGAAGGGTATGAAGACGCCGGATATGTGGGAACAGGTTCGGGCGAGAGCAAGCGAGATAGAAGGGTTTGAGGTGAAACTGGGAGAATATGAACGGTTTGAATTTTATGAGCATGCCCGGAAAGCGTATGCAATCATTCAGACCGGAGAGGAACGTCAGTATGGTAATTTTATGCTTCGTAAAGGTGTGGTGTTAAAGTGAATGAATTGTCCTATTTTACGGACAGAGCGGTGAGATCGGATCGTGTAATCTACACGCCTACGATCTTTGCAAAGGATGCATTAATGTACCTGCAGGAAGTGGGAGAGCTTACAGCGTTGAAGGATCATAGCAGTCGTAGAAAAGATCTGGATTCTTTTTTGTTTTTTGTGGTGGAGGATGGTGCCGGAGAAGTAGAATATGGTGGAGAGGTACATCAGTTGACAACGGGAGACTGTGTATGGATTGATTGCCGACAGCCATATTGTCACAGAAGCTCTTCGGACCGGTTATGGACACTTGGATGGGTACATTTCTATGGAAAATCAGTGAAAGCAGTCTATGAGAAGTATTTGGAACGGGGCGGAAAGAATGTATTTCATACGGAAAAAATGACCGGATATACGCATCTGCTGGAGACTGTGCAGGTTGTGGCAGATTCTGAGGACTACATCAGAGATATGCGCATTAATGAATATCTTCAAAAGCTGTTGACTTTGTTAATGGAAGAAACATATCGTCCGGTACAGCAAAGTAGTCGTGTCAAACAGGAAAACATTCAAAAAGTAAGAGATTATCTGGAGGCACACTATGAAGAACGGATTACTCTGGAAGGACTGGCAGAGCAGTTCTATATCAATAAGTTTTATCTGACAAAGCTGTTTAAACAGACGTATGGGGTGACAGTGAATTCTTATCTGATGCAGATCCGGATCACCCGTGCCAAGCAGCTGTTGCGTTTTACAGATCTGTCTATTGAATTGATCGGAGAGAAGTGTGGTATTTCAGATCCAAATTATTTTTCGAGAGCATTTAAGAAGACGGAGGGATTGACACCGGGAAGATATCGACGAATGTGGTAAAGCAATATTGTGCTATTTTGTAAATAAACATGCCAATATCGTCACTTGTTTTCCGATATGCCTGACTCTAAAATAACGATTGTATTAGTAAACAGGAAAAATCGTTATGGAGGCAAGCATATGAAAAAAGCATTAATTACAGGTGTTACAGGACAGGATGGATCATATCTGGCAGAGTTTTTGTTGGAAAAAGGATATGAAGTACATGGAATCACACGGCGTGCATCGATTTCCAATACTGCCAGAATTGATCATCTGATCAATGACAATAAAATCACATTACATGATGGGGATCTTTCTGATTCCTCTTCTTTAATTCGTATCATCGGCATGGTTAAGCCTGATGAAATCTATAATCTTGCAGCACAATCTCATGTGCAGGTTTCCTTTGATGTGCCGGAATATTCCGGTGATGTGGATGCGATTGGCGTCCTTCGTATTTTAGAGGCTGTCCGCATTCTTGGACTGACAAAAACAACAAAAATATATCAGGCATCGACCTCTGAACTTTATGGAAAAGTGGAGGAAGTGCCACAGAAAGAAACGACTCCATTTCATCCGTACAGTCCTTATGCAGTGGCAAAGCAGTATGGGTTCTGGATCGTGAAAGAGTATCGTGAAGCATATGGAATGTTCGCGGTCAATGGTATTTTATTTAATCATGAATCAGAGCGTCGTGGAGAAAATTTTGTAACCAGAAAAATTACGCTAGCAGCAGGGCGTATTGCAGAAGGTCTGCAGGATCATCTGGAACTGGGAAATATGGATTCATTGCGTGACTGGGGATATGCCAAAGATTATGTAGAGTGTATGTGGATGATCCTGCAGCACGATACCCCGGAGGATTTTGTGATTGCGACTGGTGAACAACATACAGTACGTGATTTTACGGAGAAAGCATTTGCGGCAAACGGCATGAAAATCCGCTGGGAAGGTACCGGTGTTGATGAGAAGGGATATGACGCAGAGACCGGCAAGCTTCTTGTCAGCGTAAATCCACAGTGGTTCCGTCCAACAGATGTAGATAATCTCTGGGGGGATCCGACGAAAGCAAAAACAGTTCTTGGATGGAATCCACAGAAGACCAGTTATGAAGAGCTGGTGCGTATTATGTCGGAACATGACAGGACTTTAGCAAAACGGGAACGTGCGGTGAAGGATGCTGAGTAAAAGAAAAGAGGAAATAGCAATGATGGAAAAAGATGCAAAAATATATGTGGCAGGTCACAGAGGAATGGTTGGATCTGCGATTGTACGTGAGTTAGAGAGACAGGGGTATCACAATATAATAACTCGGACACACAGTGAATTGGATCTGTGTCGTCAGGACGATGTGGAAGCATTTTTTGTACAGGAAAAGCCGGAATATGTATTCCTTGCAGCAGCAAAGGTTGGAGGAATTGTAGCGAATCAGAATGCGTTAGCAGACTTTATGTATGACAATATGATTCTGGAGATGAATGTGATCCATTCGGCATGGAAGAATGGCTGTAAAAAGCTGGAGTTTTTGGGGTCGTCTTGTATTTATCCGAGAATGGCTCCACAGCCGATGAAGGAGAATTGTCTTTTGACATCTGAATTGGAGAAGACAAATGAGGCGTATGCTTTAGCGAAAATTTCCGGTTTGAAGTATTGTGAATTTTTGAATAAGCAGTATGGCACAGATTACATATCTGTTATGCCAACGAACCTGTACGGACCAAATGACAATTATCATCCGACACACAGTCATGTGCTTCCGGCACTGATCCGGCGTTTTCATGAGGCAAAGGAAAGTGGGGCAAAAGAAGTTACCTGTTGGGGAGATGGTTCTCCACTGAGAGAGTTTTTATATGTGGATGATCTTGCAAATCTTTGTGTATTTTTGATGAATCATTATAGCGGTGATGAAACGGTTAATGCAGGAACCGGCAAAGAGCTGACAATCAAGGAATTGACGGAAATGGTTGCAAAGGTCATTGGTTATAAAGGAGAAATCAAGTGGGATCCATCCAAACCGAATGGAACGCCGAGAAAGCTTTTGGATGTCACCAAGGCAGAGAAGCTGGGATGGTCTTATAAGACGGAGCTGGAGGAAGGAATTCGTTTGTCCTATGAGGATTTCCTGAATAATCCGATGAGAGCAGAACGCTGAAAAATGGAGGGGTGATTTATTATGAATTTAGTATTACTGTCCGGAGGCTCAGGAAAACGTCTTTGGCCTCTTTCCAATGATATTCGTTCGAAGCAGTTCATTCCTTTTTTGAAAACGGAAAACGGTTATGAATCGATGGTTCAGAGGGTTTATCGTCAGATTAAAAAGGTGGATCCGGATGCTGTCGTAACGATTGCTACATCAAAGACACAGGTGTCGTCTATTCATAATCAATTGGGAGAAGATGTGGGGATCAGTATAGAGCCGTATCGTCGTGATACATTTCCGGCTATTGCTTTGGCTGCTGCATATCTGAAGGATGTCCAGGGAATCGGAGAGCAGGAAGCAGTGGTGGTTTGTCCTGTGGACCCTTATGTAAATGATGATTATTTTGCAGCATTAAAGGAGTTGGGCAATCTGGCAGCGACAGAAGATGCAAATCTGGTATTGATGGGGATTGAGCCTACATATCCAAGTGAAAAATACGGATATATCATTCCTGAGACAAAAGAGAAGGTAAGTGATGTATCTGTATTTAAAGAAAAGCCAACGACAGATGTAGCAAAGGAATATATTGCACAAGGTGCACTTTGGAATGGTGGTGTTTTTGCATTCAGGCTGGGACATGTGTTGAAGAGGGCGCATGAGTTGATTGATTTTACCGATTATGCGGATCTTTTTGATAAGTATGAAACATTAGAAAAGATTTCCTTTGATTATGCTGTAGTGGAGCATGAAGAACGGATTAAGGTGATGCGTTTCGCAGGAGAGTGGAATGACCTTGGAACGTGGAACGCTTTGACGGAGATCATGGAAGGAAATTCCATTGGAAAAGCCATTTTTGATGAGATGGCGGAGGATACCTATGTGATCAATGAAATGAATGTGCCGGTACTTTGCATGGGGACGAATCATATTGTGGTATCGGCAAGTGCGGAAGGAATTCTTGTTTCCGACATTGACAGCGCAGACAGTATTAAACCATATGTGGATCAGATTGATCAGCAGATTATGTATGCAGAAAAGTCCTGGGGAAGCTATCGGGTCATCGATCTGGAAGAGGAAAGCGTGACCATAAAAGTAACTTTAAATCCGGGACATCGAATGAATTATCATAGTCATGAACATCGTGATGAAGTGTGGACAATCCTTTCAGGTAAAGGACGTACTATTGTAGATGGAATGGAACAGATTGTGCATGCGGGAGATGTGATCGCAATGTCAGCAGGATGCCGTCATACAATTATTGCAGAAACAGAGTTGCAGGTAATGGAGGTACAGCTCGGCAGACAGATCAATGTTCATGATAAGAAGATATATGAATTGGAAAGATAGAAGGGTGAAAAATGGATAGAAAACCGTTTTTATTGAAACCGGCAGCGAAGGATTATCTTTGGGGAGGGAGTCGGTTAAATGATGATTTTGCAAAAGGAATCGAAATGGAGCCTTTGGCGGAAACGTGGGAATGTTCCACCCACCCGGACGGACCAAGCATGATTGCCAGTGGAGAATTTCAGGGAATGCAGCTTGCGGAGCTTTTGCAGCGTTTTCCGGAATTTTTGGGAACGCATCCTTTATCTGATCCATATCTGGAAAAGGGAGAACTCCCTATTTTGATCAAATTTATTGATGCCAAAAAGGATCTGTCGGTGCAGGTACATCCGGATGATCAGTATGCTAGAGAAGTTGAGCATGAACTTTTTGGAAAAACAGAGATGTGGTATGTTCTTGATGCTGCAAAAGATGCTAAACTGGTATATGGGTTCTACCATGATATGAGTAAAGAAAAACTTCGGAAAAGTCTGACAGAGGGAACTGTGGAAAAGTATCTTCAAAAAGTCAGGGTTCATCAGGATGATGTATTTTTTATTGAATCGGGAACGGTTCATGCGATCGGTGCCGGAGCGTTGATTGCTGAGATACAGGAAAATTCTAACCTTACATATCGTATGTTTGACTATAATCGTAGAGATAAGCAGGGAAATTTGAGAGAACTCCATATTGATAAAGCGTTAGATGTGGTAAATCTGAAGCACAGCAAGGAGCCAAAACAGCCTCTTCGATTACTTCGATATCAGCGTGGATGGGCAACTGAGCTTTTATGCAGGTGCCGGTATTTTCAGGTGGAAAGAATGCTTTTAAATACAGAAAGCTGTCGTGAAATGGCAGATTTTCAAACGGATACCAGTTCTTTTCAGGTACTTCTTTGCACCAGCGGATGCGGATTGTTAATGTATGGTGGTAATGGTGCATTGCAATTTTTTAAGGGTGATTGCATTTTTGTGCCCGCAGATTCTGTTGCTATAAAGATACATGGAAATGCGCAATTATTGAAAGTAACCTGTTAAGAACAAAAGCAAGCAGGGAAAGTAAAGAAAAATCCGGAAGTGAAAAGACAGATGGGAGTCAGAGTGTAAGCAGAAAGCCGGAAACGAATAGATGAGTGCAAATCGGAAAGGACAGATGGATGGAACAGAGTATAAAGAATGAATATGACAGATGGTTGAAGTATGCAAAAGAGAGCGATTTACAGAGTGAATTGCAGGAAATGGACAGGCAGGAGGATTTGATCGAGGATGCGTTTTATCGAAATCTTGCTTTTGGAACAGGGGGACTGCGTGGTGTCATTGGCGTCGGCACCAACCGTATGAATGTGTATACTGTGGCAAAGGCATCTCAAGGCCTGGCTGATTATATATGTAAAAATTTTCCGGAAGAAAAACGGAGTATTGCAGTGAGCTATGACAGCAGAATTAAATCGGATTATTTTGCGAAAGTTGCCTGTGGCGTTTTTGCAGCAAATGGAATTCATGCATATATTTATTCAGAGTTAATGCCAACACCATGCCTTTCCTTTGCTGTGCGTTCTCTGGAATGTGCAGCCGGTATTATGGTAACAGCTTCTCATAATCCTTCGAAATATAATGGATATAAGGTGTATGGAGCAGATGGCTGCCAGATTACCACCGAAGCGGCAGCGTTGATTTTCACAGAAATTGATAAACTGGATATTTTTGAAGATGTAAATAAAATGTCTTTCGAAGAGGGAGTACAGAAAGAAATAGTATCCTATATACCGGATAGAGTATATGATGAATTTACGGAGAAAGTAAAAGCTGAAAGTCTTCTGTCAGACAATGTTTCTGTGAATAAGAATGTCTCTATTGTATATACGCCTCTAAATGGAACAGGTCTGAAACCGGTACTCCGTGCATTAAAAGAAAGCGGGTATACCAACATTACTGTTGTAAAAGAGCAGGAAAAGCCGGATGGAAACTTTCCGACATGTCCGTATCCTAATCCGGAGATGCGAGAAGCCATGGAGTTGGGGATTGAATATGCCGGAAAATATGATGCTGATCTTTTGCTTGCCACAGATCCGGATTGTGACCGGGTTGGTATAGCAGTGAAGGATAAAAGTGGCAGACATGTATTGATGTCAGGAAATGAAGTGGGAATGTTGCTGTTGGATTACATTTGCACCAGAAGGCTCGCGATGGGGACAATGCCTCAGGATTCTGTTATGGTCAAAACAATTGTTACTATTGACATGGCGGAGCGTATTGCAGCTCATTATGGTGTGCGCACGATCAATGTGTTGACTGGATTTAAATTTATTGGTGAACAGATTGGACTGATGGAAAAGCAGGGAAAAGAAGAATCTTATATCTTTGGCTTTGAAGAGAGTTATGGTTACCTGTCCGGAGGATATGTTCGTGATAAGGATGCGGTAAATGGTGCATTTTTAATCTGTGAAATGTTTGCATATTATGCCTCCAAAGGAATCTCTCTCTCAGAAAAATTGGAGGACTTGTATCAGACATATGGCTATTGTCTCAATACATTGCATTCTTATAAGTTTGATGGTGCAGCAGGTTTTGAAAAGATGCAGGGGATTATGGAAAAATTCCGTCAGGGAGTGTCATCCTTTGCCGGAAAGAAAGTAGTGAAATGTCTCGATTACAGTCAGGGACTTGATGGACTGCCAAAATCAGATGTGTTGAAGTATCTGCTGGAAGATAATTGTTCTGTGGTTGTGCGGCCATCCGGAACAGAGCCGAAGCTTAAGACATATATTTCAGTCAGTGCAGAGAGTATGGAACAAGCGGAAAAGGTGGAAGATAAAATTGTACAGGATTTATTGGTATATTTAAAATAGTAATTTCTGTTTCTAAAAGGTATAGTATTATATACTAAGACTTCCCATACCTAAAATGGGATTCGCACCTTGAAAATTCAATATTTCAGCTAACAAAATAGTGATTTATGCCACCACTGTCTTGGAATGCAATGCATTTCGCAGATATTCAGGTAATCTTGCTTCAAAATCAGCGGTAAAAGTAGCCAGTTGTTTATCACTGAGCTTTAAGATTTCCTGAAGACTTGCCATTAAGGCATTCTAGTCAATTCCATTATACCAAACGGAACAGGTTTATGCCTTTTTTATTGGCTGGAATATTGAATTTTCAAGTTTCAACACACCGTATTGGTGTGGGAAGTCTTAGTTAAAAAATAAAACAAATAAATTTTGGCTCTTCAAGGGTGATGGTGGGTGAAAAACACCCACAACCCCAATATTTATGCTGATTTAGTAGATTTAGACTTTCTATTAGGAAGTGGAACCCTCAAATCCGAGCAAACTAGGTACACCATATCCAGCATATTTTGTATATTCCGAAACCCATATGCCTTGCGTACAATCAGCTTGATTTTATTGTTCGTTGCTTCAATGCGGGCATTGCTCATCCCAAGACGTATGGCATTCAGGATATGTTTTTTGTGGCGCTTGATTTTTTTATATAGTTCCTTGAAAGCGGGTATCCGGCTATGCGATGCCCACCATAACCAGCGCTTCAGAGTTGCCTCTGCCTCATCAACGTCCTTAATCTTCAGTAGTAGGCGGAGCATTTCCTTCATGCGGTATGCACGATAGAGACGATTGTTATTTTCGGCAATCATTTCTACCCGGAGTTGTTGCTTTTCCGTCAGGTTTTCTGGTGCTTTACCAAGTGCGTATGCAGAGTTTTTGATTTCCTCCGCTTTCGCCTTTGCCGCGCGCAGAATCATAGTTTCAGGATCGTTTCCTTTCGGGCGACCTGCCTTGCGAGGGTGCTCTTTTGCAAGCTGCTGTGCCTCGTTATAAGCTTCCCTCCATACTTCACGGCGTACTTCGTCAAGTGCTTCCATAGCCCACTGTACGACGTGGAAAGGATCAACGCAACGTTCACATTCCGGAGTAAACTCGTTTACGCATTCCGTGATCCACTTGGCTCCATCTCCGGTAACAACTTTGATAGATGAAAGCTGCTCCGAAGAGAGTTGTTTATAAAACTGTGTCAGCACGCTTTTGCCGTGTCCCTGAGCTGCCCAGACAACCGTATTGGTGTCGTGGTTGACGATGACGGTGATGTACTTGTGACCTTTTTTATAACTGGTTTCATCAATGCCGATATTAACAAGGTTATCAAGTCTTCGGGAACGTTCTGGTTCAATAACATTCAGAGTGCGGTGAACGCATCTGCCGACAGTCTCCCAATCGATGCGCATATATTCAGAGACAACGCTACGAGGCAGATATACGGCAAGCCATCCTACTGTAAGATCAAAATCCTTTGTGAAGCCACTGTTAGGGTAAGCCCATGGAACATCTGCAACGACAACACCATGTTCTGGACATTCAATACGGTGTGTGTCGTAAGAAACTTCCACGAGGGTGCCTCCCCAGTCCAGGCCTCTCCATGTACGCGGCTGCGGGTTCTTCTTATCATACCGCTTACAACGCTTATGACAAAACGGACAGTCGTTTTCATGCCAACGATTTGGTCTGGCATGGATACGGATATGATGCACACCGTCCTGATCAGAGTAGAAGTCGCATCCTTCTACGACAGCGGACTTGACATTGAGTAGCTTTTGGCATAAAGTATTAGCAGAAACCATCTGTGGGTACCTCCGGTATCTCTGTAGTATAGTTTGGACGCTAATACTTTACAGAAAAACAGATGGTTTTTCAATAGTAAATATTCATCTGAGGGCTGACATATTACCCACCATCATGCCAGAAGCCTCTAAATTTTTTTAATTTTTGGAATTTTTGGGCATGTCTGGTAGTTATATATTTAGTATTCTTTGTTGTATTATAAGGGGAACTTTAATAAACTGATCATGTGATGGTCAAAAAAAGTGGATATTGGGTCATATAACGACCACCCTATAATGTCCACGAGAGGACGAGATGCTTTTCTTCTTGACTTTATGAAATACCTGATTTAATATACTCATAAATAGGTAACTTACGAGTTACTAACTCATGAGTGTGATAAATGGAGGTGAGCAAATGAGTCGGTTTTATTGTCGTGAAGATGAACTTAGAAAGTTGAATAAACGATATGCAGGAGATAAGTTTGAATGCGTTGTCATCTACGGAAGGCGGCGTGTTGGCAAAACGGCACTGATCAATGAGTTCTGCAGGAACAAGCCGGTGATTTTCTTTTCTGCCTTAAACACAACAGGAAAGGAGAATCTGGCGGCTCTTTCAAAAGCGATCATGAGCTTTGAACGTCCGGATACGGACTTGGTACCTGAGTTTGGATCTTATGACGCTGCTCTGGATGAGTTGACAGCACTTTCAAGGGATAAACGTATTGTATTTGTTATAGACGAGTATCCGTATCTTGCAAAGGCAAAGCCCGCTATTTCAGCAATGCTGCAGCACATCATTGATCATAAATGGGCAGAATCAAAGATGTATTTAATCCTTTGCGGTTCATCTATGAGTTTTATGGAAAGTCAGGTGCTTGGGAGTCAAAGTCCTTTGTATGGAAGAAGAACAGCCCAGTTTAAGATTGAGCCCTTGAATTATAAGGAAACAGCGGTTTTTCATCCAGATCTGTCAGCCGAAGATAACTCCCTGATCTATGGAATTACAGGAGGAGTTCCTCATTATATCAATAAGCTGGATGTAAAAGATAGTGTGGATGAAGCGTTGCTGGAGAATTTTTTTGACCGTTCCAGTTATCTGTATGAGGAACCGGGGAATTTGCTAAAGCAGGAACTTAGGGAGCCGGCCATCTATAATGCAATTATTAAAGCGATTGCAGAGGGGGCTTCCAGAATGAATGACATTAAGTTGAAGGTTGGTGAGGAGAATTCCATCATATCGAAATATTTGAAGACATTGATTGATCTTGGCATTGTCAAAAAGGAAACTCCGATTGCAGAAAAGCCGGGCAGGAAAACAATCTATTTGTTAGCAGATAATTTTTTTCGGTTCTGGTATCGGTTTGTGCCTGTCAATATGAGTGCGATTGATTCCGACAGAATTACAAAGATATATCCGCATGCTGTAAAACAGTATTTTTCAGATTATATGGGGTTGATCTTTGAGAAGATGTGTCAGGATTATCTGCTTTATTATTTGGATAATCTTCCGATTGAGCTTAGTGAAGTTGGTCAATGGTGGGGAACAGATCCAAGAAAGAAAAAGCAGGTACAGATTGATATTGTCGGCACTCCAGCCGGGGGGAAGGAATATATTATCGGTTCGTGTAAATATAGGAATGAGAAAATTGGTATGGATGAGCTTGATCTGCTCAGAGAATATGCATCGGTTTTTGGAAAGGGAAATCGTTATCATTACTATATTTTTTCGAAAGGCGGATTTACGGATGGACTTATGCAGGCTCAGGAGCGGGGCGAAGTAAGGTTGGTGTCGCTGGAAGACCTTTACCGGTGTGATATTTCAGGGCTCTCCTCTTAAATATGGGGTTAATCATAATCACCAAAAATTATCCTGTAATATATAAAAACTGCACGAATAAAATTTTATAATCGCTTTATAATTATGTAATCACTTATAAAAATGTCTATGACAGGTTTAGCGACAATGTCAATAGACAGCCGTATGTAACGCATGCTATTCTGATATGCACAATCAGAAATGGAATGATCTCGGATGGTAGCTGTAGAAATAACGGTGTCCGAGTCCGAAGGCGTTTCTGAAAGACACAGCGCAGAGTGGAGGTATTTATTACATTATGGCAAAGGCATATGAAGAGTTGGAGTTGCAGGATGATTTTATGTTTGGAGTGATCATGCGTGATCCGAAGTACTGCAAACCATTTTTAGAAACGATCCTTGGAATCAAAATCCGCAAACTGGAGTATCCGGAAAGTCAGAAGACCATTGATCTGTCCGCAGGAGCCAAGGGAGTGCGGCTGGATGTTTATGTAGAGGATGAGAGGAACACCGTATTTGATATGGAAATGCAGGTGCATATCAAACGGAACCTGGCGAAACGGATGCGTTATTATCAGGGGATGATCGATCTGAATATCTTGGAAAAAGGGGGAGATTATAATGAGCTGAAAAAGAGCTATGTCATATTTATTTGCACTTTTGACCCATACGGACAGGGGCGTCATTTGTATAGCTTTGAGTACTTGTGTGATCAGGATCCGTCGTTGACATTTGGAGACGAGACCGTTAAAATTATTCTAAATACAAAAGGAACGATGGACGATGTGAGTCCGGAAATGAAAAGGTTGTTGGAATATATAGATGGTCAGACTGCAAGTGATGAGTTTACGAGAGAATTGGATGATGCGGTGCAGTCTGCCCGCCGAAATGAGAAATGGAGGCTGGATTATATGACACTGCAGCAGGAATATCGTGAGAAATATAATGAAGGCTTAGAAGCCGGAATTGAACGTGGAATTGAGCAGGGAATTGAACGTGGAATTGAACAGGGTCTGGAACGTGGCATTAAGATTTTGTATTGTGATATTCACATGACAATTCCGGAGATAGCAGCTAAAATGTCTATGACAGAGCAGCAGGTGGAGAAGATTGTAGCGGGATTTGGAGAGATAAAAGAAAAGTAAAAACGAGTATATCTCTATTAAGAATTTAAATTGACAATTTCGGAGACTGCTCAGAAGCCTGGGTTATCTGAGGAATATCTGCAGGAAGACGATTGCCATCCTTGAAACAGTATGATATTATTAGTAATAACGAAAGTATTACGAACGTGGATACCATAGGAGGAGCTGTATGAGAGAGATACCGGATTTTGATGTAGAACTGTCCCAGGCGATGGATTATATTATGTCGAGCCCATTGGCGCAGAAGGCTTTTATGATGCCTCCATTCCCCCAGTACACGATTATTTTGCAGAGGCTGATACAGGCAGTGGATCGGCTGGCAGACAATTGTCATATGCCGGAGTTTACCAATCATGCATTGCCGCACATCTGTAGTATTGTCCGGAGAGCCTCTGAGTGGGCAGTGGAGGATCAATGGCTCGATACGATATCGGAGCGGGAAGCAGGATATCTTCTGCTGGCACTGGTGATCCATGATATAGGTATGCTGTCTCAGGATGCGCAGGATCTGCAGGAGCAGGATCGTCGGACCTATATGAAGGGCTTTGGTGATATTGCGGGCTGGGTGAGAAAAACGCATGTTGTCCGACTGCAGGGGCTTGTGCTTCGTTTGTTAAAGGAAGAGATTCAAAGGGACTGCAGCATGAGAAAAGAGGACATTAAGAAAGACAACGACTGCAGCAGAGAGAAAGAGGAGCGGGAAAGCAAAAACAGGATGACGCTGCAGGACCATATGATGATCGTGATCAATATGGCAGCCTCTCACCAATGTTGGGCATGGGAAGAACATTTTATGCCGGAGGCCGCACAGGCGCTGATTGACAGGGCGGGACTTGACCGGGATCGGATCGCTGCATTAAATGCGGTCATTGCAGTGAGTGATCTGTTGGATGAGGACTCGAACCGGTGTGATACGATCGGACTGATCCGGCACCGTCATGGGACGACGGAGAATATGGCTCATTGGATCCGTCATGCATTGACGGCACAGGTAGATGGAGTGCGAGGTCATAAGGTGACGGTAACATTTCGAAAGCTTCTCCCGGAGGATGAGAGATACGAGACTATTTACAGGGCTCTTCGTAATCATTACCGGCTCGTGAAGCTTTATAATGTTAAGTTAAAAAAGTTGAACGCACAGATTGAGCAGATATGCTTTCTGCCTCCCGATGGACTGCGGGATCTGTTGGAGGACGAAACGGCCAGGGAGTTGGAGAAGGTCTGGCAGAGGCTGCCGGAGTTTGAGGATCATATTGTGGAGCAGATCCTGTCGACATTTATGAGGGAAGCCTTAAATGAGGATGGCAATGATCCGCAAATGCGGAGGCGGTTAGATGAGCTTGGCCTGGAGACTTTGGATCTGAGCCGGGAGGAGAAGTTTATCCATCCCCCCACGATTTATTATCCGGAGGAAAAACTCCTGTTTGTAGAGAAGGATTACCGGAAGCAGTTGTCCTATATAAAGGCACAGGTGGATGATGCATATTTAAATGGCGAGATGGGGAAAGTCAGACATTTATGTCAGACTGCACTGAAATGTTGGAAGAAACCTATGTCCCTGAATGAAACATATTGGATATTTGTCTATATTGCAGTCTTTCCGCTTGATGGAGATGAGATGGATTTCCTGCGGCATGAGTATGAAAATTCTCTGTGGGGGAAAGGGATGGGTACTCATGGAAAGTTGATCATGGAGGGACCTTACCAGCCTTTATTGGACGTTTTGCTCTTATTATTGGAGCCTGCAAGTGGAGAAGAATGGTATAAGGCGTATCGGAAACATATTTTAGAAGGAGATTTTACCGGACTGCAGGAGGATATGGCGACGGAGCTTCTTTTGGAAACGATCATTGGTCTTTTGTGGTATTACGACCCGGAGGGAACATTGTGGAGTGAGATTGCAGCGCATTTTGTGGAAAAGCTTTCGGATACCATGGGAAATAAGATTGCAACATATAAAGGGCAGCTTGCCGGGGCATCCCGGATTCTTTATCATGTGTCCGGGATTACGGAGGAGGATTATCAAAGGGTGAAGGATCCGCTGGAAAAGGCATGGATCGCCTTTTGGCAGGATGATAGCGACAAGAAAAAGGAAAATAAAGTGGCACTGTGTCAGAAGGGAAACAGCGATCATGATTATATGGGAGCGGTACAAGCATATCTCAATCTGACGCGATGGGATGAATTGACGCAGGAGGAGGAAAAAAAGAAAGACAGTATTATTGAGAGCGGTGGATATCGTTATCAGCGCATCATCATGGAGCGACCGATGTCGTCTTTTTGGAACCAGAGAATATTGAAGATTAAGGCGATGCTTAACCGCTGTCGTCAAGATAAGCAAAATACACAACTGGAGAGGATATATCTGATCCGTCTGATTGCATTGCATATATTGGATGCGCTGCGCTATTGGGATTTATGGCAGTATATTGAAGCGGTGCGGGCTCGCGCAGAGGAAGAGTTTATCAGTGGAACTTATGTCGATAAATATGGTAAATATTGTGGAGACCCGCAGGCATTGCGGAGTTGTTTGATTGACGATATACGGGGATTGTCGGAAAAAGAATCTTTAACCAAAGAAGAGCAGGCGACGGCGGTAAGATTTCTGATAAAATATGTACCGGATGGAGTGGATGATCTTGTTACCTTTATCACAGAGCAGAGTGTTCCGTTGCAATGGCAATACGCCATGGCAACGGTGGAGGTTTTAGGAACAGCATTTTCAAGAGATCAGAGAAAGAAGCTGATTCGCTGGTTATGTCAATATGAGACGTATTATCATAAACAGGGCCGGTTTATGAGTACAACCAGATATCTCTTCTTAAAAGAATGGTTACCGGATCTGGATGAGGAAGACTGGACGATGCTTCAGCCCCTTTTTGAAGTGAGCTTTCAGTTCCAGACTACATATATGGTAAATGCAAAATTGGGACAGGCTTTTTTCAGATATGCGCCATGGGACATGTGTGAAGGACTGTTAAAGCGGATGGAGACATATCCGGACAATGTCAGAAAAAGTATGGATATCAATTCCGGGGTACTTTTGATGGCAGATAGAAAGGATGCAGATGACTCCGGAAAGGAGATGCTGCGGGAATTTGTTTCATCCTGTGGTTTGGAGGTTGCGCAGAAGTTGGAAGGACTTAAGCCGGCAGAGAAGCTTCGGGATGATGAAGAAAACGAGGAATCATCCGGAGAAAATCTGGAGCGTATGCAAAGAGGGTACCGGGAAACCGAAAAGCTGGTAAAAATTAAAAAGCTTTGGGAATTGGAACCGGTGGATCTGGAACTTGTGGAACAGGAACTGGAGCGTTTTGAGAAAGGTGTGGAAGAGAAGAAGACTCTGTCAGGATATGACAGCACCTTTATGGATCCGGTTCTTGATACTTTTCGAAATAAAAACTGGCAGGTGCAGGATGAGGAGAGGCTGCTTCGTCTTCTTGACAGGCTGTTTGCACTGATGACGCACCATTCCAAGGATATGTCTATGTTTTATTTTACAGATTTCTGTAATCTGTTTTATTTTATAGAGACAACATGCAGTGACAGAGGCAAGGAATATATTAATGATTTTGTCATCGAGCATATGATCAGGCATGACTTTTTTGAGGAGCAAAGACGTAGAGAATCCGGAAGGCACTGGGACGGTCCTTATGAGAGGTTTCGCTTCGATCAAGGTTCCGATACACAGTATGATGTCCTTGTTACGATTTTTTTAGTTTACGGAATGACAGCTTTTCAGGAGGAGGATTGGCCGGAGGTTATCCGGTATCTGACAGAAGCCCTGAATACAGGGGAGGACGTGATCTGTCATTATGCAGTGGTGATCCTCAGCTATTATCTCCTGAACCGGCAGGAGGCAGAACAGAGGTCTCCGGAGGCTGAGAAAGCGCATTACCTTGCATGGGGAGCTTTTTATATCATCCGGGAGAAAATGATGGAAGAAAGCAGGAGAGAAAATAAGGGACTGGAGGTAGAAACTGAGATACGCAAATGGGTCAAAAAGGCGATAGATGCTCTGAAAGAATCCGATCAATGGTTTGGAGTGGAGGGATATATGGAAAAGGTGCAAAAGAATGAGATGTACCGGTTCTGGCTGCAGAGCTTAGAAGACTGCGGGAAATTGTGAAGTTCCCTTGCTATTTTAGCGTGACAATGGTAGAATTACTCAATATATGGGTTGATTATTCAATATATCAGTGGAATGATCAACTTGTATATTGAACAGGTAATAGATACTTATTCACATTTCTATCATAAGATACATTATGATAAGTTTAGTATGGATTAAAGGAGATTAAAATATGTGTGGTATTGTAGGTTATATCGGGAGTAAACAGGCAGCCCCAATCCTTTTGGATGGTCTGTCAAAGCTCGAGTACAGAGGCTATGATTCTGCCGGGATCGCAGTACGCGACGGAGCAGACAAGGTAAAGATCGTGAAGGCGAAGGGCCGTCTCAAGGGTCTGATCGAAAAGACAGACGATGGTCATGCGGTACCGGGTACCTGTGGTATCGGTCATACCAGATGGGCAACTCACGGTGAGCCGTCAGAGACCAATGCACATCCTCATGTCAGCGATGATGGCAATGTCGTTGGTGTACACAATGGTATTATTGAGAATTACCAGGAGTTAAAGGTAAAGCTTCTGAAAAAAGGATATGAGTTTTATTCTTCTACCGATACAGAGGTTGCTGTAAAGCTCGTGGATTATTATTATAAAAAGTATGAGCATACGCCGGTAGATGCCATTAATCACGCCATGGTCCGTATCCGCGGATCTTATGCTCTGGCAATGATGTTTGCAGAGTATCCGGATGAGATTTATGTGGCTCGTAAGGATAGTCCGATGATCATTGGTGTGTCCGACGGAAACTGCTATGTCGCTTCTGACGTACCGGCGATTTTGAAATATACGAGAAATGTATACTATATCGGCAATATGGAGATTGGCCGTCTGGCAGATGGCAAGGCAGCCTTCTATAATCTGGATGGAGATGAGATTGAGAAGGAGCTGGTGGAGATTAAGTGGGATGCGGAAGCCGCAGAAAAGGGCGGTTTTGAGCATTTCATGATGAAAGAGATCCATGAGCAGCCAAAGGCGATCATGGATACCATGAATTCCAAGATCAAGGATGGCCGGATCGATCTGTCGGATGTAGGTCTTTCGGAGGAGGACATTAAGGGAATTGACCAGATCTATATTGTTGCCTGTGGCTCCGCTTATCATACCGGTGTTGTGACACAGTATGTCATGGAAGATCTGGCCCGTGTACCGGTCCGTGTGGAGCTGGCGTCTGAGTTCCGTTACCGCAATCCGATCCTGAATAAGGACGATCTGGTGATCGTGGTGAGCCAGTCCGGTGAGACGGCAGACACTTTGGCAGGTCTTCGTCTGGCAAAGGAGCAGGGAGTAAAGACCATGGGCATTGTGAATGTGGTCGGTTCCTCCATTGCAAGAGAAGCGGATAATGTATTTTATACTATGGCTGGTCCGGAGATTTCTGTGGCAACCACAAAGGCATACAGTGCACAGCTGATCGCAGGCTATCTGCTGTCGGTAGAGTTTGCGAGAGTGCGTGGAACCATTACAGAGGAGCAGTATCAGGGATATATTGCGGAGATGCAGACCCTTCCGGAGAAGATTGATAAGATCATTGAGGATAAGGAGCGCATCCAGTGGTTTGCGTCCAAGCAGGCCAATGCCCGTGATATTTTCTTTGTAGGCCGCGGTATTGATTATGCGATCTGTATGGAGGGAAGCCTGAAACTCAAGGAGATCAGTTATATCCATTCGGAGGCGTATGCGGCAGGTGAGTTAAAGCACGGTACCATCAGCCTGATCGAGGATGGTATTCTGGTGATCGGTTCTCTGACACAGGATGCCCTGTATGAGAAGACCATCAGCAACATGGTTGAGTGTAAGAGCCGTGGAGCTTCTCTGATGGGATTGACCAATTTTGGTAATTATTCGATCGAGGATACAGCTGATTTTGTGGTATATGTACCAAAGACAGATCCTCATTTTGCAGCAAGTCTGGCAGTGATCCCACTGCAGCTTCTGGGATATTATGTATCTGTGGCCAGAGGACTTGATGTGGATAAGCCGAGAAACCTGGCAAAGAGTGTAACGGTAGAGTAGTAATGGTATATTGAGTCAATGATATGATGTATCCGGATTCTGAAAGATATTTTGGGATCCGGATTTTTTGTATCTTTTTTGAGAGGAGAGAATATATTACAGAGAGTCAATATAATCTAAGGAATCATATCATGGAAAATGATGAAAAGCTGGATTCGGAATTTCGCTTTGCTCTGGATCTCCCGGAGCAGGAGAGGGAGCAGAGCGGTACATTAAATACAGGATACGATGAAAAGACGGCGACCTGGCGGGTGATCGTGAGGTATTACGGAGATCTGTATGAGGTGGAACGCCAGCTGCCGGGTGTACAGGTAATCCCGCTTTATCACCAATACGGGATCGTACGTGTTCAGGAGGAGCAGCTGGAGGCATTGGCGGCACTGCCGCAGATACAATATATGGAAAAGCCCAAGGAGGTCAACTTTTCTCTGGATACAGGGAGAGGGGCCTCCTGTATTAATTCTGTGCAGGGAAATATAAATGCAGATCAAGAGTATCAGACAGGAGATTTAAGAAAGGGTCTGACCGGCAGAGGGGTGATCGTTGGCGTGGCGGATTCCGGTATTGATCTGACTCATCCTGCTTTTCGCAATCCGGATGGTACGACACGCATTCTGGCATTATGGGATCAGGGTGGAATCCCGGAACCGGCTTTGGGGCTGGAAGCTCCGGAAAGATACCGTCAGGGAGTGGAGTGGACAAAGGAGCAGATTGATCAGGTTCTTTTGGGAGAAAGGGAAGATATTTCTCTTCCGCAAGATACAGGTTCCGGTCATGGTACTGCAGTAACGGGCGTGGCAGCGGGAAACGGCGCCGGATCCACGGGGCGTCGTTTCCGGGGGATTGCCATAGAAAGCCCGATCATTTTTGTGAAGCTTAGTACCGGTGGAGAAGGCTTTTCCAGAACCACGGAGGTGATGGAGGCGCTGGACTATATGGTACGGAAGGCGGAAGCTATGGGAATGCCGGTTTCCATAAATGTAAGCTATGGCAATAATAATGGTGCTCATGACGGCAGTAGTTTGTTTGAGGGATATATCACAGAACTGGCAGGAGTCTGGAAAAGTGTCATATCCATTGCGGCGGGCAATGAGGGGGATGCCAGGCATCATGCCAGGGTACGTTTGGAGAATGAACCTTGGCGGGTGCGGTTCGCGATCGGAGCAGGAGAGAGGAGCCTGAGTTTGCAGTTGTGGAAGCAATATGTTGATGATTTTACCATTTTTTTGGAGGCTCCGGACGGAACAAGAGTATTGATTGAAGAGACAAGGGAAGTAAGAAGGTATGAGCTGCAAGGGACCTCTGTTTATGTGTATTATGGAGAGCCGACGCCGGCACAGATCACACAGGAGATTTATATGGAGTGGCTGCCACCGGAAAGACAGGGAGGAAACTTGCAGGAAGGAGTATGGAGTCTGTGGCTGATCCCGGAGAAGATTATCGGAGGCGTTGTGGAGCTGTGGCTTCCTACCACGGAGCTTATCGGACTTTCAACCGGTTTTTTGGAGCCGGAGCCGGATACAACCCTTACCATACCGGCCACAGCTGACGGCGTGGTGACGGTGGGGGCATATCAGGTGTCTGGTGATGTGGTTGCCTCATTTTCAGGACGGGGAGATACGGCAGACGGAAGGAAGTCGCCGACAATTGTGGCACCGGGAGTAGATGTGGTCACTGCCGCACCCGGTGGCCGGTATACGGCACGGACCGGAACATCGATCGCAGCTCCTTTTGTGACAGGGTCAGCGGCATTAATGATGGAATGGGGGATTGTGCAGGGCAATGATCCCTATTTGTACGGGGAGAAGTTAAAGGCGTATCTGATGAAGGGAGCAAGAATGCTTCCGGGACAGGAGAGTGTACCGGACAAAAAAGCAGGCTGGGGAGCATTATGTCTCGCAGCCAGCCTGCCAAAGTGGTCATAGTTTCTTTATAACAGTCCCTGTTTTATAAAACCTGCCAGTTCCTCTGCAAAATAGGTGATATAGATATCCGCTCCGGCGCGTTTTGCAGCAATGGCTGTTTCGCAGATGATGGCATCCTCGTCGATCAGTCCCAGACTCGCAGCTCCCTTGATCATAGCATATTCTCCGCTGACGCTGTAGGTGGCCATTGGCACGTTTGTCCGGTCCTTGATCTCGCGGATCAGATCACCATAGATCATAGCAGGCTTTACCATAATAATGTCTGCACCCTCGTTAATATCGGCAAGAGCCTCTTTTACCGCTTCCCGGCGGTTGTGGTAATCCATCTGATAGGTGCGGCGGTTGCCAAACTGCGGTGCGGAGTCTGCGGCATCCCGGAAAGGTCCGTAGTAAGCAGAAGCAAACTTGACTGCGTAGGACATGATCGGTGTGTTGATGTGGCCGTGAGCGTCAAGACACTGGCGGATCGCAGCGATGCGGCCGTCCATCATATCGGAAGGTGCCACCATATCTGCTCCGGCCTCCACCTGAGAGAGGGCAATCTTTGCCAGATATTCCAGGGTGGTGTCATTGTCTACGTCATGGTCATGGATAATACCGCAGTGACCGTGGGAAGTATACTCACACATGCAGACATCACCGATCAGGTACATGTCAGGATAATGCTTTTTTACTGCCCGGAAAGCGCGCTGGACAATGCCATTCTCATCGTACGCCTGACTGCCTGTCTCGTCCTTGTGATCAGGGATACCAAACAGCATGATCTTGTTGACTCCGGCATCCAGAAGCTGTTCCAGCTTCTCCCCCATACGGTCTACTGTGTAGCGGTTCTGACCGTACATGGATGGGATTTCTTCGATTTTGTTTTGCCCGTCCATGACAAACATGGGATATACCAGATCGGAGATATCCATATGTGTTTCCTGTACCATTTTGCGGAGACGTTCGTCGGTACGGAGTCTCCGGCCTCTCATAAATTCTGTCATTGTAATTATGCCTCTTTTCCTAATTTAATAAAAAGAGCAAAAATCAGCGTTTTGCCCTTGATTCACACTGTGTTACGGGTATTTTCCCATACATTGAGAAAGCATGCTTTCCTATGAAGGGAAAACATGCTTTTTTAATGCTTCAAAGCTTTCTTTACTGATAACATGTTCCATGCGGCATGCATCCTCGGTAGCAATCTCCTCCGGAACTCCAAGCTTTATGAGCCAGCTTGATATAAGCTGATGTCTTTCGTAGATCATCTCCGCGATTTCACGACCTGAGTCTGTTAAATATATGTATCCGGCATCTGTCACAGTGATGTGCTGCTTCTGACGAAGATTTTTCATTGCAATGCTGACGCTTGACTTCTTGAAACCAAGCTCTGTAGCAACATCAACAGATCGAACAACCGGAAGTCGTTTGCTGAGAACCAGGATCGTTTCCAGATAATTCTCAGCAGATTCGGTATTTGCCATAAATATTTTCCTCCATACCATTTAATCCGTCCGAAATCCCGAACGTAACTTCATATGAAATTAGTATAACACTTTTAATTTAAGAAAACAAGAAAAGAAAATGAAAAAAGTTCTTGACATCTAATATGTGTTAGCGTATACTAACCAATGTAAGTGATAGATAAGTCATTCTCATTTACAAAATGAAAGAAGCGATTTACTCGAGAGAGTGATTTCCATTGGGGAGGTTTTTCTAAATGATGCAGAAGGATTTGATCATTCAAAAGTTAAGAGAACAGGGCTGTCGCATTACCAAGCAGCGTTTGATGATCTTAGATATCATTCTGCAGGAGGATTGCTCCTGCTGTAAGGAAATTTACTATAAGGCATCAAAGCTGGATCATAAGATCGGCTCCGCCACGGTGTATCGCATGATCAATACACTGGAGGAGATCGGAGCAATCAGTAGAAAAAACATGTATAAGGTTTCCTGTTCTATGGATTGTGCAGCAGACTGTGGTCATGCATGTACGATTGAGTTAGAGGATGGTTCCAAGCTGCAGTTTTCTGAGCAGAAGATGAGTCAGATCATCCAGTCAGGTCTGGCTGCCTGCGGATATGCAGTGGAACACAGCGTAAAGGGCTTTACCAAAGGGGCGGTATGTCACCATGATGAGCTTACGCTGAAAGAAAGTGTAGGTCTTTTATAAGGCTCTGTCAATGAATACGCTTACAAGAACATATAACATATGCCAAGGGGCAGAGAAATTATTTGATTTCTCTGCCCCCTCCTTTTATAATGTAATAAGTATATATCATAATGGAGGCAATGATGATCACCAGTGAAAATAATGCAAAATTAAAGGAAATGATAAAGCTGCAGAAAAATGCCAGACACCGCAAAAAAGAAGGTTTGTTTGTGGCGGAGGGGATCAAGCTGGTACAGGAAGCAGCAAGATATGGAAAGCTCCGGCAGGTGCTGATCAGGGAAAGTCTGTGGCTTGACAGATGGCAGGAAAAACCGGAAAGTGAGATTGCAGAGGAGTTTTCGGGGGAGAACAGGCGCGTAGGGGTGGATGTCGTGCCGGATGATCTGTTTGATCTGGCGGCAGATACCGTGACACCGCAGGGGATACTGGGGATGGTGGATATGCCGTCCTATTCTCAGGAAGAGATCCTTAACAGTCCGGCGGGATTATATCTGCTGTTGGATGATCTGAGAGATCCGGGAAATCTGGGAACCATGATCCGTACTTCGGAGGCTGCGGGAGTGGCAGGAGTGATCATGAGCAAGGGAACCGTGGATCTTTTTAATCCTAAGGTGGTCCGTGCCACTATGGGAGCAATTTTCCGTGTTCCATTCTTATATGTAGAGAGTCTGCCGGAAACGATCCGGCAGATGAAGCAAAAAAACATTTCAGTATATGGAACGATCCTGGAGGAGAGCAGGGTTTATGATGATCCGGATTATACGAAGCCATCCGGAATCGTTGTGGGCAATGAAGCCAATGGGATCAGTAAGGAGGTACGGGAAAGTCTCAGCGGAAGGATCCACATTCCCATGGAGGGCAGCGTGGAGTCGTTAAATGCTGCTGTGGCGGCAGCGATAGTGCTTTATGAGGCGTCCAGACAGAGAAGAAAAACGGACTAAGGTATATTGCTATTTTGGTGGAAATATGCTATATTCATACAAATAAGTAGTATACACCAAGGGAGGTGTTTTCATGAGCGGTTTATCGGGGATTTTTACATTTCGGTTACAGGAATTGTTTCAGTCGCTCTTTCGTACCGATGACAATTACATTTTTTTCTGGCTGATCGCATTGGTGGCGTTTCTGATCATTGAGATCATTACGCTGGGACTGACGACCATATGGTTCGCGGCCGGATCGCTGATCAGTTTTATCGTGGCGTGGCTGGGGCTGCCCTTGGGGGTACAGCTTGTTTTATTTTTTGTTGTATCATTTGTATTATTGATCTTTACCAGACCAGTTGTTCAGAAACGGCTGAACGGTTCCAGGGTAAGGACCAATGTCAACAGTATGATCGGGAAAGAGGGAAAGGTGACCGAGTCGATCGATAATTTCAACGAGACCGGACAGATCATAGTTGACGGGATGGAGTGGACTGCCAGAGCGGCAGATGAAAAGAAAAGGATTCAGGCTGGCCGGAAGGTTGTGATACAGGAGATACGGGGAGTCAAAGCAATCGTAGTTCCGGTGTCCGATGAGATGGAATAGACTGCATTATCGGTAGATTCGTTCATCGCATTCCGGGCAGATCAATCAGCATATTTATAAAGGAAAGGAATCAATCAAACATGGAATTAGCAGTTATTATTTTACTTGTTATTGTAGCAGTTGTTGCAGTATCCTGCATTCACATTGTACCGCAGGCGAAGGCATATGTGGTAGAGCGTCTGGGAGGCTACCAGAGCACATGGGATGTAGGACTTCATTTCAAAGTGCCGTTTATTGACCGTATTGCCAGAAAGGTAAGTCTGAAGGAGCAGGTGCTGGATTTTCCGCCACAGCCGGTGATCACCAAGGATAACGTTACTATGAGGATCGATACCCTGATCTTTTTCCAGATTACCGATCCGAAGCTTTACACATACGGTGTAGAGAATCCTATCATGGCCATTGAGAACCTGACAGCAACTACACTTCGTAATATTATTGGTGAGCTTGATCTCGATGAGACGTTGACATCCCGTGAGATCATTAATACAAAGATGAGATCCTCTCTGGATACTGCGACAGATCCATGGGGTATTAAGGTAAACCGTGTTGAGCTGAAGAACATCATTCCACCACAGCCGATCCAGGAGGCAATGGAGAAGCAGATGAAGGCAGAGCGTGAGAAGCGTGAGGCAATCCTGATCGCACAGGGTGAGAAGCAGTCAGCGATCACCGTGGCAGAAGGTCATAAGGAGTCTGCTATTCTGGAGGCAGAGGCAGAGAAGCAGGCAGCAATCCTGCATGCGGAGGCACAGAAGGAAGCAACGATCCGTGAGGCCGAGGGTCAGGCACAGGCGATCCTGGCAGTGCAGAAGGCGAATGCCGATGGTATCCGTATGCTGAATGAGGCTTGTGCATCGAAGGAAGTTATCGAGCTTAAGAGCTTGGAGGCATTTGCGAAAGCAGCAGATGGAAAGGCGACCAAGATCATTATTCCATCAGAGATACAGGGACTTGCAGGAATGGTTAGTTCCGTGACAGAAATTGCTAAATCTTCCGGAGATAAATAATTATATTTTATTTGAAGAGATTAATTTCCTGCACAGCTCCTGCTGGCAGGAAATTTTCCATTTAATATGAATTATTCGTAAGGATAAATAATAGAGAAAGGCAGGAAATGATCATGAATTTAGTAGGTAAGAACTTTTTGACATTAAAGGATTTTTCTCCGGAGGAGATTACATATCTGCTGGAGTTGTCCGCAGAGTTAAAGGACAAAAAGAAAAAGGGCATCCCGGTGAATCATTACGTGGGGAAAAATGTTGCTTTGATCTTTGAAAAGACGAGTACCAGAACAAGATGCTCTTTTGAAGTGGCGGCTCACGACATGGGGATGGGTGTGACATATCTTGATCCACAGGGTTCACAGATCGGTAAGAAGGAAAGTATTAAGGATACCGCCCGTGTGCTTGGCAGAATGTTTGACGGTATTGAGTATCGTGGATTTGAGCAGAGTATTGTGGAGGAGCTGGCAAAATATGCCGGAGTACCTGTATGGAATGGTCTGACTAATGAGTACCATCCGACCCAGATGCTGGCGGATCTCCTGACGATCCGGGAGCATCTGGGCAGATTGAAGGGGGTGAAGCTGGTATATATGGGAGATGCCCGTTATAATATGGGTAATTCCCTGATGATCGCCTGTTCGAAGATGGGTATGCATTTTGTAGCATGTACCACAAAGGATTATTTTCCAAATGAGGAGCTGGTGGCACAGTGCCGTGAGTATGCGAAGAAGTCCGGTGGTTCTGTGACATTGACAGAGGATGTGGAGAGTGGCACGAAGGGTGCGGATGTGCTTTATACAGATGTATGGGTTTCCATGGGTGAGCCGGAGGAAGTATGGGCAGAGCGTATCAAGGCTCTTTCTCCATATCAGATCAATAAAAAGGTGATGGAAAATGCGGGTCCACAGGCAATCTTTATGCATTGCCTTCCTGCGTTTCATGATCTGGAGACAGGGATTGGCAGACAGGTTTATGAGAAGTTTGGCATGAGCGAGCTTGAGGTGACGGACGAAGTGTTTGAGTCAGAGGCTTCTGTTGTATTTGATGAAGCAGAGAACCGTATGCACACCATCAAGGCGGTTATGGTGGCAACATTGGAGCCGACAACAAAATAAAAATGGAGTGATTTTTTTGAAAAAGGAAATACTTCAAATGCTTCGGGGCGCAGGAGAGGATTATATCTCCGGTCAGGTTTTGTGTGAAAAGCTGGGTGTTTCGAGGCAGGCGATATGGAAAAATATAACACAGCTTAAAGAGGCGGGGTATCAGATCGAGTCCCAGCCCAAAAAGGGATATCGTCTGGTGGAGTCAGCCGATAAGCTGGTAGGAGCAGATATTGAGAGCCGTTTGAAGGCAGATTGTCTGTGCCGGAAGGTAGAATGTCTGGAGCAGGTGGATTCGACCAATACCAGAGCAAAGCAGCTTGCGGAGCTTGGAGAGCCGGAGGGAACTCTGGTGGTAGCTGAGGAGCAGACGGCAGGCAAGGGCCGGAGAGGCCGTGGCTGGGCATCGGAGCCCGGTATCGGGATATGGATGAGTCTGATCCTCAGGCCGCAGCTGAAGCCACAGCAGGCAGCCAGTGTGACTTTGGTAGCGGCTATGGCAGTGGCAAAGGGGATCAGAGAGTGTTGCGCGCTGGAGACTGGGATCAAATGGCCCAATGACGTGGTGATCCACGGCAAAAAGGTCTGTGGTATCCTGACAGAGACAAGCTCAGAGCCGGATTATATTCATTATGCAGTTCCGGGGATCGGGATCAATGCCAACACAAAAAGCTTTCCGGAGGAGTTAGCTGACAGGGCAACGTCCATTTATCTGGAAACCGGACGCAAGACTGACCGGAATGCACTGATCGCAGCGGTAATGAATGCATTCTCGGATTATTACAGAAAATATCTGGAGACCGGTGATCTGTCGCTGCTTCTGGAGGAATATGACCGGATGCTTGTCAATAAGGATCAGGAGGTTCTGGTGCTTTATGGCATGGCAGAGGAAGCAGATCCCCGGAAGGTGCAGAAGGGGATTGCCAGAGGCATTACCTCTACAGGGGCATTGCTTGTTGATACCGATGAGGGAACGAAGGAGATCGTATCCGGGGAAGTGTCGGTACGAGGCGTTTACGGATACGTTTAGAATAATAAAAGAAGGAAGAGACAATGGACGATTTATTTGATGATGATATTCTGCAGCCGGCACCGGAGGTGGACGGGATGGTGATACTCAGTGTGGCAAATGCCTACAAAAAGCAGTATTATCTCAATCCCAAATTTGCAAAGCTGCCGGAAACGATTCAGGAGGAGCTGCAGATCATGTGCGTGCTGTATACGGCGGATGTGGGAGGAATTCTGACTCTTCGTTTTGATGAGGAGGGAAATCTGCTGTTTCATGTCACATCAGAGGAGGATGACTATTTCTTTGATGAGATTGGCAGTGTATTAAAGATTAAGGAGATCCAGAGAGAGAAGCAGGAGCTTCTGGAAGCATTAGAGCTGTACTATAAGGCGTTTTTCTTAAAAGAAGATATCAGTGAACTGTTGAACGAATGATCTGCGGAGTACCGGATAGGGTTTACGATATTGTGGGGAGATATAAAAATCGTATGAAAATACAGGAGGAAAGGCAATGTTATTAGCGGTAGATGTAGGAAATACAAATATAACCTTTGGGGTATTTGATGGAAGTGAGATGGTAACCCGCTTTCATTTTTCAGTGCGGATATCAAGAACATCGGATGAGTATGGCAGTATGATCTGTGATATTCTGGAGAGGAAAGGCTTTTCAGCAGATTCCATTGATCAGGTGATCGTGGCTTCGGTTGTACCAAAGATCATGTATTCATTTAACAGTGGTATCATTAAGTATCTGGGATGCCATCCGATCATTGTGGGTGCCGGGATCAGGACCGGGATACGGATCGAAACAGCCAATCCAAAAGAGGTTGGTCCGGACCGTATTGTGGATGCCGTTGCGGCACATACTTTATATGGAGGACCGATCATAGTGGCAGATTATGGTACAGCTACGACGTATGATCTGGTGACCAAAGACGGGGCGTTCTTAGGAGGAGTGATCAGTCCCGGTGTAAAGATATCAGCCAATGCTCTTTGGAATGATACGGCAAATCTGCCGGAAATTGAGATCAAGTGTCCGGAGCATGTGGTGGCAAAGGATACTATCACAGCGATGCAGGCTGGCCTTTTCCTTGGAACTGTGGGACAGTCCCAGTATATCATCAATAAGATCAAAGAGGAGTCCGGGCTGGAGGATATCAAGGTTGTGGCAACCGGCGGTCTTGGTAAAATGATCTCCGATTATACCGAGGAGATTGATATTTATGACAGTGATCTGACGCTGAAGGGGTTGCAGATCATCTTTGAGAAGCAGAAAAGAGCGTAAAAGATGGCGAATCGTATACCTGCAGCACAAAAGTGTGTGGGTGGAGAAAGGAATATAAGATTATTATGGAGGATCAGGGATTTCGAATTGGAGAGGTACAGATCCCCGGAAAGCTTGTATTAGGACCAATGGCAGGGGTAACAGACCTGCCATTTCGTCTGTTATGCAAGGAGCAGGGAGCCGATCTGGTTTATACGGAAATGATCAGTGCCAAGGGCATTTATTACAAAAATAAAAATACGGAGTTCCTCTGGATGACAGAGGAAAAAGAACGTCCGCTGGCATTACAGTTATTCGGTTCGGAGCCGGAGCTGATGGCAGATATGGCAGCACAGATTGAGGACAGAGCCTTTGACATTCTTGATATCAATATGGGATGTCCGGTACCAAAGGTGGTCAACAATGGGGAAGGCTCTGCCCTCATGAAAAATCCTGTCCTTGCAGGAGAGATCGTGAAGGCTGTCAGCAGCCGGATCCGGAAACCTGTCACGGTGAAATTCCGGAAGGGCTTTGGTGCAGAGGACTGTAATGCGGTGGAGTTTGCAAAGCGTATGGAGGACTGCGGTGCATCCGCCGTTGCGGTACATGGCCGTACCAGAGAACAGTATTATGGTGGAAAGGCAGACTGGGACATTATCCGTCAGGTGAAGGAAGCCGTGGAGATTCCGGTGATCGCCAGCGGAGATATCTTTACGCCGGAGGACGCGGCGGCATGTCTGGCGCAGACAGGATGTGATGGTCTGATGCTTGCCCGTGGTGTCCGCGGCAATCCATGGCTGTTTCATCAGATCCGTCATTATCTGGAAACAGGAGAGAAGGAGGAGAAGCCGTCCCATGAGGAAATGGTGGTGATGATCCTTCGTCATGCACGGATGCTCATAGACTGTAAAGGAGAGCTGATGGCAATGCGGGAGATGCGAAAGCATGTTGCCTGGTATACAGCGGGCTATCCGGGATCAGCCTCTCTTCGGCGGCGTGTCAATGAGATTGAGCAATATGAGGATCTGGAACGTCTTATGAAGGAAGCTCACAAACGATGATCTTACAGGGCTTTAAAATACCTAAACACAATCTCTCGCAGGCGTTATATTCTGTGGAAAACTACGCACTGAGAACGATTTCAAAGAAAATTTGAAAAAATATCCATATTCCTATTGACAAAGTAGGAATATGGATGTATGATAGGTACATCTTAATAATCATAGTAAACCGATAGGAAAACAAACATAGCTTATCGAGAGAAAAAAGAACATAGAAAGTGAGGATTATCGTATGAGCAAAAAGACATATTCAGAGAGAGCATTAAAATTTGAAACAAAGCAGCTTCACGTAGGACAGGAGCAGGCGGATCCGGTGACAGATGCAAGAGCAGTACCGATTTATCTGACATCTTCTTATGTATTCCATAACAGCCAGCATGCAGCAGATCGTTTCGGTCTCAGAGATGCCGGTAATATCTACGGAAGATTAACAAACCCGACCGAGGATACCTTCGAGCAGAGAATTGCCGCTCTTGAGGGTGGTGTGGCAGCTTTGGCAGTAGGTAGTGGTGCAGCAGCACTTACTTATGCATTCCAGGCAGTAGCACATAAGGGAGATCACATTGTAGCAGCCAAGAATATTTACGGTGGAACCTACAATCTTCTGGCACATACTCTTCCGGATTACGGCATTGAGACAACCTTCGTAGATCCATTTGATTATGAGGGAATCGAGGCAGCGATCAAGGAGAATACCACAGCGATCGAGATCGAGACACTTGGTAATCCAAACTCAGAGGTAGTTGATATTGAGCGTATTGCAAATATTGCACATTCCCACAATATTCCACTGATCGTAGATAACACATTTGCAACACCTTATCTGGTACGTCCGATCGAGTATGGCGCAGATATCGTGATCCATTCTGCAACAAAGTTCATCGGCGGCCACGGTACAACTATCGGTGGTGTGATCGTAGACAGCGGAAACTTTGACTGGACCTCCAGTGACAAGTATCCATGGCTGGTAGAGCCAAACGTATCTTACCATGGTGTAAGCTTTGCAAAGGACTGCGCACCGGCAGCATTTGTCACATATATTCGTGCGATCCTTCTTCGTGATATGGGGGCAACACTTTCTCCTGTTCACGCATTTATCTTCCTGCAGGGTCTTGAGACATTATCTCTTCGTGTAGAGCGTCATGTAGAGAATGCGCTGAAGGTAGTACAGTTCCTGAAGGACCAGCCACTGGTTGAGAAGGTAAATCATCCGTCTGTATCAGAGGATCCGGAGCAGCAGAAGCTTTACAAGAAGTATTTCCCAAATGGCGGCGGTTCTATCTTTACCTTTGAGATCAAGGGTGATGCCAAGAAGGCACAGGATTTCATTGATCAGCTTGAGCTGTTCTCTCTGCTTGCCAACGTAGCAGATGTGAAGTCTCTGGCAATCCATCCTGCATCTACCACACATTCCGAGTGCAACGAGGCAGAGCTTCTGGATCAGGGTATTAAGCCAAATACTATCCGTCTTTCTATCGGTACAGAGCACATCGATGATATCATCGAGGATCTTGCCGAGGCATTTAAGGCAGTCCAGTAATTCATAGCATATGTGTAAAATTCTCCTATAGTAATAAAAAATCCGGCCGGGGTCATTTAGTACTCCGGCCGGATTTTTGAGTTATAATAAATATTTGAAAAAGTGTAAGAAGAATACTATCCGGGATAGTCCGGGAATAATTCATCAAAGCTTACATCCAGAAGTCTGCGGATCAGAAAAAGCTCATCGGGATAGATATGGCGCTGGCCGACCTCTATTTTGGCCAGTGCACTGCGGGTGATATCGCAGTTATTCAGTTGAAGCCGTGCGGATAATTGTTCCTGTGTCAGCCCTCTTGCTTCGCGAAGGAAACGGATCCGCTGTCCCAGTAATTTTTCATATTCAGTATTCATATGAATCAGAATCCTTATTATATTATTTTGCACCAGATTAAGTGCAAATCTGTATTGATTTTATAAGATAGTTATGATATAATTGCACTTATATAAGTGCAAAACGTAGGGAGTAGAAGGTTGTTGATCATAAACGGGTGGATGATATGATCTGGCTGG
>CADAKW010000012.1 GCA_902788645.1 uncultured Lachnospiraceae bacterium
CAGCGGATTGATGGTATCCTTTGCCGCAGAAATGCCGGCATACATGATAAAGATTCCCACCAGCATACCACACACACCGTCAATCTGAAGACCGGTAAAATGTGACACCACTGTAGATACCAGTACCACGAAGGTTGCTACCGCATCACTGATACTGTCTAAAGCCGTTGCTCCCATGGCCGCACTGGCTATTTTTTTCCCGTAGGACCTGTTATATGTAAACATATACAGCTTGACAAGGATCGAAACTACCAGGATCACCAGAGTCCAGATATGCCACACAACAGGCTCCGGATGCAGGATCTTCTGTCCGGAGCTCCTCATAAGCTCCACTGCCATCACCATAATGATCATGGATACGATCAGCCCTGCCACATATTCCAGCCTGCCGTGTCCAAAGGGATGCTCCGGATCCGGCTTCTGCCCTGCCAGACGGAAGCCAAACAAAAGGATCAGGGATGATCCGGCGTCCGACAGGTTGTTAAAGGCATCTGCCATAATTGCAATGGAATGACTGAGCCAGCCTACAAAAAGCTTTCCGGCAAACAAAAAGATATTGAGAAAGATTCCCACAATACCACAAAGGACTCCATATTGCTGCCGCACGCGTTTATCCTGATATTCCTTATAATCCGGAATCCAGTGTTTTGCAATCAAGTTAATCATACCTAACCCCCTCTAAAAAACGAATAGTTGTTCCACTGTATATATTCACACAGCAGAACAACTATCCTGTTGATTCTGTCCATTTATCGGGACAGACCCGTTGTCCCATATCCGGTACAGTTGATATCTTTTTTCACCGTATTCTGTACCTGTATTTATTCGTATGCTTCTACCTTCGCATTAATGTCATCAAACAGCTTCTGTTTCAGTTTCAGAACCGCATCAAATGCCTCCTCAACCGGAACCATCTCCTTGTATGACTTGTCTCTCGTTGCCAGCTCAATGCAGGACTCCTTTAAGTTTCTCGGACTCACTACCACACGGATCGGAGCACCGATCAGATCTGCATCAGAGAACATAGCTCCCGGACGTACATCTCTGTCATCGTAGATCACATCCACGCCGGCCTGCAGCAGCTTCTGATACATCTCATCAGAGACTTTCTTTGTCTCCTCATCATCCACACGGAGACAGCATACCTCAACCTCCCAAGGTGCAATGGAGATTGGCCAGATCGGACCATACTCATCATGCTTTGCCTCGCAGATAGACGCTGCCAGACGGCCAACACCGATACCGTAGCAGCCCATGATCGGATACTGAAGCTCACCATTTTCATCGGTGTACTGCATATTCATAGACTTGGTATACTTTGTGCCAAGCTGGAAGATATTACCAACCTCAATACCACGCTTGATCGTAATAGACGGCTTGCCACAGCAAGGACAGATACCGCCCTCACGGATCTTGGAAATATCATGATATGTCACCTCACCAAGCTCACGCTCCAGATTCAGTCCTTTATAATGATAGCCCTCCTTATTGGCTCCGGCAACCATAGACTGGATGCCCTTCAGGGATACATCCAGATATACCTCCGCCTTGTCAGTGATCTGGTAAGGTCCGATATATCCTGCAACAAGACCGCAGTCCTCTGTGATGTCTGCCGGATGGATCTCCTCTCCCACCAGATTGCGAAGCTTTGTCTCATTGATCTCATAATCGCCTCTGACAAAGGCAACCACATAGGTATCGTCAGAATTCTTCTGATATACCACTGCCTTGCAGGAGGTCTCCACGTCACTCTTCAAGAATCCGCAGACATCCTCAATAGTCTTGCAGTCCGGTGTCTCAATGCACTCTAATTCCTCTGCCTGACCAGGTTTATTCTCAACGATCGTCTTTGCCGCTTCCATATTGGCACGGAAATCGCACTCATTACAAAGCACGATTGAATCCTCGCCAACCGGTGTCAGAAGCATATACTCGTGAGAAAGGCTTCCTCCCATCATACCGGAATCCGATGCCACTGTTACAACCTCCGGAATACCGGCTCTCTGGAAGATACGGTTATATGCCTTATATGCGATGGCATAATAACGCTCCAGATCCTCCTGTGAGGTGTGGAATGAATAAGCATCCTTCATGGTGAACTCACGGACACGGATCATTCCGGCACGAGGTCTTGCCTCATCACGGAACTTTCTCTGTACCTGATAGATCATAAACGGATATTTGGTATATGTCTGGGCATATTCGCGTACCAGATGTACCGCAGCCTCCTCATGTGTCATACCAAGGACATGCTTTGCATTATTTCTGTCAGTAAAACGAAGAAGCTCGCTTCCTACGCTCTCATATCTGCCGGACTCCTCCCAGAGATCTGCCGGAAGAACAACAGGGAATAAGACCTCCTGTCCGTCAATGGCATCCATCTCACTGCGGATGATATTTTCAATCTTTGCAGTAATTTTTCTGAGGGTCGGAAACTCTGAAAAAATACCATTGCCAACATATTTCATATAACCGCCCCGCACCATCAGTGCATGGCTGTCGATCACACAATCCGCCGGTTTCTCCTTAAAACGTGAACCTACCAATTTCGATACTTTCATTTCTGCCTCCATTATAAGACACTCATCTGTGTCGTATTTTATATTTAAAGGAACTACTCCTTTATTTGTATAAGATGTTTCCTGCAGCATATAAACTGTCCGGAAAATATTTCGCCCTTTTACTTCATGATGTTGCTGTCCGGAAGGGAATGACGCGGCCTGTCGCGCACCATCTCCGCATAATGAGCGATCTCCGCCAGAAGTTTGATCTTTTCTGTGCGAGACATACTGCCCACCTTTGACATGATGGCTCCTTTTTCGGTATTGACATACTTCGGCGGAACATTATTTAATGTGAGGGTCATCAGATCCCTGCGGCACACCGGACAAGGGCATATCCCGAGATCATCAATATTTTCCTCAATCTCTATCCTGACCATATCTTCCATTACGTTATGGATATTCCTGCGATCTGCAATATCGAACATATTCAGAATACGCTTTTTGACGATATCCACCTGTAATGGCTTCATCAGAATATCATCCGCACCATACGCAAACGCCTTTTTGATATCCTCCTGCTGATCGGAAGCTGTGATCACAAGAATAGGAATATTCCGGTTCAATGCATTGGACTGGATACATTTCATCATTTCAAATCCATCCATCACCGGCATGATCAGATCTGCGACGATCAGATCCACCTGGCCCGGATGCTGCTCCAGATAAGACATCCCCTCCACGCCATTTTGCGCCGAAATACATTCGCAGTCGTACTGCAGGAGATCCTGGATCAGCTCTCTTGCCACTGCATCGTCATCCACTATCAACAGCTTCTTTTTCTCCATATTTTATCCTTCCTCACCCGAAAATGCCCGACTTCGGGCTTTCTCTGTCAAAACCGGGAAACCTGCCGGCTCCCTATTGCACAAAACCAAAAAAATTATATTACATTTCCCTTTTATTGTCAAAAACAGCAAACTCTTTCTACTGCTCGTCACCTTTATCAATGGACAGACCAGGGAAAATATTTCCAATATCACTCAGATAGTCTTCATTATATTCCTCTGAATCCTCATCATCGTCATCTTCCACGTCAAAGCCCTCAATGGCACCGCTCTTGATGATCTGTCTGCACGCCTGCGCTGCCAGATCATACTCATCCTCGTCCTCAATAGTTGCCATAGAGGCTTCTCCATCCTCATCTTCCTCGTATTTCAGGATCTGCACCTCACCTGTCATGCTCTCCTCATCCTGTGCCAGCTCGGCGGCTATAATATATTCCGCTCCAAGCTCATCAATCTCAAAACTTGCCAATGGAGTAACTTTTATTTCCGTTCCATCCTCAACCTCTAATGTGATCACCACATCCTGCTCATCTCCAAAGAATAATTCTGTATTTTCCTGATTCATATCAACCTCTCTTTCTGCCGGAAGCATTGCCGGCCCTTTTTTGACTTGCACGAAAGCACTGACTCATCAGCTTATACTCTTCTTCCGTGACTTCCGTCCTTGAAAATCCAGCTCGTTCCAGTACGGAAACTGCCTTTTCCAATCTTACCACATCTGACGGCCAATATCCATGATTATTCAGCCAATTTAATTGATCTTTATAATTTTTATGCTTCTTTAAGGAATTGTGCCTCCGGGATATCCTCTGCAGATACCTCTGATAGACCATGATCAGCCTGTCATTTCTGCTGCTCCGGTAAAATCTCAGAAGCCACAGAAGCTGCCGGCCGAACCGTCTGATCACAAAGATCCCCGCGATCACCACCAGTAAAACCACTGAAATATAACCTGTGGTTCTTTTCACCTGTGCCGCAGCACCGGAATCCGTCCGGTCTCCGTTTTTGCTGTCCTGTGCATCGGAAGCATTTCTTCCTCCCCCCAGAAAGTTAAGTATCCTCTGCCACAGCCCGTTATCATCCGGCTCCTCCCCGGAAGCCGGCGTTACATCCGCCACCTGCCATCCCATTTCCGGATCAAAAACCTCTACCCAGGCATGGGCACTGGCATCTGTTACATTAACCGAAACCACTGCTGTTTTTCCCACTTCAGAATAACCCTGATAATAATCCTCATATTTCTGATCATATTCAATGGTTCCCTCTTCGGAAATATCCCCGGGATCAATGCCGTATCCCTCCACATAGCGTGCCGGGATCCCCATATAACGAAACGCCAGAGTCGCTGCACTGGCAAAGTGCGCACAATAGCCGCGCTTATTTTTCCCCAGGAAGTAATTGATAAAATCTTCCTGATACGGTGTTGCTCCCGGCCGGTAAGAATACGGAATATTATCCTGATAATACTGTGCCAGTTTCTTCACATTATTTTGAACACTGTCTGTATCGGACAAGCCCGCGTTCCGGCACAGTGCTGCGATCTCCTTCTGATTTTCCTCCGGAATATCCAGCCAGTCGTTTACCGCCTCCTGCCGGTCATTTTCCGACACACCGATCGCTTTCCCCGATAATGACGGATAAAATGTATATTCCTGCTGTGCCCCAGGATAGATCACCTTATCTGTTTCTTCTGAATAATATGGCAGGTATACTCCCGCTGCTGCCGCCACATTCTTCACGAATATTTTTCCTTTTCCGGTTTTCTTTTTATTTTTCTGATAATTTTTCTTCATCTGCGCAGTGGTGGTATCCGCCCGCTCCAAAACTACATTTCCGGAGGCGTCCGTCTGCCTCTGCCAGCGGTTGCGGTACGGAAGATAATCACAGCCGGTAAAGGTCTTCAGATATATTCTGTTTTGCGTATAGGGCGCAAACCGGATAGTCAGGTCCGTTTCATAGTCATAACGGATGGCACTGACACCCCCAAGAGTACCATTGGTAAGACCTCCTGTATTGGGATAAAAATTAAACAGTCCCGCCAGACCAAGTATGGATATGTTCTCCACTGTTTCCAGCGTATCCTGCTTTAACGCACTGGTACCCCGTATATTCTGATGAAGTGACCTCGGATACACAACAGACCCTGCTCCCAGAATAATAATGCAGGTCAGAACAACACAGATAACGGTCCTCCCCACAAGCTTTGCATCATATACATATGAAAACAGCTTTTTTCCGGACTTCCATTCAAAGGCCTGATCCCGGAATGTCAAAAGATAATGACCGTTTCCCCGTATCATAAAACATGAGAAAATCCCCGCAAAAAGCATTACCATATACAGCAGGGACGGTTCCTCCTCCAGATACAACGGCATTGCTAACACTCCTGCTCCCAGGAGCACAAGCAGCCCACACCGCATCTTCCTCGAAACCATAATATTGACCAGCACACAGCAGATACATCCTATATAGCTCATAGAGATCGTGATCGCCGCATACCTGTTTCCAATCTGCTCCCCATAGGAACGCATGGCATTACTGTCAAAAAATCCGGAAGCAGCCTCTGACATGTCATTGGCTACAGCGTAAAATCCACTGTTAATATATTTTCCAAGGAAATATCCTCCCGCTGCAATCCCTGCAAGCAAAAGAAGATATCCGATATTCTGCCATCTCTTATTGTAATACAGACAGGCACAGTAAAGGGAGCACAGAAACACGATCACATGCATCACACCCCAGGAAAGCTCCACATCCAGAGATGACAGATACGCCCCCATCACTCCCATGACCAGCAGATATACAAGAACTCCCTTTGCCAAAAGCATTTTTATACGTTTCTCCCCTGCCATAAGCTCCGGACATATGACAAGTCCCTCTGTCAGCTCCGGGGATTCCTTCTTTTGTCTCTGCTTTTTGCGCAGATCCCTTTTCTCCGATCTCCTATGTCCTGTCTCCTTGAATCCATCAAACATTTTCCCTCATCACCACCTGTATCTGCGAATCCTCATTTTCGATACTTACATATGTCCTTAAAAACGGATAGCTGTTTTTAAGATAAACTGCCTGCTGTTCCTGAATCCGGATAGATAAAGGCATCGCGAGTATCAACGCAAATGCCCTGCGAAGCTCCTGCATATCACTGCAGATATATTCTTCAAACTCATACCTCTGCCCATTCCATATCAGCAGACATATTGGCAGATTTTGGGACAGAAATGACGCCACTGCTCCTCCTGTTTTTTGCAGCAGCATTTCTGAAATCTCCTTTTCCTTCGATAACCGGACCAGTACTACCATCTGGGAACCTGAAACGCTGATCCGTTCCTTTACCATCAGCTCTCCCTGCTTGGCGGAAAGCTTCCAGTGTATATCACGAAGCTTATCTCCCGGAACGTATTCCCGGATATCATTGACCTCCGAAAAATCATGCCCCTTTTCCCTGCTTTCTTCTGTCTCTGACATTCCCGATAAAAAGCCTGAGGTTTCCAGGGTTTCCTCCTGATCAATACGGGGAAGCACTGTCATCTCACAACCACTTTCTACCGTCACAGCCACCTCCACGATCCCCAGCAGATCCCGTATCCCCGCCTTTTTGCAGCGTATATCATACTTTCCGATGTACTGCGTCTTTAACGGAATGCTCACCCTCGAAACTCCTGACGGCTGCAGCGGCATGGAAATCTCCCAGGAATTCTTACTCTCCCTGAAAATATTTTCCGCCTCCATGTTAAGCAGACAATTTAACGCAAAAAAATACCTTCGATGAAGCATCTGCACCTGCAGCTCTATCTCTTCATCCCGGATCACTTCCTGACCGGATATATAAATACGCACCTGCAGATCTCCTGCCAGGGCAAACAGTCCATATACCGATAAGATTCCTATCAAAACAATAACAACTGCCAGCATCAGCAGAAAATAACTTCGCAGAACAACAAATGCGCCGATATCTCCCACAAAAAGCAGCAGGTACCCGATCATATGTGCCCATCGGAAATGCAGCTGATCTTTATTTGTCATAAGTGCCTCCTAACTGCGCGGGCTTTTCACCCGGAGGATCAGCTCATGGATACTTTCCTCCATACTCTTTCCTTCTGCTCTCGCTTTGGCCCCCAGTTTCACACGATGTCCCAGCACATCCTTCAGGACACACTGCACATCCCGCGCGGTCACAAAATCCCTTCCCTCCAGACGTGCCATCGCTCTCGCCATGCGAAGAAGCGCAATGGTCGCTCTCGGACTTGCACCTTCCGCAAACAGCCCCGGTTTTCTAGTTTCCTCCACCAGAGATACAATATATTCATAAATATCGTCATGGATGTATATCTGCTCTGCTTCCTTCTGCAATAACTTTAATTCATCAACGGTAAGCACTCTCCTGCGTTCTGCCGGCCGTTTCCATACCTCTCCCTTCAAAATGGAAACAGCATCCTTATGAGACGGATACCCCATGGAAAGGCAGATCATAAAACGATCCAGCTGGGATTCCGGCAAAAGCTGTGTACCGGAGGAACCACTTGGATTCTGTGTTGCGATCACAAAAAAAGGATCCGGCAGTGCCCATGTCTTTCCCTCCACACTCGCCTGTCGTTCCTCCATGACCTCCAGAAGAGCCGACTGCGTTTTTGGTGACGTTCTGTTGATCTCATCGGCCAGAAAGAGATTACAAAAAACAGACCCCGGATGAAATTCAAACTCTCCCGTTTTGTTATGATACATAGAAAATCCAAGGATATCACTTGGAAGTACATCCGGCGTAAACTGTACTCTGTGATACGTAAGCTCCAGAATTCTGGCAAAGGTCGTGGCCAGTGTCGTCTTTCCCACTCCGGGAATATCCTCCATAAGAATGTGCCCTCCTGCGATCATTGCCGCAAACACCTTCTGTACCACATCCTCCTTTCCCTGAATCACCTGATTGACTTCCTGCTGTACCTGCAATAATTTCTCCTGCTCCATCTCCATCATCCCTCCAATAAGTTCTCCCCCCCCGGCAAACCGGCTGCCCTTATCCTTCCACAAAGGTTCCCTTACCTGCTTCTCCGGATCAGTCGTTTTTCAATGAATCCAGCTCCTTCTTTGACGCCTCTGATAAGCGTTCCATCAGGGTATTCCCATTATCCTTCTGCTCCTGCAGCTTCAAAGCCACGCCCTGTCTCACAGCTGCCACTTCCTTTTCAAACTCACGGGCAGAGATCAGCCCACAACCCTGCCCCCGGATAATGATCTGTTCCAGTCCGTCTGAGGTTGCCACCGTAACATCATATTTTCTGCCGTTTTCATGGGCAAATTTCTCGATAAACTGATCTGCCGTTTCCGCTTCCTTCGTATAAACCACATGAATATTGTGATAATCGGATATCTCCGTCGGATGCCCCTTGACACGGTATGCATCAAACACCACGATCAGATTGCACTTCCGGACACCCTGATAATCACATAAAATGTCCATCAGCCTTCCCCTTGCCCCATCAATATTGACCTTGGCAAGCTCATTTAATTCTTCCCATGCAAAGATCACATTATAACCATCTACCAGAAGATATTTTTCTCTTTTCACTGCCGGTTTTGCACTTCCCTGTCCATATTCCCGGATCTCTGCCTGTTTCGTCTTCTGCTTCTTCCGGTGTGCAATGCCCTTATGAGGTGTAAATCCCTCTTTTTTGTTTGCATAAAAGGTTCTGTCCAGTATGCAGTCCACCTCATCTACACCGATCCATTGTTCTGACGTTTCTTCTTCCCTGCTGCGGCGCATCTGATATTCCTGCCAGGCAGATTCCTCATCCAAAGAACCGCCTGCTGTATCCAGCACGCTCTCCACATGCATATATTCCGGCACCTTGTCCCATTCCACGTAAAACCCGGAACCATGACTGCAAAAAACAGATCCTGTGGGATTGGCCAGATCCTCCTCCGGCACATAACCAATCTCATCCACAACCTCCCGGGCATTGTGGCAGGGACCATAGCCCCCTGTGACACAGGAGAAGCTTCCCTTTCCTCTGGTATAGGCGGCTACCTCCTTTGCGTAATCCCAAAGGGTAGATACAGGTCCTCTGCCCTTAAGAAGTGCATGGCTTCCATCAATCTCCGGAGCCTCTGTCTCCGCCTCTCTCTGGCTCATATCCGTCATGGCACGTCCCACATGCTCCGACGGTATCTCCAATACGAAATCATAATACGGCTCTAAAAGAACGGACTGCGCCTGCATGAGCCCCTGACGAACCGCACGGTAAGTCGCCTGTCGGAAATCCCCTCCCTCCGTGTGTTTCAGATGAGTCCTGCCTCCCGCCACCGTAATCTTCACATCCGTCAGTGCCGCCCCTGTCAGAACACCTCTGTGGGTTCTTTCCTCCAGATGCGTCAGGATCAGTCTCTGCCAGTTTTTATCCAGCTCTTCCTCACTGCAGCCCAGCAGAAACTGCATTCCGCTCCCGGACTCTCCCGGTTCCAGGATCAGATGAACCTCCGCATAATGACGAAGCGGCTCAAAATGACCCACACCCTCTACACGGTCTGCGATCGTCTCCTTATATACGATCTTTCCTGCCCCAAAAACTACCAACACATCAAACCGTTCCTTAATCTGCCTCTGCAGGATCTCAAGCTGCACCTGTCCCATTACCTGCACCTGAATCTCCTGCAGCTCCTCAGACCACAGAACATGCAGCATGGGATCCTCTTCCTCCAGTATCCGCAGTTTTGGCAGAAACGCCGCTGGATGAACCTCCTCTGGAAGGATCATCTGATACGTCAGTACCGGCTCCAGAACAGGTTCAGGAGAATCCTTCTCCACGCCAAGTCCCTGACCGGGATATGTTCCTGTCAGTCCCGTCAGTGCACAGACGCAGCCTGCTCCTGCCATGTCCACCGTCTCATACTTCTCTCCGGAATATATCCGGATCTGATTTACCTTTTCCGCCATCTGTCCGTCCTCGGCATTTTGGGGCAAATAAGAAAGTACATCCCTGACCTTTAAGGCTCCTCCGGTAATCTTGACATATGTCAGTCGATTTCCCTGAGTGTCCCGGAGGATTTTAAACACCTTTGCACCAAATTCTGTACCAAATTTAGGACACACGCCATAATTTCTGACCCCATCCAACAGACTTTTCACACCATCCATTTTCAGTGCGGATCCAAAATAACACGGAAAAATCTTCCTCTCACAGATCAGCCTTGCAATTTCGTCATCCGAAATTTCCCCATACTCCAGATATTGTTCCAATAAAGATTCTTCACAAAGAGCAGCACTTTCATAAATGCTGCCCTTTTGTTCTGTCCCAAAATCCGTACAGTTATCCGATAATTTTTCTTTTATTTCTGCCATCAGACCAGATTGATCTGTGCCCTGTTGATCCATTTTATTTACAAAAACAAAGGCTGGCACCTGATAACGCTCCAAAAGCTTCCAGAGTGTTCTGGTATGTCCCTGCACTCCATCCATGCCACTCACCACAAGGATCGCATAATCAAGCACCTGAAGGGTTCTCTCCATCTCAGCCGAAAAATCCACATGTCCCGGTGTATCTAACAACGATATCTCCATATCATCAATTCGAAGTATTGCCTGTTTCGAAAAGATCGTGATCCCCCGTTCTCTCTCCATCTCATAAGTATCCAGAAAAGCATCTTTGCTGTCCACCCGTCCAAACTTGCGGATCATCCCACAAGTATATAACATTGCCTCCGACAATGTTGTTTTCCCGGCATCAACATGCGCCAATATACCAATACATAAATTTTTTTTATTCATAGTGATCAAAACCTCTCTGCCAGAATCATCTTTGCCTTTGAGAGAATAAAGAGTTTCACAAAAGGAAACTCTTTATATCAATATATCTGCGCACGATTTCTGCGCATAACGGAGTTTCGAAGAAACTCCTAATATGAGCTTTTATGCTATTGTACGGAAATTCATCAACTCAATCCGAATGACGGTTCATAAATCGTTCCCATACTTCCACATCGTGTTTGGCATATACCTTCGCCAGATATGTTCTTTCATTGGCATCCAGATATATTTCATACTCATATGGAAGCTCTCCCTCTGTCGGTCTGCGAAGGATCTGATAGACTGCTCCTCCCGCCATAGCCTCCATCCATCCGGGATACTCTTCCGGTATCAGCACCTTATCCTCTATGCTCTCCGTGAAGTTGCCATCGGCATCGTACAGCTTATAGCCCTCCTCTACGATCCGGTCGATCTGCACATGCTGAAGCTGCAACGTCAGCTCATTGGTTCCCATTTTACGGATATCCCGGTTACAGGAATTATCCGGCAGGATCGTCACGTATCCCAGTTCCAGATAAAGATGACCATTTTCCATATGGAGTTGTTCAATGTCTGCATCTTGAAATTCAAAGTTCTCCCACTCATCCACCGTACGATATCCCATGATATTCCCTCACCTTCCCGTTTAAGTATTGATCTGCCGGGTCATCCCATCAATTTTCATCGAAACACCGGCCACTGTCATTTTTAGTGATGGAACAGACGGATACCGGTAAAGCTCATGGCGATGCCATGTTTGTTACAAGCCTCGATCACCTCTCCGTCACGGATAGATCCACCCGGCTGCGCAATATACTTCACACCGCTTCGGAATGCACGTTCAATATTGTCACTGAATGGGAAGAATGCATCAGAGCCAAGGGTCACATCTGTTGCCTTGGAAAGCCATGCTTCCTTCTCCTCCTTTGTAAATACCGGAGGCTTCTCGGTAAATACTCTCTCCCACTCGCCGTCAGCCAGAACATCCATGTAATCCTCACCGATATAAAGATCAATGGCATTGTCACGGTCTGCTCTCTTCATGCCCTCCTTAAACGGAAGTCCCAGTACCTGCGGAGACTGTCTTAACAGCCAGTTATCCGCCTTGCTTCCGGCCAGTCTGGTACAATGGATCCTTGACTGCTGTCCTGCTCCGATTCCGATTGCCTGTCCGTCCTTTACAAAGCAGACCGAATTGGACTGTGTATATTTCAGGGTGATCATGGCGATCGCCATATCAACCTTGGCAGAATCCGGAATATCCTTATTCTCCGTTACCACATTGCTGAAGAAATCCTTATCGATATTTAACTCGTTTCTTCCCTGCTCGAAGGTAATACCAAATACCTCCTTATGCTCGATCGGATCCGGCTCATAATTTTCATCGATCTGGATAATGGCATAATTGCCCTTTTTCTTCTCCTTGAGAAGCTCCAGTGCCTCCGGCTCATAGCCCGGTGCAATGATACCATCAGAAAACTCTCTCTTGATCATCTTAGCCGTGCAGACATCGCAAACATCGGAAAGTGCAATGAAATCACCGTAAGAAGACATTCTGTCTGCGCCTCTGGCTCTCGCATAAGCTGCAGCAAGAGGAGTCAGTTCTCCGAGATCGTCCACCCAGTAAATCTTTGCCAGAACATCAGACAGAGGAAGTCCTACTGCTGCACCGGCAGGGGATACATGCTTGAAAGAGGTTGCTGCAGGAAGTCCTGTCGCTTTCTTTAACTCGCGGACAAGCTGCCAGCCGTTAAAGGCATCCAAGAAGTTAATATATCCCGGCTTTCCGTTGAGCACCTGGATCGGAAGCTCGCCCTCCTTCATATATATCCTGGAAGGCTTCTGATTTGGGTTACATCCATATTTTAATTCTAATTCTTTCATTATGATTATCCTTTCTTTATATTATTTTCAGTGTGTATTTCCGGTTTGTGTCCCTCTATGTATTTCCTATAGATTTCCAAACACATTATTTATTCTTATTGATGATACGTGACTTGTACTCTCCTGTCGCGATATCAATATAACGAACAAACAGGGATACTTTATTGTCCTCATTCAGGCTGCTCCAGAGCATCTCCGCAAAAGCATCCATGTCGTCCATCATCTCTACCAGCTTCGGCTCTCCCTCAAAGCTTGGAAGCGGATTGCCATCGCCCATATAAGTATGGATGAAATGTCCCTCTCCGGCTACCGGATTGCTGTAAGCAAAGGTATAGCGGTTGCAGGCATCCGGATTGCCATTATTGCTTTTCAGAATGGACATCGCATAATTGTACTCTCCATTCTCCACATGCATAATACCTGAAATCCTCGGTGTATAATTTGGAGCATCCGGCTCAAACTCTCTGGTGCGAAGCGCCTGCTCAAATGTCTGCTGCTTGTCCATCAGATCATAGATCGTATCAGTCTGATCTCCGTTTGTCACGATGGTCTTGTTTCCAAGAACACGAACCGGTGCATAAATGATCAGACTTGGATCGCTGAGCTTGGACGGATCAAACGCCTGTGTCCGGATCCCCTCCCCGTCCTCTACAAAGACACGGTTACGGCTGTTTTCACTTCTGCCCATAATGAAATATGCGGTCGCTGCATATTTGCCGTTTGGAGTCTTGCCGATCACGATTCCTCTGCCCGGATACGCATTTCCTGTAAGTTCCTTCTGTAATGATAACTTCTGCATAGTAAACCTCCTATGTTCTTAAAATATAAAAACCGCCTGAACAACCCTTGCGGCTGCCCAGACGGTCGGCTTTCCATATTCCCCATGCTTCCCGCAGGTACTCCTGCTTGCTCCGTCAGTCACATGAAGTTCTCTTTCTATATTAGAATAACTGATTCCGGAGCATTTGACAAGCCCAAACCATCATAAATTATACATATCTTTCCATCTGCTGTACTATCCTTACTTTACCTGCTGATATCCTCCATGGAAATAATGATCCATTCTCCCTGCTGTCTGGTGCAGGTATAACAGTAGCTCTGCTTTACAATTTTAGAGGACGCATCTGCATAGGATACCTTAATGGCCTCTTTGGAATCAATCTGTATCTCATACTCTCCACTGACTCTTACGGCAGATGCCTCAATACTTTTTGCCTTTTCCCGAATTCCCCGTTTATGGTAATTTTTCGCCAGGTTCCGCTGTTGTCTGTACATTTCCGTATCTTCACTCACAACATATTTCAGCCGGTCCGTTTTTCCACTGTTGACTGCTTTGGTAAAGCACTCCACATAATTTTCAAAAAGCTTCTGACAATCTGTCATATCCTGCTCTGACAGTTCCCCCGGATCCGTTTTGTCTGTCACGCCCTCTGACGGCAGTATTCCGGCTGCCTGGCCGGTCATCAGAGGATTATCGGTCAAGCGGATCCCCAGATGATCCTGGAGCTGTTCTGCCCATCCTTCTTCCCCCGGATTTTGCATCAACAGGGCATTGCTTCCCGGAATATTTTCCCTCTGTAACCTTTGCTCTGCTGCTTTACCGGATTTTTCTCTGCTCATTGCCATTCCTGCTCCTGTACTGCAGGTCAATAAAACCGCAGCACTGACAACCATCACCACCGGAATAGCGACCCATCTGGAATATTTCTTCGGCTGGCTGATCGCAAGGATCCGGCGTCTCATCTCCCGTCCTTTCCTGCTCATAGGCATCATGGAATAACGGAAATCCCCCCAGTGCTGCTCTCCTGCGATCTGTATCAGAAGTGATCCATATGCAAGACGTTTGTCTTCCCCCAGCAGACGGATCACCGTCTCATCGCAAAACATCTCTGCATCCTTTTTGGAATAACTCACAGCGATCCAGACAAAAGGATCAAACCAGTACACAGAAAGCAACAGAATCCGAAGCATGGCCCAGATATAATCCCGATGGAGATAATGAACATATTCGTGAAGCACCATCTGCTCAATCTTCTCCTGCTCTCTGTCAAGCAGGCTCTCCGGCAGATAAATGACCGGACGGAACATCCCGTACAGGCATGGTGTCTGCAACACTCCCGTCCCATAGACAGCCACATTTCCCCGCTGTCCCAGATATCTCCGGTCTGCTTTCAGGCGTTGCATCAGACTGACATTGGACCATACAAAAAAGCAAAGCACTATTCCGGAAATGCTGATCCAGCCTGCAATACAGATCCGTCCCCACGGCAGCCCCTTCAGCTTTGTACTCCATGAAGAAGATGTATGTTTCCCCGGATACATCGTCCCCACCTGTTCTGTACTTTTTCCATTTCCGGCTGTCTGAGGCTTTATGCTTCCCACAGTATTCTTTTTTCCTGCCGTTTTTGATAAAGCATTCTGTCCCTTCAGGTTTAAAACTGCCCCTGTATCATTCACGGACACTCCGGCAGCTTCTGTCTTTCCTGTCTCCGATGCTTTCCAGGAAGATACGGCATCCGATACCATCGTGCCAACGCCAAAAGGCATTGGAATGATATTGACCGGCACCAGAAAACGCAGAGCCGCCACCAGCCACAACGCATAAACCGCTGCATAACAGATCTTCCCGGTGAACACCCTGCGGATCCCCAGGATCATTAATACAAGAAGAGATGACTCCAGCATCCATAACCCAAACTCTGCCATTCTCTCGCCTTATCCTTTCCACTCACATTACTTTTTTTTCTTCTGCTTTTTCTGTGTCTTTTTTTCTGCCGCTTTCAAGATTTCCTGAAGCTCCTGAATATCCTCTGCCGACAGATCATCCTGACGGACAAGGGCACTCATCATCATCCCCACACTGCCGTCATAAATGCGCTGCAGGAAGTCTCTGGTCTCCTGTACAACCACATCCTGCTTGTCCACCTTCGGAAAGAAATATTTCGTCTTTCCATTCTCCTCATAGCTGATCAGTCCCTTTTCTGTCATGCGCCGTACCATAGTCGCACTTGTACTTTTGCTCCATCCGGCACTTTCCTTTAAAAGAGGAACAAGCTGCATCAGAGATAATGGATTCTGCTCCCAGAGGCAGTTCATAACGTACCATTCACTGTTCGTTACTTTTACTTCTTCTTTCACGTTCTTAACCAAACCTTTCTATATAGCTCTACATTGTCAACCACATTCTATATTATACAGTTTAAGATGTCAACCACTTTCCTTTATTTTTCTGTTTCCATTATTTTTTTCAAAAATATGGTTGACAACTTAAACCGAAAATTGTATAGTTTGGTTTACAAAGTAAAACAGCAGGAGGTTGACACATTATGACACAGAAAAATGAACTTTCCAGACAGCATCTGCCAAAGAAGAAAGGGCTTGATATGTTAAAGGGGATTGCGATTCTTGGAATCTTCTTCTACCATCTGATCCCTTCCGTATTTCCCGGCGGATTTCTCGGTGTCCCCCTGTTTTTTGTTCTTTCCGGATACCTGATGTATACCACTTCCATATCTTATCTGGATGCAGATACCTTCCCGGCTCTGGACTACTATAAAAAACGGATCTCCCGTCTGATACCGCCTCTGTTTGTGATGGTGATGGTTACCTGTTGTGTGATGACACTCACCCACAGCCGTCAGATGATCGGGATCCGGGAGCAGATCTTAAGTATCTTTCTGGGATATAACAACTGGTGGCAGATCACACAGGATGCCTCCTATTTTTCCCGGCTCACCGGTGCCTCTCCCTTTACCCATCTGTGGTTTCTGGGAGTGGAAATGCAGTTTTATCTGCTCTGGCCTCTTCTGTTCTTTTTATATAAGAAGTGCTATCACCGGCTTGGTGGAAAAAGAGCCTGCTTTTTCTTTCTGGTACCTGCGCTTCTTTCCCTGACTGCTATGATCTGTCTCTATCATCCGGGGACTGACCCCTCCCGTGTTTATTACGGAACAGATACCATGGGCTTTACGCTGTGTCTCGGCATGTTTCTCGGAGCACTGCGTCATAATTATCCCATTTTATGTACACCGGCGGACAGGAAACGACAGCTACCTGTCTTTGCCGGAATGCTTGGGATCACACTGGTATTGTTTCTGATCATAAAAGGCAGTAATGCTTTTCTGTATCTGGGAGGCATGTTTGTGATCAGCGTGTTTTTTGCCGTAATGATCCTCTTTACAGAAAACCAGAAAACACTGCCCCAGGAGCTTCCCCTTGCCGGACAGGCTGCCTTTCTCGGCAAATACAGCTACACTATCTATTTATGGCATTATCCGGTCATTGTTTTACTCCTGACCGCTTTACATTAACAATCAACAATCATAAGAAAGGACTGTAACATTATCATGAAAAAGAAAAACAACCGCTTTATGAACACCTTAAAATCCTTTGGCTCTGCTCTGCTGGTCATTGTCATTCTGATCGCTTCCTACGGCATCTATCATGCTCCCACATCAGATGCATCCCAGTTAAAAGCAGAACTTGAACAAAATGAACGGGAGCTTGCCAGAGAAGAAGCTACCCCCGCCAATTCTCCGAAAGACACCCCTGCCGGCACCGCTGCTGCCACGCCGTCTTCCACAACCGGAGTTTCTGACATTTCCCAGTCCTCCCTCTCCGTCATCGGAGACTCCGTCTTTCTCGGAGCTGCTCCTGCCTTCAAAAAGTTATGCAAAAATGCTGTCATTGATGCAAAAGTATCCCGTCAGGTAGTGCAGGCAATGGATGTCGCCAAAAGTATGGATAAAAAAGGAAAGCTGGGCGATACCGTCATCATAGCTCTGGGAACCAACGGCAATTTTAACTCTACCACCGGGCAGAAGCTGATCGATTATCTCGGACCGGACCGCACCATCTACTGGATCGATGCCTATGGCCGCGATCTGCCGGGCACAAAAGATGTCAACAATACGATCCGCCGGGTGGCAAAGGCAAATAATAATGTCCACGTCATTGCCTGGTCAAAAGAAGGTCCAAAGCATCCCGACTGGTTTTATCAGGATGGGATCCATCTGAATATCACCGGTCAGAAGAAGTTTGCAAAGTTTGTCCAGAAAAATATGATCACGGAATAACCCCCATATAATCCGAAAACTTCCTGCGCCGAAGGATATAATACATCCACAATCGGTGCAGGAAGTTTTGTTACTATCTAATGAAAGAAATGCTTTTTGTGACAAAGTGCCAGCGAGCTAAACACCGTTACCGCGCTCAGTCCCATCACCGCCGGATAGCCATATTTCCAGTGAAGCTCCGGCATATCCGTAAAGTTCATGCCGTACCATCCGGCGATCAGGGTCAGTGGCAGAAATATGGCGGTAACAATGGTCAGAGATTTCATGATCTTATTCTGGCGGATCTCGATCTGTGCCTGATATACCTCCCGGACCTGGGTAGAATATTCCCGGAGCATCCCGGCCTCCTGATGAAACCGTCCGATTTTTTCCCGCAACAGACGGATTCCCGCTAGATCTTCTCCGGAAAAGATACCAAGATCATTTTTCTGCAGAACATCCGTCACATCCTGAAGCTGCAGATAATAATGGGAATATCGTAGGATTTCCTTCCGGCACCGGATGAGCTTCTGGTCAAACCGGCTGATATTACCGGACAGCACCTCGTCCTCCAGATGGGTCAGGCGCACCTCCAGACCCGAAAGCTTCTCCAGATCATCTTTGAGCAAAAGCTCCATAAATTCCACCCACACGGTTCCTGTGCCGCCCCTCTTCTGAAATGTTTTTTTCAAACGGCACAGGATATTTTTTACCATTTCTCCCTCTTCGATCAGATATAAATGGTCCGGAGCCAGCACAAAGGTAAACTGCCCTCTCTCCTTTTCCATAACCGGCGAAAGGTACGTTCCATATAAAAAGTGCAGATATACCTCCGCTTTACAAAAATGAATCTGGGAAGAGGCGGCAACAGCCGGATACCCCAGAGACTGCAAAAAAACATTTTCCATCGCTTCTTTCTCACAAAGCACTGCCAAAGCGGCTTCTGTCTTCTCTCCATTGTCATGCTTCATTTCCTTTTCCGAAGGAAGCTCTATGAATCCGTCTTCTATATTATAGTAACAGGCCATTTGCGATCTGCCTCCTTTCGATATCCCGTCATCCGGCACATATCCTTTGCCGGTCATTTTGTTTACGCCAATACAGAAAGATTTTTCCCGGTTTCCAGCAAAAATATCCGTTCCCGCTCCCTGAATTACCGTTTCTGAAAATTCCTATCAGATTACAGGGAGATTTACTGCAAATTTGCCGGAAAAGCGTATTGATTTTCGTAAATTTATATGGTATTCTGAAAAAGAGTGGCATAATACGGGTCACTTTCCGAAACATCCGTACAAATTTAAAGAAAAGAGGTTAAGAAACATGGCACAAATTGATTTAAGCAAGTATGGCATTACCGGAACTACTGAGATTGTTTACAACCCTTCTTATGAGGTACTTTTTGAAGAAGAGACAAAGCCGGAGCTGACAGGCTATGAAAAAGGCCAGGTTAGTGAGCTTGGTGCAGTGAACGTTATGACAGGTATCTACACCGGTCGTTCTCCTAAAGACAAATTCATCGTTATGGATGACAAGTCTAAGGACACTGTATGGTGGACTTCTGATGAGTACAAGAATGATAACCATCCTGCTACTCAGGAAGCTTGGAAATCAGTAAAAGAGCTGGCAATCAAAGAGCTTTCAAACAAGAAGCTGTATGTTGTTGATGCTTTCTGTGGTGCAAACAAGGATACCCGTATGGCAATCCGTTTCATCGTAGAGGTAGCTTGGCAGGCACATTTCGTAACAAACATGTTCATCAAGCCAACCGCTGAGGAGCTTGAGAACTTTGAGCCAGATTTCGTTGTTTACAATGCTTCTAAGGCTAAGGTAGAGAACTACAAGGAGCTGGGTCTTAACTCTGAGACAGCTGTTATGTTCAACATCACAAGCAAAGAGCAGGTTATCGTAAATACATGGTACGGCGGAGAGATGAAGAAAGGTATGTTCTCTATGATGAACTACTTCCTTCCACTGAACGGCATGGCTTCTATGCACTGCTCCGCAAACACAGACCTTGACGGAAAGAACACAGCAATCTTCTTCGGTCTTTCCGGTACAGGTAAGACAACACTTTCCACAGATCCTAAGCGTCTCCTGATCGGTGATGATGAGCACGGCTGGGATGACAACGGTGTATTCAACTTCGAGGGTGGATGCTACGCTAAGGTTATCGACCTTGATATCGAGTCTGAGCCTGATATCTACAATGCGATCAAGCGTAACGCTCTCCTTGAGAACGTAACTGTTGCAGACGATGGAAAGATTGATTTCGCTGATAAGAGCGTAACAGAGAATACTCGTGTTTCTTATCCAATTGATCATATCAAGAATATTGTACGTCCTATCTCTTCTGCACCGGCAGCAAAGAACGTGATCTTCCTTTCTGCAGATGCATTCGGCGTACTTCCTCCAGTATCTATCCTGACTCCGGAGCAGACACAGTACTACTTCCTGTCTGGATTTACAGCAAAGCTTGCAGGTACAGAGCGTGGAATCACAGAGCCAACTCCTACCTTCTCTGCTTGCTTCGGTCAGGCATTCCTGGAGCTGCATCCTACAAAGTATGCAGAGGAGCTTGTTAAGAAGATGGAAGCAAACGGTGCTAAGGCATACCTGGTTAACACAGGATGGAACGGAACCGGTAAGCGTATCTCCATCAAGGATACTCGTGGAATCATCGATGCAATCCTGAACGGTGATATCGTAAACGCTCCTACAAAGAAGATCCCTTACTTCAACTTCGAGGTTCCTACAGAGCTCAACGGTGTTGATACAGGAATCCTTGATCCTCGTGATACTTACGCTGATGCTTCTGAGTGGGAGGCAAAGGCTAAGGATCTTTCTGAGAGATTCATCAAGAACTTCGCTAAGTATGAGGGTAATGAGGCTGGTAAGGCACTTGTTGCTGCAGGTCCTCAGCTGTAATTATTCCACTGACATGCGATAGTTTTTACAAAGTATAAAGGAAAGGGTGTCCCGAATCCGGGACACCCTTTTTTGCTTTATAGGAAACGACAAGTTTCCTATAAAACAAAAATGTGGGAAGACTAAGCTTCCCACTCTTTAATGTTCATCTCTTTACGGATTGATCACCGAAGGTTAATGGAGACCCTCTGCCATTATAATATGACAATCATGATGTTATGTCAATCACATATTTCACTTTATTTTCCGGAAGAATAATACAAATACACTTCATCCAATGTCGGCTCACAATGCTTCCAGCCATCTGACTCCATATTTTCTTCGGAAAGGATCCGCATGTTGATCCCCTCCCTGCACTGACGCATGGCGGTAACCGCATACTGCTGTTGAAAAATCTCCACTGATCCGGGATCACAGGTAATCTCCCACACCTTATCCTTCACGGCATCCATCCACTCCTCCGGTCGTTTGCATCCCATGTTTTTTCCATGCTGCATCAGGATAATGTGATCAGCTACACAGTCAATATCACTGATAATATGTGTTGCCAGAATCACGATCTTATCCATCGCCTCTCTGGCAATGAGATTTCTCATGGAGATCCGCTCATTGGGATCAAGCCCCGCCGTAGGCTCATCCAGAATCAACAGCTTCGGATCTCCAAGAACTGCCTGTGCAAACAAAAGACGCCGCTTCATTCCCCCGGAAAGCTGACAAAATCTTGTCCGAAGCTCCCGTTCCAGATGAACCTGCTCCAGCAGCTTAAGGATCTCATTCTGAAGACTTTTTCGGTCCCCGGAAATTCCTTTGAGCGCCGCAACATATTCCATAAACTCTCCCACCCGCATCTGCGAATATCCCACCGATTCCTGCGGCAGATATCCGATCATTGCCCGGTACTCCTGTCCCATTTCACGGACACTTCTTCCATCCATCAAAATGCTACCCTCATCCTGTTTTAGATTGCAGGTCAGTATCTTGATCAGAGTGGATTTGCCGGCTCCGTTTTCGCCAAGCAGTCCGTAAAGTCCATTCTCCAGTTGTAAAGAAAAATTGTCTAATGCTCTTTTTTCTCCATATGTTTTTACGATATTCTGTAATTCCAGCATCACGCTCTCCCCCTCTACGATAATAAAACCGGTATCAGCCCAAGCAGCAGAGATACATAGATCGTCAGACTACGGCTTTTCACTTTGCTCTGTACCATTTTTGTCACACATCCCACCATGATCAGATAAAGAATCCTTAATAGATAACTGCAAAATATCACGCTTCTCACAGACAAAACCGGGACACTCTCAAAGTATGGAATACTTGCCGCCGAGAAAGACCAGGTTTTCAGAGAATAGGTCTGTCCGCACGCATAAATCCATGGCACATACACCAGAATCCCCACTGTCACACCATATATCATATTCCACCACATTGGCCTTCCCCGGAACGAAGCCATTTGTTCAACGGATAAAAAAGACCGCTCTTTAAATACTGCGCCATCTCCCCCTGGGCTGTTTCATAACATGAATCGACATACGCCACATCCACCTCTCCGGCCTTGACTGCTTTTTCCAGAGCATTATGATAAATTTCCTGCTTCTCATAGGTTCTGTCTACCTCTAATTTTTTCACCTCAATCGCCAGATCATAGCCCTTCTTTGCAAGGAGTTGATTTGTTTTCTGGATATTTTTCTCCGATACCTTCGCATCGTCCCGGACTGCCCAGACGATTGTATTTTCTTTCTTAACAGCTGTCTCTGTGACGTTTTTTCCTTTCCCTTTCTCATTGATTTTGTTCTGTCTGAGACCGGCGCAGCCTCCCAACACCGCCATAACAAACAGTATAAGAATAAGACACGCTCTCTTCTTCATAGATATTTCCTCCCCTCTTTACCCTTATCCTATCACGAAAGGAGGAACGAAAGAATTAAGAATTCCTTAAGATTTGATTTTTCTATGACTCACAAAAAACCGGCTCCATACAAATGTATAAAGCCGGTTCATTTAGATTACCGAAATCTATATTCGATTATTTATTGTCCGGTGTATGCCACTCCCAGTCGCGAACCTCTTCCAGATCCTGACCATACTCAGCGATGTACTGCTTGTGCTCTACAAGCTTGTCGTTCATCTTCTGGATCAGGTAAGAACCACGGTTTGCAAGCTGTGGCAGATGCATGATCGCATCCTTTACGAGATTGAAACGGTCAATCTCGTTCTGAACTCTCATATCAAATGGAGTTGTGATGGTACCTTCCTCCTGATAACCATGAACAGATACGTTCTGGTTGTCACGGCGATAGGTCAGCTCATGGATCAGTGTTGGGTAACCATGGAATGCAAAGATCACTGGCTTATCTGTTGTGAAGATTGCATTGTACTCGCTATCGCTCAGTCCATGAGGATGCTTATGATTAGACTCCAGCTTGAACAGATCGACTACGTTTACCACACGGATCTTCAGCTCCGGAAGCTCATCACGAAGGATGGTAACGGCTGCCATTGTCTCCAGTGTCGGTGTATCACCGCAGCATGCCATAACGAGATCCGGCTCCTGGCCCTCATCGTTACTAGCCCACTCCCAGATACCTACACCCTGGGTACAATGCTTAACAGCCTGCTCCATATTGAGCCACTGATAGCTTGGATGCTTTGATGCAACGATCGCATTGACATAATTCTTACTCTTTACGCAGTGATCGAAGCAGGATAACAGACAGTTCGTATCTGGTGGCAGATACATACGAACAACGTCTGCTTTCTTGTTGGCAATATGATCAAGGAATCCCGGATCCTGATGTGTAAATCCGTTATGATCCTGCTGCCATACATTGGATGTCAGGATGAAGTTCAGAGAAGCGATCGGGCGTCTCCATGTAAGCTGGTTGCAGACCTTCAGCCATTTTGCATGCTGTGCTGCCATGGAATCTACGACACGGATAAATGCCTCGTAGCTTGCGAAGAAGCCGTGGCGTCCTGTCAGCAGATAACCTTCCAGCCATCCCTCACACATATGCTCACTGAGCATACCATCCATAATACGTCCGTTTCTTGCCAGACAGTCATCAGAGTCAAGAAGCTCTGCATTCCAGTCTCTGTTCTCTGCCTCAAATACCTTGTACAGACGGTTTGACATACTCTCATCCGGTCCGAAGATACGGAAGTTCTTATTTTCTTTATTTAATACGAAGATATCGCGGATATATCCACCAAGCTCGATCATATCCTGAGCCTTTGTCTTACCAGGATCTACCTCGATGCCATACTCACGGAAGTCCGGAAGTCTTAAATCCTTCATCAGAAGACCACCGTTTGCATGTGGGTTCGCACCCATTCTTGCGTCTCCCTTTGGTGCCAGCTCAGCCAGCTCAGGGATCAGAGTACCCTTCTCATCGAAAAGCTCCTCCGGACGATAGCTCTCCAGCCATGACTTCAGAAGTGGCAGATGCTCTTCCGGATTCTCCATTGTGATCGGTACCTGATGCGCACGGAAGGATCCCTCGATCTGCTGTCCGTCTACAACCTTAGGACCTGTCCATCCCTTTGGTGTACGAAGAACGATCATTGGCCACTTTGGACGCTCCGGATCATTGTTCTTACGTGCATTCTCCTGGATTGCCTTGATCTTCTCAACAGCCTGATCCATAGCCTCAGCCATAAGCTTATGCATTGTCATTGGGTCATCACCCTCAACAAAGATCGGCTCCCAGCCGCAGCCTACGAAGTAGCTCTCAATCTCCTCATGAGAGATACGTGAGAAGATGGTAGGGTTACTGATCTTGTATCCGTTCAGGTTCAGGACAGGTAGAACTGCACCGTCTGTAATCGGATTCAGGAATTTATTGGACTGCCAAGAGGTAGCCAGAGGACCTGTCTCAGCCTCACCATCACCAACGATTACCGTTGCGATGAGATCCGGGTTATCAAATACAGCACCAAATGCATGTGCTATAGAATAACCAAGCTCACCACCCTCGTTGATGGAACCCGGTGTCTCCGGTGCACAGTGGCTAGGAACACCACAAGGGAATGAGAACTGCTTGAACATCTTCTTCATACCCTCTTCGTCCTGGCTGATATTTGGATAGATCTCACTGTAAGATCCCTCCAGATATGTGTTGGCGATCATAAAGTTTCCGCCATGTCCCGGACCGGATAAAAGGATCATATCAAGATCGTAACGCTTAATAACACGGTTACAATGTACATATACGAAGTTCTGTCCCGGTACGGTTCCCCAGTGACCTACGATTTTCTTTTTAATATGATCCATGGTTAATGGCTCTTTCATCAGCGGATTATCTAACAGATAAAGCTGTCCGGCAGAAAGATAATTGGCAGCACGCCAATATGCATCAATCTTGTCCAGCATTTCCTGAGATAATGGCTGTTTCTCAAGACAAGTATTTTCTGACATTTGTTACCTCCCTAAATCATTTGTTTTTTTCCGTCCGCTAGTTTACCACATTTTCCCCCTGATTACAAGGCAAAAAGGCATCTCAAAACGTAGAACTTTCACGCTTTGAAACGCCTTTTTATGGCATATTTGCTAAAGTTTACTGATTTGGTATCCTTAATGCTCATACCAGCCTACGATGCCCGGCGTCAGATTGATATTGATCTGCTTGACCTCCTGATACTCCTCCATTCCATGGACGCCAAGCTCCCTGCCGATACCGCTCATCTTGTAGCCGCCCCAAGGCGCCTCATTGAAGGTTGGATTATAACAGTTGATCCATGTGATTCCAGCACGGATCTCACTGATCACACGGTGTGCTCTGGTGATATCTGAGGTAAATACAGCGCCCGCCAGACCATAAATGGTATCATTTGCCATGTCTATGGCTTCCTTCTCTGTTTTGAAGGTCTGAATCGTCACAACCGGTCCAAAGATCTCCTCCCGGACGATCTTCATATCCGGCGTACAGTTGTCAAAGATCGTTGGACGGATAAAGTAGCCCTTGGCACATTCGCCCTCGGTATAACGCTCTCCGCCGGTTACCAGCGTGGCTCCCTCATCTACGCCGCTCTTTATGTAAGAAAGGATCTTTTCCATATCCTTCTCGGTGATGACCGGACCAAGATCCGGATTATTTACCGGATTGCCAATAGTCATTGCCTCCGCCTTCTTTTTCAGACGCTTGACAAATTCATCATGAATGCTTTCCTCAATGATAATACGGGAACCTGCTGAACAGACCTCTCCCTGATTAAAGAAGATTCCGATCATTGCCCACTCTACCGCACCATCCAGATCGGCATCTGCAAAGATCACGTTTGGTGACTTTCCACCAAGCTCCAGACCAATCTTCTTGACATTGGTTGCTGCGGCACGCATGAGACTCTGACCGACTCTGGTGCTTCCGGTAAAGGTGATCATATCCACATCCTTATTCTCGCCCATCTCGGAGCCAACCTCCGCATCTCCCTGCAGCAGATTAACACAGCCCTTTGGAAGTCCTGCTTCTTCAAAGATCTCAAACAGCCGGATCGTAGAAAGAGGTGCCTTTGGACTCGGCTTAAATACAATACTGTTTCCCGCTGCCAATGCCGGTGCCAGCTTCCATACTGACATCAAAAACGGATAATTCCATGGCGTGATCTGTGCACAGACACCCACCGGCTCCCTTGTCTCATAGGAATGCATCTTGCCGAAACCGTCATTCACCTCATAAACGCCGCCATGTGGCGTCTTGCAGAGACCGGCATAATACCGGAAGCAGTGGATTCCGTCACTGATATCTCCCTCTGCCTCGCGAAGAGGTTTTCCGTTATCCAGGGTATCCATCATCGCCAGCTCATCGGCATATTTTTCGATCAGACCGGCAATTTTTAATATGATATCTCCCCTTGTCTGGGAATCCATATCACGCCACTCTCTTGTTTCGTAGAATGATTTTTTTGCTGCGGCAATGGCAAGTCTGGTATCCTCCACACTACTCTCATACACCTTGTCGATCACTTCTCCGGTTGCCGGGTTGATCACATCAAAGGTCTTTGCCATGCTGCCGGTCACCCATTCCCCATCAATATACATTTTTTTTGCTTCCATAATAAATCCTCCCATTTTATATTTCTGGTTTACGTTATTTTAATTGCTATTTGCGGTGTAATCACACTTCAACCCACAGACCGCCGCAAAATCAGCGGCTAGAGTCTGCAAAACCAGTAATCAGTTTTTCAACTTGTTCCACATGTCGTTGTAGACCTTCAATGTATCTGTATCAAGATTTGTTACAAACTCACCTTTTTCAAATACATCGGCCGGTATATTCTTTGCCTCGTTCTCACTGTAATCCTTATTGGCTGCAACTGCTTTTTCATTAACATTGAGATAAGGGAACTCCTCAATCACCTTACCTGCCACCTTGTCATCACACATATAATTGATAAACTTCATTGCATTGTCAAAGTTCTTTGCTCCCTTGGAAATTGCCCAGTTATCAATAAACTTATAAGCGCCCTCCTCCGGGAATACGATCTTGATCGCAGAATTTTCTTCCATGGCAAGCGCAATCTCTGCTGCCCAACAGTAGCTTACATTACAATCTCCGCTGATCAGGGATGACTTCGGGCTGTCACTGTCATAGACCGCAATGTTATCCTTTAAGGTCAGCAGCTTATCAGAAACTTTGGAAAGCTGTGATTTATCCGTCTCATTCATGCTGAGTCCCATGCTTCTCTCTGTCATACCGATCACGGCTCTGTAATCATCCAGTGCCACGATCTGTCCCTTTAATGACCCATCAAAAAGATCCTTATAGCCCTTAATATCTGTCTTTACCTTATCTGTATTGACACCGATCGCCGCAACGCCGCCCTGATAAGGAACAGAATATACATTGCCCGGATCATATGACGGATCCAGATACTGCTTACCGATGTTGGAAAGGTTTGTCAGCGCATCCTGATCCAGCTTCTCTAACATGCCCTGCTTGATCATGGACTCTACCATATAATCACTTGGCTGTACGATATCATAGGTTCCCTCGTCCTCGGATTTTACCTTTGCCAGCATATCCTCATTTGAGGAGAAGGTAGATACATTCACCTTGATGCCATATTCCTTCTCAAAATCACTGATCACAGAATCCGGTACATATTCTGTCCAGATAAACAGGTTCAGCTCTCCGTTCTCTGCCTTTTTGCTGCTGCCGCAGCCGGTCAGACTCACGGAAGTTCCAAGCAATGCCAGTGATAACATAACGCTCATTACTCTTTTCCCATATCTCATCATAAAAATCACCATTCCTTTCAAAGCTGCAATTTCTTTGTTTCATCTGTACCATTTTTGGTACATACGACCTGAATCATTTTTTTCAGATTTAACTCATCTTCTTTTTGAACAGATTCCCTTGTGTAAGTATAACGAAAATGATCGTACCTACCAGGATCAGAGAAGATAACGCATTTACGTCCGGTGCGACTCCACTCTTGATGCTTGCCATAACCTGTAACGGATATGTCATGGTATTGCCGTTTACAAAGTAGCTTATGATCACGTCATCAATGGATAACGTAAATGCCAGAAGTGCGCCCGCCGTAATACCGGGCTTTAATACGGGAAGTGTGACCTCCCAGAAGGTACGGAACCGGTTGGCTCCCAGATCCATGCTTGCCTCCTCAATGGAAATATCATAGCCGGATAATCTCGCCCGGACATTGAAGATCACATATGGCACACAAAACGTCACATGGGCAATGATCAATGTCAACATTCCTCTTGGGATCGATACCTTTGCAAAAACCGTCAGAAGAGAAATACCCATGACGATCTCCGGGATCACCACCGGAATATAGAGAAGGCCGTCGATCACACTCTTTCCCTTAAACTTATATTTGTACATTCCGATCGCGCCCAGCGTACCAATGATGGTTGCCAGTATGGTTGTTACCAGCGCAATGATCATGGTATTGCCGAAGGCGGTCAGCAGTGAGGTATTGTCAAACAGCTTGAAATACCAGTCAAATGTAAATCCCTTCCAGGTCAGATACGGCTTGCTGGTGGTTGCATTGAAGGAATTGACCACCACAACTGCAATCGGCAGAAACAGCACGATATACACAATGCCGCACAAAATCTTTCCAAATACACTTTTGGTACGTAATCTCGCTTTTCTTCCCATGCTCTACACCCCCAGACTATCCATGTCACCGCCGGTCTTCTGATACAGCTTTACAAGCACCAGGGTGATCACGATCAATATAATGGACAACGCTGCTCCGAGAGGCCAGTTATTACCACTCTTAAACTGCCGCTCGATCAGATTTCCGATCACATCAGAGTTGCCGCCTCCCAGGATATTGGATACAAAGAAATATCCAAGACACGGGATAAATACCATAATACAGCCGGAAAATATTCCGCTTGCCGTCAGGGGAAGTACCACCGTAAGAAATGTTTTCCATCCCTTTGCTCCCAGATCTGAGGAAGCCTCAAGCAAGGTACTGTCCAGCTTTCCGATCGCCGTATAAAGAGGAAGCACCATAAACGGAAACAGACAGTAAACCATACCAAATACCGTTGTTCCCTGCTTAAACAAAAGATCTAACGGCTGGGATATAATATGTAACTTCATCAATACACTGTTGAGCCATCCGGAAGTCCCCAGGAAGGATTTCCATCCATAAATACGGATCAGGGAATTGGTCCAGAAGGGAATGATCACCAGCATATAAAGAAGACTTTTGAACCGGCTCTTTGTCCGTGCAATAATATAAGTAAAGGGATACGCTACCAGAATACAGATCACGGTAGTCAACAGCGCGATCACCAGAGACTGCACATAGATCTTGATATAAGACGCATCCGCCAGATGCTTATAATTGTCCACGGTAAAATGAAAGGTTACATTATAAAATTCATCAATACTGCAAAAGCTCATGACCAGAATATAGATCAGCGGAACTGCCACCAGCAGGATAAGCCACAGGGTTACCGGTCCTACCATGATCGCTGCAGGAAGTGTTTTTTCCCGAAATCGCTTTTTCGTCATAGAAATCATCCTTTCCTCCTTGATATTGGTACGAAAAATATCTCATTGCCCTTATGCCAGTTTAATATTTTCCATACTCTGATAGAAACGGTTATCCAGACTATGTATCAGCACGGCATCCTCCGGAACCCAGCAGATAAAGATCTTTTCTCCGATTGCCGGAAGCTCCTCTCCTGCCAGCTTCTCCATTTTGATCTCATTACCATTCGGCAAAACAGCAATACATTTGATCACGGAACCAACATAAATATAATCCTTTACCATTGCCGGTACATTGAAGCCATCCACCGGCTCCGGAGAAAAATGCATCTTTTCCGGCCGTACCGAAACGGTGACAAATTCATTCACTGCAAAGCCCGTATTTTTCTCTACTCCCTCTTCTACGCTGCCGGAGGATGTGATCTCGCCATTCTCAATACTTACCACTGCTCTGCCGTTTTCAATGGAACGGATCGTTCCGTCAAATACATTGGTCTCCCCGATGAAGGTTGCCACAAACTTAGTTGCCGGTCTCTCATAAATCTCTGTGGGAGATCCGATCTGATCCATCACGCCATCGTGCATAATGGCGATCCGGTCGCTCATGGTAAGCGCTTCCTCCTGATCGTGGGTTACATAAATAAAGGTGATGTTCAGCTTTTTCTGCAGCCGCTTTAACTCCAGCTGCATCTGCTTACGAAGCTTTAGATCCAGCGCACCTAACGGCTCATCCAGAAGAAGTACCTTTGGCCGGTTGATCAATGCTCTCGCGATCGCCACACGCTGCTTCTGTCCACCGGACAACTGACTTGGATATCTTTTTTCAAAGCCTGCCAGCTGTACCATCTCAAGCATCTCAAGCACCCGCTCTTTAATCTCCTTTTTCGGTACCTTCTTCATCCTGAGCCCGTAGGCTACATTGTCAAAAATCGTCATATGAGGAAATAATGCATAACTCTGAAATACCGTATTGACATTTCTTTCATATGGCTCCTTATCCTCAATGGGTTCTCCCTCAACCTTTATGGAACCGGTGGTTGGCTCCTCAAAGCCCGCGATCATCCGGAGGGTTGTTGTCTTTCCACATCCGGAGGAACCAAGAAGTGTTAAAAACTCGCCTTCCTCCACCTGCAGGTTGAGATCCTTCACCACATGATTTGTTCCATATATTTTATTGACGTCCTTAATATCTACGATTGCGTTCTTCAAATCACATCACCTCTTTATCAAACTCCTTTTGCTTCGGCTGCTTCCTGCTTATCTGAAACAATACACTTACAACTCTTTCATTCATCGGCGTTCTGCCATCTCAGCCACCTTACAGAACCTTGTTGCCACGCTCACCGGTACGGATCCGGATAGCCTCCTCAATGTTTCTCACGAAGATTTTTCCGTCTCCCACATGACCCGTTGCCACCTTATCTCTTACCTCTGCGATAATGTCCTCCACCTTGGCGTCCTCAACCACTGCCTCAACTCTTACCTTAGGAAGCAGATTGATGTTGGTCTTAAAGCCCTTGATCTCATTGACTCCTTCCACAGCTCCCTTCTGGGCTCCACATCCCATAACTGTGGAGATCGTCATACCACCACATTTCTTTTCATCTAATATACTCTTTAATACTTCCAGCTTCTCCGGTCTGATAATTAACACGATCTCTTTCATCGCAATGCCCTCCTTTTCATCAAAAAAATCTTTAACAATGTCAAAAAGAGGCCATTCGAAATTCGAATAGCCCCTTTGCTTGCGAATAATATACTACAATAAAACCAACACTTCAATACCGCATTTTACCCATTTTCCTACTCCTTTCGGGTGATTTTCTACTCCTGTTCCTTGACCAGTTTAAACATCTGTACCCTGTTGCGGATACCTAATTTGCGGTAGATATTTAAAATATGTTTCTTCAATGTATTCACCGTGATGGATAACTGGTCACAGATCTGTGCATTCTCCATTCCCTGCAGCAACAGCCCCAGGATCGTCTGCTCCCGTTTCGTCAGATTATACTTTTTGACTGCCTCCGTCATGGTCATCTTCTCCTGCGCTGTCATCTGATGGGTTCTTTCCTGATAAAGCCGGTACGCCATATGATCCTTGAGCATATCCATCAGAAAAACATCCTCGTAGGTAAAATCCTCCTTGCCAATGGTGCGGTATAAGGTCACCACACCTAAGAAGGACTTATTCCTGCCAAAGATCATCTGCAGGGCATAATGCCAGTTGTTGGGCCGGTATACTCTCCGGTAATACTCTGTGTTGACTCTTTTTTCATCAGATATGATATCGGTCTCCCGGTAAACCATGCTGCGTCCGCTGAACATAATCCCCCTGCTGTAATCAATGCTCTCATAAATATCCGACAGATCCTCATCACAATTGAAATAAACCGGCCGCTCCAGCCGCTCTTTCTCCTTTGACGACGCAAGATAAAAATCAGCACTGTCAAAATCGATCACCGTCTTGATCTGTTCCAGAAACTGCCTGCGCATCTCGTCAAAATCATTTGTTGTATAGATTTTGTAAATAATACTGTTGAGTACAAGCCAGTCATTTGTTTCAAAATTTTTCATCGGCTGTCACCTCCCAAAAATCCGAAAAAACAAAAAGTACGCAAAGAAGCTGACACATCTTTGCGTACTTAATTAAACTATGTAATTATGTATGAAGTATAGCACAAACGTAGTACTTGTCAAGTGTTAATTTGGACTGCGGCCATACGCAGCATGATCCAATCCTGTCACTTATCACTACAGTCTGCCAAGGATTCTGTCCAGAAGTCCCGTGGACTGCAGGAACAGGATCACCATGATCACCGGCATAACAAACTTGATCATCACAATATAGAGATGCTTTCTGGAGAATTTCCCATTGGGATGCTCCATCTCCTCGATCACCCACTTTGGCTTCACAAGCCAGCCCACCAGGATTGTGGAGAAGATCGTGATAAACGGCATCAGGAAGCTGTTACTGATATAATCCATAATATCTAAGAGCTGTCCTGTGGTTCCGTTCGGAAGCGGAATCTCCAGGTAGAAGAGACTGTAGCCCAAAGCGATCACGGCTGTTGCTGCCAGATAGATCACACCTAACACCAGTGTAGTTTTCTTACGCTCTGTATGGAATATCTCCATACAGTTAGCCGTAATAGACTCCAGCACAGAAATACAGGAGGTCAGTGCCGCAAATGCTGCCAGCAGGAAGAAGATCAGACCGATCACCCTTCCGGCGGTACCCATGGCATAAAATGTCTTTGGCAGTGCCACAAACATCAGGCTTGGTCCTGCAGACATACCATCCATACCGGAAAATGCATAAATTGCCGGTATGATCATAACACCCGCCAGAAATGCAACCGCCGTATCCACAACCTCAATCTGGGCAACAGACTTGTTCAGATCCACATCCTTCTTTACATAAGAGCCATAGGTGATCATAATACCCATAGATACACTCAGCGAGAAGAACAGCTGGCTCATGGCATCCAGTGTCACCTGCAGGAATCTGGAAACCGTCAAGCCCGACACGTCCGGTATAATATATACCTTCAAACCATCAAGTCCTGTCCGTACCACTCCGTCCGCTCCCTTTGATTTCAATGTCAGAGAGAAGATTGCAATGCCAACTACCATGATAAGAAGTACCGGCATAATAAACTTGCTGCAGCGCTCAATGCCGCCCTCCACGCCGTTGTAAACGATCAAAGCCGTTACCAGCATGAAGATCAATCCAAACCATACCGAAGAAGTATTGGTGATAAAACTTGTAAAATAAGAATCCTTCGCTGCATCTCCACTGGCCCCTGTGAGAAATACAATAAAATATTTCAGGATCCAGCCACCGATGACCGCATAATATGTCATGATCAGCACCGGTACCATAAAGGTCAGAAAGCCCAGCTTTTTCCAGCCGGGACGCATGGTCTCGTATGCCTTAATGGCACTCTGTCCCGTCTTACGTCCAATGGAAATATCCGTCGTCAGCAGGGTAAAACCAAAGGTAAGCACAAGCACCAGGTAAATGATCAGAAATAATCCACCACCATCTCTCGCTACCAGATAAGGGAAACGCCACAGATTTCCCACTCCTACAGCACTTCCTGCTGCTGCCAGAACAAATCCGATCTGGCCACTAAAATTACTTTTCTTTTTCAATTTTTCTACTCCTTTTACATTATTTCCGTTAAAAACTGATAAAATCCATTGTACCATATCCCCCAAAGAGAATCAACGAGTATCCATTACAAACATTTTTTAGCATGAAACCGGGCAGAAGACAATCCATTCACGGATCATCTTCTGCCCGATTCTAACAGCTTCTTCCCATTACGGAAAAATGCTGATATTTACTTTATTCCATACTGACTACAGTGAAATCCAGACCCTCGATCACATCCCGTATTACGGAATCATCCATCTCCTTGTAAATGGATACGACCGCTGTCTTTTTGTTCAGATTAACCTTTGCCACGACTCCGTCCAGCTCATCCAGATGCTTCTCAATCCTGTTCTTACAGTTCTGACAATGCATTCCTTCGATATGCACGGTAATCTCCCGCAGCTTCGGTCCGTCTATTTTCTTTTTCACCGGTTTTTCCTTCGGACCACCACAGCAGTCACCCTCTCCCTTCATATGCTTCCAGGTACTGGTGATTGCCGGAATCAGTACGATAACCAGAATGACAACGATTAAAAGTGTTTGTGCATTCATGACATCATCCCCTTTAATCTTATTATCTCAAACTTCGCGCATGTAATATATAGCTGCGCCCATAATATTTCTTATGTCCAAAGTGTAAATATGATTTTTTCCTTAGATTATTTGAATAACCGTGAGCTAGTGACACCAAAATCGTCTTGTCACTTACGGATTTCGAAAAGTCTAATTGCTTTGCTGTTTCGATCTTCGACTACTTGCATCCTGTTTTGTAGGATGCTATGTAGTGCTGCGTAGCGCATTGTAGCGGGAGCGTGCCTGCCGAAATAACTGATTCCACCCTGGAGGCTCAAGTCGTCCAGACACGTATTCATCGAAACATTGCAAAGCAAAGACTTTTCAGAAATCCTACTGATCTGCGTCAATTTTGGTGTCACAGCCTCACGGTATTGTCAAAAATTTTGAGGCAAAAATACATTATTTTTTTACAGATTTCTTTTTATTAGACATACATGAGCGTGTACAGGATCCTGCTGACGGGCATCCAATACAATGTACGCCTCTTTTCTTCTCTTTATGAATGTACCAGACCGCGGAACCCACGATCGCAACTAAAAGTACAATTAAAATAACATTCGCAAGAATACCTGACATAACTCATCATCCCTTTCTGATCATTAATCCAGCTGATACTCCGTATCAATGGCTCTGTTGGCCTTCTGGATCAGATATACGATAACTGCTGCGAAAATAAGTACTGCGATCAGACCACCAACAAATCCTGCTCCAAGAGCGCCTGTTGTGATCAGTGTACCGATCTGGTATACCAGGAAACCAACGGTAAATCCGGTTGCCAGCTGGAGACAGATACCTGCAAACAGCCACTTACCACTCTGCATCTCAGAGTTCATAGCACCAAGTGCTGCGAAACAAGGTGGTGTATAAAGGTTGAACATCAGGTATGCAAGAGCTGCTACCTTTGTAATACCCATAGCCATTGCTACCTTGTTACCACTACCTACCAGTGCAAGCTCATCTGTATCGATAAAATTGGTCAGTGCATAAACAGTTGCAAGTGTACCTACTACGTTCTCCTTAGCGATAAATCCTGTGATGGATGCTGCTGCAAGCTGCCATGCTGCGATACCAACAACAGGAACCAGAAGTGTTGCAAATGGACCGGCAATGCCTGCAAGGATAGAAGTACTCTCTGCGCCCTTTGCAACAACCTGCAGCTTCCAGTTGAAGGACTGCATGATCTGGACAACGGTGTTACATACAAGGATTACAGTACCGGCTTTCTTAATATAAGCTTTACCACGGTTTAACATAGATAAACAGCCAATTTTAAGACTAGGTACTTTATACTCAGGAAGCTCGATAATAAAGAATGACTTTCTGTACTTCATACCGGTAACAGCCTTTACCAGAAGAGCTCCTAAGAGGATCAAAAGTATTCCTACAAAATACATTAAAGGTCCTACCCATTTAGAATGTGGGAAGAACGCACCGGTAAACAGTGCGATTACCGGAAGCTTAGCACCACATGGCATGAATGTTGCTAACATTGCTGTGGTTCTACGCTCTCTCTCGTTACGAATGGTACGGCATGCCATAATAGCCGGGATACCACAACCGGTACCGATGATCATTGGAATTACGGATTTACCGGAAAGACCTACTCTCTTAAAGATCGGGTCAAGAACGACAGTTGCACGAGCCATGTATCCACAATCCTCAAGAAGAGCGATCAGGAAGTACATAACCATTACGAGTGGAAGGAAACCAACTACGGCACCTACACCACCGATGATACCATCAACGAGTAACGCATACAGGAATGGGTTTGCATTCTCAAGAAGCCCGCCAACCCAGTTCTGGAATGTCTCGATCCATCCTACAAGGATGTCTGCCAGCCATGTACCAAGTGTTGACTGTGATATGTAGAATACCAGAAACATGATTGCTGCAAAGATGATAATTCCGGATACCGGATTTGTCAAAACTGCATCGATCTTATCTCCGACATTCTTCTCTTTTGTAAGAACCTTACGATTCTCAACCTGCTTTACGATCGCATTTACGAACTCGAAACGCTTACGGTCAGCTGCTTCTACTTCCTTCTTATCATGAAGATTGATGTCACCCTGTACATATGGGGCTTTCTGTCCGGCACCTTCCAGATCAGCAGCTGTCTGGATCACTTCCTTCAGACCGGTGTCTGTTGTAGATGTTGTCTTGATAACAGGACATCCAAGCTTCTCAGACAATGTCTTCTCATCAATCTTATTTCCCTTTTTCTCATTGATATCGCTCTTATTCAATGCGACAACAACCGGAACTCCCAACTCCAGAAGCTGTGTTGTAAAGAATAAGCTACGGCTTAAGTTTGTTGCATCTACGATATTGACGATCGCATCAGGATGCTCATTTTTTACATAACCACTTGTAATACTCTCCTCAGAGGTAAATGGTGACATTGAATATGCACCTGGAAGATCGACTGCGATCAGCTCCTTAGAACCATTGTAGTGATCTTTCTTGACCGGATACTCTTTCTTATCTACGGTAACACCAGCCCAGTTACCGATTTTTTCATTTCTTCCCGTTAATGCGTTGTACATAGTGGTCTTACCACTATTGGGATTACCGGTTAACGCAATTCTCATAAAGAAACCTCCTTAATCAAACTATGTGTTATAGTTTTTAATTGTATGATTATATTAAAATAGCTTTCGCTAGATCAATATCAATGTTGTAGCGTCCGTCCTTAATAGACACAACGCAGTTGTTCTTCTTGCGTGATACAACCGTGATCGGCTCACCACTGTAGCATCCCAGTGAAAATAAAAATGATTTCATTTCCTCATCGCTGGTTGAAATATCCCTGACAATGTACTCTGTTCCCAAAACTGCTTCATCAAGACTCATAAATAAATCCTCTCTTTACTTCGTTTTATATAACTATGCTTATTCTCTCCTACCTACAATTAGCAATAACTATTGTTTATCAGTCTGTTCTTTCTTAAGTTAGATTGCTCTAACCAAAAATAATCTAATACAAAATGTTCCCTTTGTCAATAAGTTTTAAAAAATTTCTCAATAAAATGTTCTCTATAACGTGGCTCTCCTCCACAACAAAAGAAATGCCGCACTTCCTAATACACTAAAAAACGGCAATCCGGACAGAAACTACATACCCATTTGTAATGTTCCATCTGAATTGCCGTTTTTCTATATACTGGCTGTACTATTTCTTCTGTCCCAGTATCACCCAAATCAGGGCTTTGTCTAACATCAATGTCCTGTTCCACGGATTTAAGATAATCCCCTGTATTTCCTTTGTCTGTACTGCCTGGTTAAATAACTGTCTCATATCCGTCAGAAAGGTTGACTTTACACTGTCACTCCCCTTCAGCTCCTCCTCAAAGCTTGAAAACACGATCCACCAGCTCTGTCCATTCTCCGTCTGTACTGCCTGAATCCTGAGCTGACCGTCTGCTTTTGGCGGTTCCACTGCAATGATCACCTGACCGCCCTCCCGCATCCTCTGCCGGATCACTGTCAGGGTATGTGCCAGACGCTCCTGGGAAGCGTCCTGCTGCAGTCCTGCAATGGCTGCCTCGATCCGTTCATTCCCCTGAAGTCCCGGATCTGTCTCCTGATTTCTCTGATTCTCTTGATTTTTCTGATTGGTCATATTTTCCTCGTTGTTTAATCTCCTTTTTTAAGTTATTACATTTATTAGTTTATTTATT
>CADAKW010000013.1:0-12945 GCA_902788645.1 uncultured Lachnospiraceae bacterium
CATATATGACGGCACACTGATCAAAAAGATAAATAACGCAAAGAATCCGCTTTTCACACTCAGCAGGCGCTTACAGATAAGATATACACAAAGCATCATAAATACATTGAGTACCGCATTTACTACCATCGCCGCTGTATTATACTGATGGAGACCAAACAGCCGGATTACCTTAAAGATCAGGGCTAAAGCGCCAAGCTCCCCGAGATTGTTATTGAAATAATAAAAATACTCCTGATTTGACGAAAAATCTCCTGTTTCTGCCCACTCCACCGCGGAGTTATACACGCTTCCAAAATCCCACTGCGGGGTGATCTCCATATAGTATCCCACCAGGATCTGAACCACGAGCATCCCCCCGAGAAATACTCCGAGGATCCATTTTTCCTTTCCCTCAAGGAAGCGGTTTATCCCTGCGGAATATTTATTGAGACACATATGAATGTACAATTGTGCAAACAAAACGGTCATGACCACATACAATACCGCAAGGAGTATATTCTGCACGGACCGGCCGCCAACAAGCTTGCTGCCCACCGTTAGCAATGCTTTCCTGATGGCATCCGGTATAAATCTGTCCCATCCGAGATAAAGCACTGCCAGGATCAGACCAATGAGTCCTATGAGCAGACCGGTATAAAAGCCCGGTGACACGTAATGCATAGTAACCTTATGCTTTCCTGCACTACACGGAAACTGCAGGAAGGTATCTGCATATTTGGTATACTCTACCTTCTTGCCATCGACCCTGATGGTCCATCCCACATCATACGGAATAGAAGTCATAACCTCCTGCTGATCCTCACGCAGGGTAATGGTGCCCGCCACGGTTCCTCCATGGCTCTTAGTCACCTTCATCCCTCCCTGCTGCAGAGAGGTCATGGTTTCGCTGAGTTTATTTACATCGAGCTGTACAAGCTCTGTATAACTTGGAGAGTATGTATTCCCGTCGTCATTTACAGCCACCTGGATATATACAGAATCGCCTTTCTTGTACTCTCCCAGATACAGGGCTCCCTTTGATTCATCTGTAAAATATGCACTGACCGGATTCCGGTTGACATAGACCTGCGCATAGGAAACTCCTGCCTGCATATGTAAATACATCGGTGCATCCGCTGCAGCCGTCACTGTATAGCTCCATACACTGATGCTTTCCTGCGCCACGGAATACTCACAATTTACAAAATAATTATTCTGCTGGCCGGTAATTCCATTCAAAAATTCATTCTGATTGCCAAAAATACCCTGCTGGTTCAGATCTCCTGCCGTTCTCTCCTGATCCACTGCATATGCAAACGGAAGAGCCATGGTATTTTCGTAGCCTGTGCCTCCCTCATCCGTGCTTTTTATCGCTTTGTAACAGGATGGCATAGCTGCATCATGAATCGTATATTTACATCCAAGCACGCTGTCCAGTAATGGCGTCGCACAATATCCTGAATTCCAGAAATATGCCTGCCCCAGACCAAGACGCGATGTCAGACTGTTTATATTGGCATTAAATGTGGAAGAATAGTGGGTCATTCCGTGATATCCCAACAGCATGGCATCATTTTTGGAGTAATCATACCTCTCATTGATCCGGTAAAGACCTTTATCCTTATTTTTGATCTCCTTCACCAGCGGCTGCGTCTTTTTGATGAAGGTATCATATTCCTCCATCTCACTATAGCCAAATTCATCTCCCAGCCCCTTCAGCATAAGAGCGCCATTGCTGCCCATTTCGAAAGAAACTCCCGCTAATATCACTGCCATTGCGATATAAACCGGTGCCTTTCCAAGCTTCCATACCCTTGTACTCAGTGCGATCATTGCCCGCAATGCCATATAAATGATCACAAAGCTAAACAGAAATGCATAGCGGTAAGGGAACCAGTTGGGATACTGGAAACCATGCCATACCTTGTCTAGCTTCACAAAATAAAAGCTCAGAACAAACAGACAGAGCACAAGGAGCATCCCGATCTTTTCTCTCCACTTGATCTGCCGGAGCACCAGATATACCAGTGCAAGAGCAAGCATCACAAAACCGCAGTATATCGCCGGAAGCGCACCTGTATTGGTGATACTGTCATATTTTCCATGAAGAAACTTGGTGAAAAATCCGCTAAATGCAAAATTGACGGAATTTTCAGGCTCATAGCCGTAATATACATCAGAAAGCTTACCGGACATAAGGTCTTTCATGGCACTGTTTAAGATAGGTGCCGCCATCGCAATGGAAAGCAGGCTTGTGCCGGTAAATCTGCCCAATACGGAAAGCTCTTTTTTGTGATTGTCCTTTGTCAATTCACATACAAGTCTGATCAGAAAATACAATCCGGTAAAGATCCCCACCATATAACCGGTATAATAATTACTGATAAATAACAATGTCAGACAGATCACATACTGCAGACCTCTCGCTCCATCAAAAATCTTTTCCAGCCCCATCAGAATCAATGGAAGCATGATCACTCCGTCCAGCCACATAATGCTTAAAGAGTACACCATGGTGTACGACATAAAGGCATAACAAACAGACGGGATCAATACGGCAAAGGAAAGCTTTCCCTGATATTTGCGGGCAAGATAGCTGCCATACACAGAGAAGCTCAGGCTGCAAAGTCCTATTTTAAGTATCGTCAGGAACTCGACTGCCTGCGGCATCTTGCTGACCGGAAAAAACAGGGTCAGAAAGGAAAGAGGACTCGCCACATAATAGGCAAAAATACCGATGTAGTTTCCTCCCATAGAACGCGACCACGAGAAAAACAATGAAGAATCTCCATGAAAAATATTACGCAGTGACGCAAGAAACTCTACGTATTGGTTTTTCATATCCATAATGAGCATTGATTTGGTGCCGAAGGGATAAAAACCATCCTTTTTCAGAATACACACCATAATAATCTCTGCAAGCAGAAATGCACATAAATAAATTATTCCGGTTTTTCTATTTTTTCTATCTGTCTGTTTCCTATCCTTCATGAAAATATTTCCTTCCCTTTAACGAACCTTCTCATCATGCTCTAAATTGCTTTCGGCAACGATATAATGAGGCCGTTTTTTTACCTCTGTATACGTTTTTGAAATATACTGTCCCATGATCCCCATGCAGAACAGCTGCACACCGCCGATCAAAGTGATGATGCAGACCATAGATGCCCATCCTGCCACCGGATCACCAAATAACAGCTTCCGGACCACCACAAAAATGATCGCTATAAATGACACCATCGTCATAAACATGCCAAACCACGATGCTATACTTAACGGAACATGTGAGAAATTGATAATTCCTTCAACCGCATATTTAAACAGCTTCCAGAAGCTCCACTTTGTCTCTCCGGCTATCCTCTCCCGGTTCTCGAAGGGAAGCCAGTATGTCTTAAATCCGATCCACCCAAAAATCCCCTTGGAAAAACGGTTATACTCTGACATTACCACGATCACATCTACCATTTCCCGTTTCATCAGACGAAAATCCCTCGCTCCGTCCACGATATTGGCATCGGATATTTTATTGATAATATGATAAAACTGTCTGGCAAAAAAGCTTTTGATGATCGGTTCTCCTTTTCTGGTAACCCGCCTGGTCGCCACACTGTCGTATCCCTCATCCCGGATCAGATGATACATCTCCGGTAACAGCTCCGGGGGATCCTGCAGATCCGCATCCATCACCGCCACATATCGTCCGCTGACATTACAAAAGCCCGCATACATGGCGCCCTCTTTGCCGAAATTGCGGGAAAATGACAGATATCTGACATGCTTATCTTTTGCTGCCATTTCTCTTAATATGCTGAGTGTCCGGTCCGATGAACCGTCATCTATAAATAATAACTCATATGTGCAGGACATTTTTTCTAAAACCGCTGTTACTTCTTTAAAGAAAGCAGGAAGTGACTCCTGCTCATTGTAACACGGTATGATCAAAGAAATTTCCTTTGTATTTTGTTCCCCCATTTATATATTCCTCACCGCTCAAAATTTGCTGAAAATACGCCTTATTAATCAAAATAAGTATACGAAATGTACCATATATTGTCAAGTTCGGGCAATGACTGATACAGCGGGAGAAGCGCCAAAATAACCGCCCTGTTTTTCCTCTTCCTATTGCACATTACGGCCGTCTCCGTTACAATAATTATAAATGATCACGATTTGTACACAAAAGAAAGGATGAATGAAATAAATGAATCAGAATACGACCAACCCGGGCGGCTCTGCCGCTCCAAAAAAGCAGCGTCAATCCAATATCGAGCTGCTCCGGATCATTACCATGGTGATGATCGTTGCCCACCATTTCTCTGTTCACGGAGATTTCAATTTCCCTATCAATACCATCTCGGTAAACCGCTTATGGATCCAGTTTATCCAGATCGGCGGCAAGATAGGTGTCGATGTGTTTGTGCTGATCTCCGGATATTTCCTGATCACGGCCACGTCCATCAAATGGAACCGGGTGATCAAGATCTGGCTGCAGATCTTTACCTATTCCGTGCTTATTTACGTTGTACTGGTGTCACTGGGTATTCAGCCGTTTGGCATCAAGGATCTGATCAAGTGCCTGTTCCCGGTAACCTTTTCCCAGTGGTGGTTTGCCAGCGCATATTTTGTGCTGTATCTCTTCTCACCGTATATCAACCGCGCACTTAAGGCCTTTGATCAGAGAACATACCTGAGTCTTCTGGGACTGATGACCTTCTGCTGGTGTATCATTCCCACTGCATTTTATGAGACATGGCAGTGCAATGACCTGCTCTGGTTCATCTACCTTTACATGCTGGCAGGCTATATCCGGCTTTACGGCATCAGGACCGCTCTCAAAGGCAGCACATATATCCTGATCTCCTGCGGTCTGATCCTGCTGACCTTTTTGTCCGCCGTCTTCTTTGATTTCGTCGGACTGAAGCTCCCATTCGTGGGAATGATGGCTACCTTTTTCTATGAGATGCATCAGCTTCCGATCCTGCTGATCTCTGTGACCATGTTCCTCGGCTTCCTAAAGATCGATATCGACTGCCGTCCGGCGGTCAATGCCATTTCCGCTACTACCTTTGGCGTTTATCTGATCCACGACAATGCCTACATGCGTGATCTCCTGTGGAAGACCATCTTCAAGAATGCGACCTTTGCGGATACCATCAAGTTGATCCCGTACTCTCTGGTTGTTGTCTTTCTTGTGTTCATCGTATGCAGCCTGATCGAACTGATCCGTATCAATGTATTTGAGGTCCAGTACATGAAGCTGGTAGACCGTTTGACGGTTCCAAAGGAAAATACAAAAAAGACGGTACTTCTCGACCGTCTCTTAAATACAGAGAAGGGGGAATGATCTCCCTTCTCTGTTTTCTATTTACATTTACGCCTGTTTCTGCTTTCTGCCGGCTCCTATGGCATGAAGGATCATATGAAACTCCGGGTTGCAGAAGATCCAGGAAACCAGGATATAGCATACGCCTCCCACGATCACCTGTACCAGAAGCTCCAGCACCAGATTGGACCAGGAAAGCATAGATATTCCGTATACAACGGCTCCCATGATGGCGGACAATGCCAGAGCCGGGAATGAATCCGCTATAAGCTCTCCCAGATGATAATGTATGGTCCTGTGGGTCATGTAGCTGTTGATGATCAGCTCGATCAGAGCATTGACCGGCAATGTCAGTGCCACTGCCATGATCCCGAAATGAAGTGCCACAAAAATTGAAATTAAAAATATCGGTTTTTTTACAAATTCCGAGTACAGCATCATATCACTGCGTCCCACTGCCTTGACAGACTGAAGCGCGACCGTCCCCGGTACGGAAATCACCGCCTCCAGGCATACCACCCATACAAACGGCACCATAGCGATCCACTTGTCGGTATAAAGTACAATGGTCAATGGTCTGGCCACCACCATCATTCCTGCCATCAGAGGAAAGATAATATAGCTCAGCATTCTGACACTCTGTCTGGACAGCGCCTTCACCTTTTCATTCTCATCATTTACCTGGGACATCCCCGGAAAAAGCACACTGATCAGCGCCGTGGTAATATTGGTCTTGAGCAGCAATGGAAGCTGCTTTCCCTTGGTATAATATGCCAGATCCGCCGTGGTATATCGCAGTCCCACGATAAAATCTCCCAGATTGTTAAAGACTGTACCGATGAGATCCGTCATCATCACTTTGCTTCCATATGCGATCAACGGCTTTGCACGTTTCCATGAAAACATCAGTCTCGGGTGCCACCGCACTGTCACAAACAAAAACATGGTGTCGATCACGGTATTGGTAAGATACTGTGCGATCAACGCCCACACACCGGCTCCCCGGAGGGCCATCACGATACCAACCACCGCAGATACCAAAGTTCCCGTGATGGTGGAAAAGAAGAATCTCTTAAACTCCATTTTACGGGAAATATATGCCGTCTGGATCGACTGAAAGGCTGAGATCGGAAGACGCAGCGCAAATATCCGCACCGCCTGCTTCAAAAGCGGCATTTTGTAGGCTGTTGCCAGAAACGGCGCCGCAATAAACAGGATCACATATAACACCAGTCCTAAAATGAAGTTGCAATAAAATATCGTGGAAAAGTCAAGCTCATCCACGTCCTGCTTCTGGATCAATGCGGTATTGAGACCGCTGGTCAGGAGAACATCGGCAATGGTGATAAACACATTGATGATCGCAATGATCCCGTAATCCTCCGGCATAAGTATTCTTGCCAGCACCAGAGATACCACAAAGGAAACTCCCTGTGCAATAAAACGCTCGGCAAATTTCCAGACCATACCGGACATGATCTGCTTCTTCAGGCTTTTCTCCGCCATTTTACGTTTTCCCCTTTCCCTGCTTTATTCCTACATCGGCTCCCCCGCCGCTATCCGGCTCCGTCCGCTTTCAGTGCTCCGCCTTCTCAGTCTGTGCTGTCCGTTTTTCCGGATCAGGCTCCGTATCAGGCTTCCCGCTTCATCTGCCGCTTCAATTGGATCAGGTATTTATACGCCGAATGATCCGTGGCGGTACACAGATTTTCGTGAAAATAAAAATATTCTTCATCATGGGGATTTGTCTTAAAAAAGACATCTCCCTTTGACCGTTTCATCACGTACTCCTGATAGGATTTGGTAAAATAATGATTGAGCTGAATCGGAAAATCTTTGGAATCCGCCTTGCTGTAAATGCCGGTGCAGACATGATCAAAGGCATTGACCGGAGGCAGCTCCGTGCCCTTGTACTCAGCCCAGAAGCTGTGATGAAGTCCCGCGTTTCTCGGAGAGTCCCCCTTTACTCCAAAGGCCGTATTGTAAAAGCATTTTCCCACATCGTAATATTTCGGCCAGCATACCGTGAAATCCTCCGTGACAAGACCGTCCAGATCCCGATCCAGCCTGCCGGAGCTTCCGTAAAGCTGCCAGTTTAATTTGACAGCTCCTCTGTTTTTTTCAAAGGGCTGCAAGAAACTGTAAATATCATTGGTACTTTTCGGCACGATAAATTCATCAATATCTATGAATCCCAGCCACTTTGTCTCCCCGGCGTACTTCTCAATACAATCCCGGTAGCATTTCATCTGTGCCTGATCATAGGGCCACTGGATCAGCGTCACCAGACCGCTTTGCACATACTCCTCCAGTACCTCCTGATAGTTATCCTCGGAGTTGTTATTGTAAAGGTAAAAGTGCTCCACTCCCACCAGATGATTAAATTCAATCCATTCCTTCAGGTACGGTGCTTCATTCTTAAAGATCGCTCCTACCGCTACCCGGTACTTCTTATCCTGCGGCTCTACATGAACAAAGGCATAGCGCAGCTTATATAATGCTGCCTGCACGCGGAACGCAAACTTCAAAAAAGCTCCCGGCTTTTTCTCTCCGCTGTCCTCCACACGGATAAAGTCCTTTTCAAACACTGCTCTTTTCATACTGCACTTCCTTTCCCGTGATCATGAAATCACGCGCCAGCCACGCTATCTCTTTCCGGTCAGCTTTTCCAGCCCGATATGCGCCATGGTGCGCCACACGGCCCCATTGCTGTAAAAAACAGGTATGGACGCCCGATAACCGCTGAGATCATAGGAGCATGGCAGCTTCCGGATCACATAACCAAAATAAAGTTCTGCAAGAAATACGAGATTTTCCTGCTTGATCTTTAAGAAGGTTTCTTTGGATATCTCTCCCTTCCGGCACAGATCCAGCATCAATCCCGGAAACTCTACCCCAAAGGCATGGAACAGATCATAACGTCCTTTTTTGGTATCATCCACCGGTATCTCCTCAAACAGCACTCTGTGATCGATGATATATTTTTTCTTGTGTTTATCACTGAATACAAAATCCGTATGGGGAAATGTGGCATTAAACTCCACAGAGGTGTCCATCCGGTCAAAATCCTCTTTCCACATAGTTGTGCCTGCTGACCAGGAAGAAAAACGGCGCAGTCCCGCCACATATCCGTCAAAATCCGCGAACTCCTCCTGCCCCTGCTTTCCTGCAATGGCTCCATTCATAAAATAAATGCCCGGCTTCGTGTCCTCATACTCTCCGGCAAAATCCACCAACGCCCGGATCGTTCCCGGCAAAAGCTTCATTCTGTGATTGACAAACTTGATCAGACGTCCGGAAGCCAGTTTGAATGCCTCCACCTGATTTAAAAACTGTTTTGCCGTGGTTCTCTGATAGATCAGATTGTCATACCGCTCACAATACTGCTCCATCTTCCGGCGAAACTCCTCGTTGTCACCATTGTCCGTAACGATCACCTCAAACGCCTGATGATCTGTATCGTCCTGATAAATACTGTCCAGCACCGGCAGCACCCACTCTGTCACACCGTTTGTGGGCACTGCCAGCGATACCATTACTTGTTTTTCACTCATATTTTATAATATTCCTTCATAAATTGTGCAGTTTTCAGGATCCCCTCCCGCAGCGGGATTGGATCTAAGCTGCCATAATATTGTTCATAACGGGAGATGTCCAGATAATTTACGGGAACATCTACCTTCCTGCCCTCTTTATACGTGATATTGAGGGAAATGTCCAGTGCTTTTTCGATCTCAAGGAGCACATCATGTATACTGGTGCCATAGCCACAGCCCAGATTAAAGATCTGATGCGGACTTTCTCCTTCTGCAATCTGCAGGATCCCCCGCACGGCATCGTCAATGTAGATGAAATCTCTGACCACAGAGCCGTCTCCGTAAACAATGATCTCCTCATTCTTTAGTGCCTTATACGTAAAGGTTACAACGGCTCCCAGCACTCCGTTGGGCCGCTGATACGGTCCGTATGGATTGGCAAGACGCACCACCCTGTAGTCCAGACCATGCAGATAATGATACAGATACAGAAGCTTTTCGATGGTGATCTTCTGGATCCCGTAGGAACTGATTGGATAAGTCGGGGTATCCTCATGAAGAGGACAACTCTGCTCCTTTCCGTATACCGTGCCTCCGGAGGAAATAAAGATCACCCGCCCTACGCCGGTTCTGACACAGCTTTCCAGAAAACGGGAGGTGGCTACCACATTGGCCTCCAGCTCATGGGATATGCCGTGGTTGGAGGTGCTGGGATTGGTGGTGCTGACCAGATGATAGACCACATCCACGCCCCGGAGCAGCCTGTCAAAATCTGTCTCTGCAGGAAACTCCGAGACAGCAAAATGTACCCCCGGCAGCTCCATCTTCCGGAGCGGCTCAAAAAACTCTTCCCTGGCATCGATCACGGTAATATCATGACCGCCCCGGGCGGCAAGAGCTCTTGCCAGATTTACTCCGATAAAACCGGCTCCGCCAAATAATGCGATCTTCATCTTACTCCTCCTTCTGTTTTTGCGGCAGCTTATCCAGATATGCCTCAAATCTGCTGCTGCCCTCCACAAAAATCTCTTTGTGTGTCCGGATAAACTCCTCGTCAATCTTCGTAAAATCAATCTTCAGAAGCTTCTCCCGCAGCTCCTCCTCAAACCGGTAACCCACCACCTTTGCGGGGATTCCCGCCACAATGGCGTATGGCGGCACGTCCTTGGTCACAATGGCTCCAGCCGCCACGACAGCTCCCTGATGAATGTGTACTCCCGACAGGATCATGGCGTTGCAGCCGATCCATACATCATCATCCACCTGTATATCTCCCTTGGACCCGGCATCCAGGCCGTCCCTTGTGATCAGCTCCTGCACCGGGTATGTCATCAGATGATCCATGGGATGCTCCGCGCTCAGGATAAACTTCACTCCATTGGCGATGGAACAGAAGCTTCCTATATTCAGCATAACATCCCTGCGTGTCATCTCAATGTCAATGGGACCGTAGGTATATCTGCCCACCTGAACACAGTCGATATCATAAACATTGGTGCATCTGGCACCGTTATGTTTGTTACGAAAACGCCAGACGACTTTTCGTTTCCATACCAGATAAATAAATTCCAAAAAACCTTTCATTTATGTCCCCCCTGTTGCCGGCTGTCCGTCCCCACACAGCCATTCCTCCTGCTGTCCTTTTTCAAAGAACTACGAGGTGATCAGCTTATAATATACTTTTGCTGCCTGCAGGATGTTTTTCATACGAAACTTCGTGACACCCTTCCGGTCTCCCAGACTCTTTGTTGCCATCCCGTGATTGTGCAGCACCTGTATCTCCGGTTGAAATACAATGTCCACTCCGTTTTTCTGACACCAATAGCTCAGGATGTACTCCTCATAATAAAAATGCGTCTCCGGGGAAAAGATCACCGGTTTACGCTCCATCAATGTTTTGGAACAGATCAGGCATGCCCCCATGGGAACTACGTTTTTACGATAAGCCAGATCCGATACGGATGCTTTTGTTTCCTCCATGTTCCTGCCATACAGCGCATAAAAAACGGGATACATCCACAATGCCAGCCGGTTAAACACGATGGTCTTTCGCACTCCCCAGACCGGAAGCACCATTCTCTCGTCCATGGGACTCTGATGGATCTTCAAGGTGGTATGGAAGATATCCGGGCTCAATACTCCGAACCGACTTTTTTTGTACTCCCGCCGTACCTTCCGAAGCAGCTCCCTGTCCTCAAACAGCAGATCATTATTGGCAAACACGACAAACTCCACATCCCAATGTGCCCTGGCGTACTCGTACCCCCTGTTATTTCCGGCGGAAAAGCCTATATTATCATCGTTATGCAGGAGATGTACCTGCTCATTATCCTGATACGTCTGCTGCAGCCGCTGCCATGAGTCATTGACTGAAGCATTGTCTACGATCACAACCCGGATCTGCTCCCTCTGTTCCAGCTCCATAATGGAGTCCACACAGGCCTTCGTCTCCTCAAAGCAGTTATAATGCAGTACTACAAAAGTAAAATATTCCTGTTTACTCATCCCGGCCTCCTTTTTTGTATCCCAGAAGGGAGATTGCCATAAACATCAATTTTTCCAGACGGATCCGGCGCAGCAGCATAGTCACTCCGACACCCAGCCGTATTTTGAGGCTTTGCCCCGCAGGCTTCGCGATCCCCACATAAGGGTTATGTCCGTACTGCGGAAATCTCCTGTTCCTGTCCTCCACAAAGAACCGGTACTTTTCACTCATAATGCGTGGGCCACAGCCGTGGCCGTAGGTGATCAATGCATTGATCATATGTGCCAGATAATCATATTCGATATGGTCTCTCTTCTCCTGCGAGATCCGGTCCAGATCACATTTATCCATCATGAGATCAAACATATCCGCAACAGTCCGTTCGAACTGTAATTTATAATTCATCCGGCCTGTGGTGGAATTTTTGTTGAGATAATAATAATAGCCTTCATACGGGATCACCCGGTAGCTGCCGATATGATAATAAACCCGCAGACTGAAATATACGTCCTCTCCCTGTCGTTTGTCGGAAAAATCTATCTCATGCTCCACCAGAAAGCTTCGCCGGAACAGCTTGCCCCATGCCACGGTATACGTAAGGATACTCCAGTCGGAATCCGAAGCCGGATACGCCCGGAGACTGCCTTCCATGTCCCGGATATAACCTCCGATCACACAGTCGCAGGGTTCCTTTTCCATTTCCCGGAGATATGTCTCCATATAATCCGGCTTGACGTGATCGTCACTGTCCACAAAGCAGATATACTCTCCCTGCGCTTCGAGGATCGCTCTGGCGCGGCTCCTTCCCTGTCCCATATTGACTTCATTCTGAAGGATCCTGAGCTTATCCGGATGCTTCTGCCGGTACTCCTCAAGGATTGCAAGACTTCCGTCCGGCGAGCAGTCATTGACACATATGATCTCGTAGTCGTCGATAGTCTGCGCAAACAGACTGTCCATACAGCGTCGGAGATATTTTTCTACATTATAGACCGGTACAATACAACTCACCTTTGGCATATCTACTGTCCTCTCTGCGTTTAATAATATTTTGCGGCTCCGGAATAAAATTTCATGATGAGCTTCGCGATCCATCTCGGCCAGAAACGGCAGAAGATATCAAGCTCATCCTCATATCTGGCATTGGTGGTCTTGAGAAGCTTTGCCGTCTGGTTATCATCGTTCATCCGATGATATAACAGCACATCGCTGATATAGACAAAGGAACCCTTCTGTCTGGATAATCTCTCCCAGAGATCCCAGTCCATGGAAGAACGGTACTTCTCCAGAAAAACGGGATCAGGCATTTTGTCCCGTACACAGACTACGGTCGGATGATTGATGGGATTGCCCAGAAGCTGGATGCCTCTCTTGGCGATCCATGTCCCCTGCCACGACCGTATCAGGGACGGCCAGAGCAGCATACGCTTGATGCGCACCATCGTAGAAGGCTTCTCATCGATCTTGTCATTGTGCATCTCCAGATAATTGGTAAATGCAATAATGGGATCCTTTGCATGATTCAGACCGTCCAGTGTCTTCTCCAAAAAGGTACTGACCAGGATCTCATCCTGATGCATCAGCATCATCAGCGGAGTATCCGGCTGTGCCATGGCAAA
>CADAKW010000013.1:13002-45782 GCA_902788645.1 uncultured Lachnospiraceae bacterium
GATATCAGCACCTTTCCCTTTACCGTCTGATCCATCACGGAACGGATGGCCTCCTCCAGATATTCGCACTCCTGATAAGCGCATACAACAAATGTAAAATCATCTGCCGTGTAGTTATTATACTGTTTCATGTTTATTCTGCTCCATTTCCCATGATCTGCTGAATCCTTGCCGCATCTCCCCAGATACCCGGCGAATCATACGGTCTGTCCGGAAAGGCTCCGTACTCCAGTCTGATATCCATATTCTTTTCTTTGATATAAGACTCGATCTTGTCCGCCAAAGACATCGGCTTACCGGTACATACGTTGATGATACCGTCCACTTCTCCCTGAATACTGGCCTTCATGATCATCTGTGCCAGCTCATCTACGTGGATAAAATCATAGAGATTTTTGCCTGTGGTAAACGGAAATGTCTTCTTTCCATCCTCTGCCGCCTGATACAGCTTTGCAAAGATCGAGCTGCCTCTGGCATCATCTCCGTAAATGTAATAGGCTCTCAGCCAATGCAGATGAACATCCTTATTCTGTGTGTAAAGCATCAGCTGCTGGCGCAGGGCATTTTTGGCAATGCCGTACATGGACATAGGATTACACGGAGTGTTCTCATCCACAGCCCCCTCCCAGTAACCGATCTCATGCATGCTTCCCATGACTGTCAGGTACTTGAGTCCACCATCGATCATGTGATCAAGGAATGTAACATGAGCAGACAGATCCTTCATGTGCGCCTCGGAGTTATGGACAAACCCGTCCCGCCATGCCATATGCACCAGCACATCCGGTCTGCCGAATTTATCATAAATGTCTTTATCATCGTCAAAGATCTCTACATCATCGACTCTCTTTGCCCGTTCATCGATCCCCTTGTACGAAAAATCGGACACATACACCTCATGGCCGGCATCACAAAATGCCTTTACCACATGGCGTCCAATATATCCGGCCGCTCCCGTGACCAATATCTTCATTTGATTACCCCCTTTATTTCTCAGTAACATAGTGCAGCACTGCTCCCACTGCCGTAGATAACACCAATGCCAGCCCCATATGGACGTATACATCCATCTGACCGCCAAAACAGTGGATCAAAAGCTGCTGTAACGGAAAGGCACACAGATAGATCGTGTAGGAGAATCGTCCTCCAAACGCCAGTCTGCTGCCACACTGCTTTCCCATAAATGCCAGATACACCAGCACGTAAGGATAAAAGATCCAGACTGCCGCACCGGGCTGCGACAGCATAAAGCATACCACCATACCCGCCAGCGACAGGATAAATAACCGTAGATCAACCGGCACCTTGTCCCGATATACGTACAGTACATGTCCCAACAGGAAAAAATAAATCGGGCGGAAGGCTGCGCTTAAAATGGCGATCCCAAGCACTGCACAGATCCGGAAACCGAACCACGCACATACCAGATAGACTGCCATCACACCCAGGATCCTCTTCTTTTTTAAGAGTCCCAGCCGGTAGATCACATAGCATGCCACATAACAAAGCACCTCTACCGGAAGCGTCCACAGCGCACCGTTGACAGCACTTCCAAATACATTGTTCTCAAAAACCCCCGGCAGATCATGCTGCAGCACAAACACTGCATTTAACAGGTAACGCCATGTTACGCTGCTGGTAAGATATTGTCCCACCGGCAGAGTCGTGACAAACGCTCCCATGACCACCGACAGCACGACAACTGCTGCAAGGGGCGGCCAGACACGCCGGAAACGCGCCTTAAAAAACCTTTTGGCACTCTGGTTGCGTTCCATGCTTTTTGCTATAAAAATGCCGCTGGCAAGAAAGAATAAGCTGACCGCCATGGTTCCAAAATCCAGCTGCTGCCCCGTGATCACCTTGATCCATTCTCCCTTGGCCAGATTCAGGTCAAAGGAATGATGAACCACCACGAGCCACGCTGCCAGAAACTTCATGAGATCCAGATTATTGCTTTTCTGCTTTATCTGCGTCTCCAGATAGAGACTCGGTCTTTTGTCTGTATTCATATCGATCCCAGTTCTCCCATCATTGTTCCTTATTCATGACATCTCTCACTGCGATCTCCTGTGTGAGATTCTGTATCATATTCTCCAGATGCGATACACGGAATGTGATATAGAAATTATGCAGCAAAAGGATAAAGATCATAAATAAAAATATAAAGTTGACCGGTGACTGTATCCCGCACAGATCCGCAAGTGCAATGGCAATCTGCGGGAATATACTTAATACAAGCAGCAAAAATGAGAATACGATCCAAAACAGAGAATATTCTATTTTAAGCTTAGCTTTCCGAATCCTGCGAAGCACATATAATGCTACCAGAAAAGATACAATAAACAGGATAACCCGTAAGGACATGGACATGATCTGATCACCTCTTTCTAAAATTCTGTATCACAATAATCGACATCAACATACGAAACATATAAGAAATAGATCGCGTAAGATTCAGGTAACTGGTACCGGCAATCCTTTCCTCCATATCAACCTGTACCTCAGATACCTTGGCTCCGTTTTTGATCAGATAGGATACGGTATCCGGCTCCGGTCCGTAATTGACCTCCTGCGCATATTCCTTCATACAGTTTCTGTTGTACATGCGCATACCGGAGGTAGGATCCTTGATCCATTTCCCTGTAGTCAGCCTGATGGCAAGGGAGATCAGTCTGCTTCCCAGCATCCTGGCTGTAAACGGTTTCTTTTCCGTGACAAAACGGGACCCGATCACAATATCGTATCCCTTTTCCATTTCCGCGATCATAGGAGCGATATACTCCGGCAGATGCTGTCCATCCGCGTCAAACTGGATCACATAGTCATAGTTCATACGGTAGGCATACTTCACACCCGCCTGAAATCCCCCTGCCAGCCCCAGATTGATGGGAAGATCGATAACCTTGTAGCCCCGCTCCATACAGATATCATATGTCTTATCCTTGGAACCGTCGTTTACGATCACATAATCATACTGACTGTAATTGTGTTCAATATTGTCAACAACTCGTTCGATATTTTCCGCCTCATTATATGCCGGAATCAAAATCAATAATTTTGTCATAAAATTCCCCATTCTTCTATCCCAATGCTGGTTTGTATTTTATAAAAACTCCGTCAACATGCATCCTGCCAGGATCACGGAGATCACCATGGCTCCGCTCTCGATCCAGCGTTCCACCTTTTCATTCCGCGGAATGGTCAGGAAACGGATCTGTCCCAGGGTCAGAAACAGCGGTGTCATGATAGGCCAGAGATATCTTCCCTGACATCCCTCGATGGTTGCCGCCCCCACTTCATTGAAGGTGACATACAATGCCGTTGCCACACAGCAGACGCTGATAAATGCAAGAGGCAGCACAACGATCTTGATGGGACATCCCACCGGGCGGACGTCGTCCTTGCGCCGGTCAAGCACCGTAACAGCCACAAGCCAGATCAGACAAGGCATTGCCAGTGCCGGAATACTCCAGAAATATGCTGTCTGTACGATAAACGCCTTGAACATTGTCATATTCAGATACTGAAAACGCAGATAGCTCAACAGCAGTCCGGTATATTTCATAGGATTGGCCATAATATACTGGATCTGTCCTGCCGCATTGACGCCCTCTCCTCCACGCATATCGCCGGAGCCAAGGCCGCCCCCAAAGATCAGTACCGCAAAGCCGATCACCGCAAGCACAACCACGCCTCCAAAGAAGCAGCGGTAGATCCTGCGCCATTTCACACTCTTAAACTTCTCCTTTGGCAAAAAGGCCGCCAGTCCAAGCAACGGAATATATACCGGCTTCGCAAGGATACCCACAAGGAATGTACCAAAGATCAGTACAATGTCCTTTACCGTCAGCACCTTCTCCGGATGCTGATACTCTCCGATGAGATATGCAATGGAGTATGCTACCAGCGCAATAAGCCAGTAATCATAATTGAAATTGGATACCAGGAATACAGCTCCCGGCATCAATGCAACTGCTGCCATGATCATTTTGCCGGACTTTAAGTGGCGCATGCCAAGGTAGATCACGATAAGGTAAAACAATGCACTTGCCAGTCTCCCAAGAACAACCATTGCCGACATCGGGATCCCCAGTCCTCTTGCAAAAAAGAAAACAAGGATCGCCGGAAGATAGATCACCGTTCTGAAATTGATCAGAACCGGCTCGTCCGTTGTCTCCGCCACCTGTGCCGACGGATCGTTGAGGATCTGTTTTAATCTTGTCTCCTCCGTCATGGAATAGCTTTTGAGCTGTCCCAGATAACAGGTATAATAAAAATCCTCCTCTGCAATGGTCAATGTACTGTTCTGCAGATGGGATGCCCCGGCTGCATTGATAAAATGTGTCTGATCATCCCAGGAAACATTTAACCGCAGCGGAAGAAGCAGGGTAAGTCCCACGCAGAGGATCACACCACAGCGCAGAAACAGCATTTCGAAGGTTCTCTTTTTGGTAATAAACAGATATTTGATGATCTCATAGCCCAGCAGTCCCAGCACAACACCGTAAATGGTACTTTTGACCGTCCACTGCCATGCCCCGTGACGGATCACTACAAAGTAAATATTTCTGAGAAGCCATCCGCACACTCCCGCAAGCACATAAAACAACGCTGACAGCAGGATCTGCTTTGGATGCTGCTTAAGATAAACTCTGGCATTTTTGATCCCATTCTCACAATTACTGATGATACGCTCCAGCTTTTCCCGCTTCGCAAGCCAGCAGGAGACAATGATCAGAAGGATCACCAGAACCACCATCTTTTTCCGGAGAGGCCCCTCCTCGCCACCGGTCGTCTTCTGAAGATGCTCTATATAGACGGACTCCAGGGAGATATCCTGATCCGTGGAAAACCGGATGCGGTTGATGGGCTTGTGGTTTAAATAGGTCTTTTCCGCATACTGCCCCTGGCCGACTCCTGTGATGATATGCTCCACCTTTTTGTCGTCCATAAAGGTATCGATCTCGAAATGATTGTCCACAGCGGCCTCTGCGCTCATATTGATCCACAGGACACGCACATTTCTCACATCAAAGGTATATTCAATATAATGCTCATCCCCATCGGCGATCACATAATTGTTGTCTGTAACCGTGTACCCTGTCACGGACTGGTCCGCCGGATACTCAATGATCTTTTCCTGCGAATATACATTGAGCGAGCGGTATGCAATGATCCCGAATAAGACAGCAATGACACATAAGACCGCCAGGTTTCTGGAATAATGTATCACCATCCGGTTCTTTCTTTTTTTATTATCTTTTATGTTTTTATTGTTTTTCCCATTTGTTTTTTTCTTTGAAGACATCCTATCCCCCATTCCACCACCTCACTCCGGTGGCTTTCCACTTAACGCCGCAAAGATACTAAATATATAATTTTACAATTTACCGAGAATAAAATCCGATGAATTTTTGGTGAGATTGACATTATAATAAGGATCCCCTTCCCGGATAACATCCTTCCACCGTTCCTTTAGCAGCTCCATCTGCTCAGTCTCATCCGCATATTCTCCGTTGGCATTTCTTTTAGCTTCCCAGTTGATCATATCGTTGTGGGAAAATCCCACTCTGGCATATGGATCCACTACGTTGAGCTTTCCTGACTGTCTCAGCTTCAACGAAAGGTCGAGACCTGCGAACCAGGTACCCAGTCCGTCATCCATCCCCCCTGCCTGATCGTAATATTCTCTCCGCACGATCATACAGGCATCGGACACCGCCGATACATTGTGGATATAATAAAAGTTGCCCCAGAAGCCGTCATGATCGTCATTCAGCAGGTAGAAATTACAGCTTCCCAGACCATAATATCCCACGCCCAGGGTAATTCCGGCATCCCGGATCACATTCTTGGGATAACTGACCACACCGCCGGCCGCTCCTACATCTTCACGCTGTGCCACGCTTAACAGCTCCTCCAGCCAGGAGGCCTGCGTGCAGATACAGTCACTGTCCAGAAACAGCAGATATTCCCCTTTTGCCTTTGCTGCTGCCTCACTCCATGTCATGCCTGCCCTGCGTATCAGGATCTCATAATTGGAATACGCAGTCACATTTCGTATGCTCTGCTCGCACTGTGCTGTCTCCGCATCAGCCTGATTCTCCGACAGGATAATGGAGACCAGCGGATTGCCCTGCACCTGATATTTCACACGGTAGATAACCGGGTACAGCTCTGAGCTTTCCACTTCTGCCTTGATATCCAGCCTCTCTAAATGAGAGCCGATGGCTTTCTTCCCTGCATCAATGCAATATGTCTTGGCCGAGATATCGGACGCCACAGACAATGCATGATTACGCCAGAAATAAAGCACCTTCGGAATATGAACGATCTTGTGGGCCTGCTCTGTCAGCCGCAGCACAAGGTCAAAGTCCTGGCTGCCATCATATTCTGTCCGGAACAGACCGTCAATGTGATCCATCAGCTCCATGGAAAAGCATGTGATGTGACAGATATAATTGTTGGATCTCAGATCATCCGGCGCAAAATCCGGCTTAAAGTGATAGCTGTCCGGTTTCCGGGCATTTTTGGAGAAAACTGCCTCGTCCGTATAAATAAAATCCGCACCCTGCTCATCCACTGCCTTTTTCAGCTCATATAATGCGCACTCATGAAGCAGATCATCATGATCAAACAGTACCACATAATCTCCCGTCGCCATGGCCAGACATGCGTTTGTGTTTTCTGAAATACCGCCGTTTTTCTCGAGAGGCTGATATTTAATGCGCTTGTCCTGCTGCTGATACTCCTTTACGATGTCACCCACCTGCGCATGCTCCCGGTCACTTCCGTCCGCCAGGCAAAGCTCCCAGTCACCGTATGTCTGCGCCTGTACCGACTGGATCATTTCCCGTAAAAACTTCTCCGGTGTATTATATAACGGCACCAGAATACTGAAACAGGTGGAAGTGCTGTACTGCTGCTCTTTCTGTCTCTGACGCTCCTCCGGAGTGATCTGCAGACATTTGTAATACCGCTTTTGGGCGATCTTGTCACTGATCCTGCCGGACACCCATCTCATCTGTGCCTTAAATCCATGCTTGCGGATCCCCAGCATAATGGCGTAACATTTTCTCGGAATATAAAACAATCTGCTTTTCCGCAAATAAATATGAATCTTTGAAAGTTCTTGGTTATTGTTCATTTTCTCACTCCAGTTTCCATGTGGAACTCATATTGCAGATTCCCGTTCTTCCTGTTGTATTCTGTATACAGAAGCGTATGGTATCGTGGATCCGGTCAAGCACCTCTCCATTTTCATCCAATGCATCCACATCCAGCATAAAGTCGCCTTCCAAAAGCTCCAGCTTCTCAAACTCTATGATAAATTTACTTTTGCCCTGGATCTCCTCCGTGCAGCTTTTCTCAATCACACTGGTGCTGCCGTAGTAATGGGTGTCATCATCCCCGTAGATCCGCACGGCAAATTCTGCTTTGTGGATCTCCTTTGCCGCAGTAAACGTATACTCTGCTCTCATATATTCACCGGTCTGAAATACGCTTTCCCGGTTACCATCCCTGTCAAACAGCTCCACGCCTGTAAAGAATAACTGTCCGGACCCGGAGCGGATCACCTCTCGTCCACAAAATGTATTGCTGTCATTGCCGGTACCCGGCTCACCGTTTAATGCCTGCATCCTCTGCTGTGATCGCTTTTCCAGCTCCTTGAGATACTCGGCATGAACCTCCATAGGCTTGCCGATCCTGCGGATCTTGCCATAGTCGATCCAGATACAGCGGTCACAGATCTGTTCGATCTGCCCCAGTGCATGGGACACGATCACGATCGTAGTTCCTGCATTTTTAATCTCTTTGAGACGTTTGAAGCATTTCTTCTGAAAGCTCATATCACCAACGGCCAATATCTCGTCGATCAGGAGGATATCCGCCCTGACATTGATGGCAACGGAAAAGCCCAGGCGCATATACATTCCGGAGGAATATGTCCGAACCGGATTGTCAATGTACTCGTCCAGCTCCGAAAAGGCGATAATGTCATCGATCTTTTCCTCGATCTCCTTTTTGGTCATACCAAAGATAGATGCATTGGTGTATATATTCTCTCTTCCGGTCATATCCGGATGAAAACCGGCTCCCAGCTCCAACAGACTGGAAACACGTCCGTTTACCTTTACCTTACCATCGGTGGGATACATGATCTTGTTGATCAGCTTCAGTGTAGTACTCTTACCGCAGCCGTTTCTGCCGATCAGTCCCACAGCCTCTCCCTTTTTGATGGCAAAGCTGATATCGTCCAGCACCCAGTGATCCTCATACTGATTTCGTTTCCAGAACAGCATTTTATCCTTCATGCTGTTTCCTTTGTCTGCATATATCTTGAACTTCTTTTTTACATTCACCAGCTCAATTGAATTTTCGTTCTTCATATCACCGTCATGCCTTTCTTATAATTCCTCCACAAAGCCTCTCTGCAGCCGTTCAAATACAAAACAGCCTACACATACAAAGACAATCCCTGTCACTGTCGCCAAAAGAAGCGTCTGCATCTGCGGGATCTGCTTGTAATATAAGATATCGCGATAAGCTGTAATGATCGGCGCCATGGGATTTAGCTGAAAAACAGACTGCAGCTCCTTTGGGATGAAGGAAAGCGGATATACCACCGGTGACATATACATCCACGCCATGGATACAATGCCAAGTATGTGCTCAAGGTCTCTCAGATACACCGTACATGCCGAAGTGATCAGCGCGAGCCCCAGGGCAAATATATACTCTATGATCATGATCAGCGGTAAAAACAGACATGCTGTAAAATTGAACCCATAGCCTGTGACGAACAGCACTGCAAATATCACGATAAAGCTGAACAGCATATTGACAAAACAGCTGGTCACATAGGATATTGGCAGTACGATCCTCGGAAAATAAATCTTCTGGATCATGTCCTGATTCATTACAATGATATTGGCTCCCCCTGTCAGCGCTGAGCTGAAAAAGATCCACGGCACCAGTGCCACAAAGACAAAGATGTAAAACTTCTCGATCCCGGCACGCATAACCACAGAAAAGACTACCGTATATACCAGCAGCTGCAGCAATGGATTAATGAATGTCCAGAAAAAGCCTAAAACAGATGCCTTATATCTTCCACGTAAATCCTTTTTTACAAGAGAAATCAACATCTGTCTATATGCATATAATTCTTTTAACTTGTCCATTTCCTCTAAAACCCTTCTACTATCAATTTACATAACTCATTTAAGTATAGCACACTCCTTATATTATAAGCAACTCCTATTTCCTCGCAAACCCTGTTAAAAACTGACAATCGCGAAAGCTATCACCTCGCATTATAAATGCAGAATAACAGTTTTCGCGATATTTATCATTTATATTAATCATATTTAATCTCTACCAGTCTGAGCCCCCTGGCCGGTGCCGTCGGTCCCGCCTTTGCCCGGTCACAGGCAGCAATGATCCCCTCGACCTCCTCCGGACGGATGTGTCCTCTGCCAACTTCAACCAGAGTCCCGGCAATGATCCGCACCATATTGTAGAGAAAGCCGTTTCCCCGGACCCGGATGGTGAGAAGGCGTTCCGGTGACTGTTGTGACTGAACGCCTCTTCCGGCTTCTGTCAACGGCTGCTCCAGCACCTCCAGACTATAGATGGTCCGCACCGTGGTCTGCACCTGTGCGCCCGCCGCACAAAAGGAAGCAAAATCATGCTCCCCCAGAAATGCCCGGCATGCCCGCCGCATGGCATCCAGATCCAGATCTCCATACAGAAAATACGCTGTGTTGCGGTATGCGGGTAACGGAAAAGTACGATTTAATATGTCGTATTCGTAGGTCTTTTGGCAGTCACAATGTCTCGGATGAAAGTCATCGTCCACCTGTACGGAGGACTGGATCACAATGTCCTCCGGCAGCCGCTGATTCAATGCATAGGAAAACTTCTCCGCCGGAATACGGGAAGCTGTGTCAAACACAGCCACATTGCCTAAGGCGTGGACACCCGCATCCGTGCGGCTGGCTCCGGTCACCTGAACCTCTTCTCCGGTAAGCTGTGTTAAGACACGATTTAACTCCCCTTCTATGGTTCTTGCATTGGGCTGTACCTGCCAGCCATGATAACCGGTCCCATCATAAGCAACCCGCAGAAGGATCCTGCGGGTTGTGTGCGGCTTTGATGTCATTTTGTCTGAACCCCCTGACGCCATTTAATTCATCCTCCTCTTATACTACGGATCTTCTAAGCTGCTGATAAATCATTTTTTTATCCTAAATCGCCACAGTTCTCGTCACCACAATAAGCAGCACCAGATAAACCACCAGCACGCCATAGCCTTTATAATCTCTGCTATGATATTTCAGAGGCTTCATCTTCGTTCTGCCGGCACCGCCGTTATAACAGCGGGCATCCATAGCATATGCCAGCTCATTGGCACGCCTTGTGGCAGACACAAACAACGGCACCAGAAGAGGGATCATATTGCGAAGCCGGTGCATGAGATTTCCTGATTCGAAATCAGCACCTCTGGACATCTGCGCTTTCATGATCTTGTCCGTCTCCTCCAGCAGGATCGGTATAAATCGCAGGGCAATGCTCATCATCATTGCCACCTCATGAACCGGTGCCCCGAAACGCTTGAAGGGACCCAGTAAATACTCCATGGCATCCGTCAGCTGATTTGGCGTGGTGGTCAATGTCAGCAGCGAGGATCCTATGATCAGCAGGATCAGACGAAGTGCCATAAAGATACATTTATAGATACCCTCTTTGGTAAGATTTAATATACCAAACCGCCATATGGTTTCTCCCGGTGTCCAAAGCAGATTTAACGCCGCCGTGAATACCAGCAGGAACAGGATTGGTTTCAATCCTTTGATCACATAGCGGAATGGGACTTTGGACAGCTTCAATACCAGCACAAAAAAGAGTCCTGCCACAAGAAAACCGATCACATACCGAAAGCAAAACAGGGAAATGAGATAAACAAGCACACCCACAACCTTGAGCCTGGGATCCAGCTTATGGATCAGGGATTCTCCCTGATAATACTGACCTATGGTGATGTCTCTGATCATGACTGCCTCCTCAAATAATCTGCAATGTTTTGTGCTGCCTGCTCCGGTGTGATCCCATTGGTATCGACGTCCATTCCTCTGTCCCGCAGTTCATATAGTATATTGGCAGACTGCGGCACATCCAGGCCGATCTCCCGAAGCTCCTTGCGATACCGGAATACCTTTTCCGGGGCTCCGTCCAACACAAGCTCTCCCTGATTCATCACAAGGATCCGCTCCGCATAACGTGCCACATCATCCATACTATGAGAAACTAATATTACCGATATATTGTTTTCCCGGTGAAGCCTCTGTAGCAGCTCCAATATCTCTGTCCTTCCCGCCGGATCCAGTCCTGCTGTTGGCTCGTCCAGGATCAGCACCTCCGGCTGCATGGCAAGGACACCGGCGATCGCCACACGTCTTTTCTGGCCGCCGGAGAGGGCAAAGGGTGCCACATCCAGCAGCTCGTCACTGATCCCTACCTGTTTTAAGGCATCAAAGGAACGCTTCTCAACCTCCAGATTCGTCAGTCCAAGATTGCGTGGACCAAATTCCACATCCTTGATCACGGAAACCTCAAACAGCTGATGCTCCGGATACTGAAAGACAAGGCCCGCCTTCCGGCGAAGCTCCTTTTTGGAGAAGCCTTCTGCCTGAATATCCTGGCCGTTATAAAGTATCTGCCCGGAGGACGGCTTCTCCAGCCCGTTTAAGAGCTGTGTCAGGGTGGACTTTCCGGAGCCTGTATGACCGACGATCCCTACAAATTCATTGTCATGAAGGGTCAGATTTATATTTTTTAAAGCCCATTTTTCCTGTCCGGAGCTCTCTCCGTAAATGTAATTCACATTTTCCAGCTGAATCGACATGTTCATTCACCTTTCTATCGTTGAATCCACAAATTTTCCACTGCATCTACAAGCTCTTCCTGATCCAGAATGTCCTCCGGCAGAGGGATTCCCTGATCTCTGAGCAGCATAGCAACCTTTACCGCCTCCGGCACGGCCAGCCGATGCTCCTCCAGCTCATGACTTCTGGCAAAGATCTCCCGTGGTGAGCCTTCCATCACAACCTTGCCGCTGTCCATCACGTAAACATGGTCGGCCCCCGTGACCTCTTCCATATAATGGGTGATCACGATCACAGTAATCTTTTCCTCCCGGTTGATCCGGCTGATGGTATCAATGACCGCTTTTCTTCCGCCCGGATCCAGCATGGCCGTTGACTCATCGAGAATAATGCACTTAGGCTTCATAGCAAGAATACCGGCAATGGCTACTCTCTGCTTCTGTCCTCCGGAAAGTTTATTGGGAGAGTTTTTGCGATAGGCATACATCCCGACATTCTTCAGGGCATCTTCCATCCGCTGCCATATCTCAGCAGTGGGAACGCCGATATTCTCCGGACCAAATCCCACATCCTCTTCCACTACATTGGATATGATCTGATTGTCCGGATTCTGAAATACCATCCCCACGGTCTTGCGTATGTCCAGATCCTTTGTATGATCCCCGCACTCCATACCACCTACATATAAGGTGCCCTCCGTAGGAGTTAAAAGAGCATTTAAGTGTTTGGCAAATGTAGATTTACCGGATCCATTTGCCCCCAGCACGGCAATAAAATCCCCCTCCTCGACCTGAAGGGACACTCCGTCCAAAGCTCTGTTGATCCCGGTAACATTTCCCTCTTCATCCCTCTGGGAATACTCATGTACTAAATCCTTTGCATCTATGATCGGCTGCATCTTCTCACCTTTCTACGATAAAAGGCGTGCACATATCATGCACGCCCTCTGTTTTTCAAAGATTCAATTATACCAGCTCGATGAGTACCTGCATAGCAGCATCTCCCTTACGCTGACCAATCTTCACGATACGAGTGTAACCACCATTGCCGTTACGCTCAGCATACTTTGGTCCCAGCTCATCCAGTACGATGTTGGAAACATCAACTGTCTTGGTACCGTTCTTACGGCCCTGAGCATCTGCAGGAACCTCTGTGATCTTGTACAGAGTCTTCTGCATCTGACGTCTGGCGTGAAGTCTGGAAGGCTGATCCTTCTTGATCTCCTTCTCAACATTGTCATAAACAGTTACTTTCTTACCGTCTACAACTTCTTTCACTCTCTTACCATCTTTATCCTTACGTGCTACCTTAGCAGTAACAGTTACGGTATCGAAGTTATTGCACTCCTTGATTCCCAGTGCAATGATTCCTTCTGCAATCTTGCGAATTTCCTTTGCCTTAGCCTCTGTAGTAATAATCTTTCCGTAGTAAAGCAGATCTGTTACCTGATTACGAAGCAACGCTTTTCTCTGGCTGGAAGTTCTTCCAAGTTTTCTATAGCCTGCCATTTGCTTACCTCCTAATTATCCTCTCCTAAATTCAGAGAAAGACCTAATTCATTTAACTTTGCTAAAACCTCGTCCAATGACTTACGTCCAAGGTTTCTTACTTTCATCATGTCCTCTGATGTACGGTTACACAGTTCCTCAACTGTATTGATGCCTGCTCTCTTCAAGCAGTTGTATGAACGAACGGAAAGCTCCAGTTCGTCGATGTTCATCTCGAGAACTTTCTCCTTGTCATCTTCCTCAGATGGTGCAATGATCACTGCCTTCTTTGCATTCTCTGAAAGGTTGATGAATGAGTTCAAATGAACGCTGAGCACCTTTGCTGCCAGACTGACAGCATCGCTTGGCTCGATCGTTCCGTTTGTGAATATCTCAAGTGTCAGCTTATCATAATCTGTAATCTGACCAACACGAGTATTTTCAATCTGAATATTTACTCTCTCTACCGGAGTGAAGATAGAGTCAATGGCGATAACATTGATCGGCAGGTCATCTCTCTTGTTCTTGTCGGAGCTGACATAACCACGTCCATTGACAATCGTCATCTCGATGTAGAGCTTGCAGTCAGGACCACCGCTAAGTGTAGCGATCACCTGATCAGGGTTCACGATCTCAATGTCGGAATCCACCTGAATATCTGCTGCTGTAACTACGCCTTCGCCGGAAGCCTCGATATATGCTGTCTTAACTTCATCGGAGTCGCTGTTGTTTTTGATTGCTAAACTCTTGATGTTCATGATGATCTCTGTAACATCTTCCTTTACTCCAGGAATGGAGCTGAACTCATGAACGACGCCATCAATCTTAATATGACTAACAGCTGTACCCGGCAATGATGAAAGCATAATTCTTCTGAGAGAATTACCCAAAGTCGTACCGTATCCTCTTTCCAGAGGTTCTACAACAAAACGTCCATATTTCTTATCTTCTGAAATCTCAACAATCTCAATATTTGGTTCTTTAAAATCAAGCACTCCAGGACCCTCCTTTTGGGTTTATGCTCACATGCTATCCGGTTATTACTTAGAATATAACTCGACGATAAGCACTTCATTTACAGGAACATCAATCTGCTCTCTTGTAGGAATATCCTTAACCGTACCAGTCAGAGTCTCATGATCAGCCTCAAGCCAATCAGGGATCAGTCTGCCCTCGGTTGTCTCCAGAACATCTTTGTATCTCTGGTATCCCTTAACCTTTTCCTTGATCTCGATCTTGTCACCCGGCTTAACTGTGTAAGATGGGATGTTTACGCACTTTCCATTTACAAGTACATGCTTGTGACCAACGATCTGACGAGCTTCTTTTCTGGTACGTCCATATCCCATACGGAATACTACGTTGTCCAGTCTCAGCTCAAGGAGAATCATAAGGTTCTCACCGGTTGTACCGTATTTTAACTTCTGTGCCTTTGCAAAATTGTTGCGGAATGGTTTCTCAAGCACACCGTAGATGAATTTTGCTTTCTGCTTCTCTTTTAACTGTAATGCATACTCACTTGGCTTTCTGCCAGCGCGAACATTTCTCTTAGACTTTTTATCAAGTCCCATGTATGCAGGCTCAATACCAAGAGCTCTACATCTCTTCAGTACAGGCGTCATATCTCTTGCCATTTCTATATCCTCCTAATCTGGTAATCATTGATTAAACACGACGACGCTTCGGTGGGCGGCATCCATTATGTGGTACAGGTGTTACGTCTCTGATGCTTGTTACATCGATACCGCATGCCTGCAGTGCACGAATTGCTGCCTCACGGCCTGAACCAGGTCCCTTAACCATAACGTCAACAGATGTCAAACCATGTGGCAGAGCTGCTTTTGCTGCTGTCTCTGCAGCCATCTGAGCTGCATATGGAGTTGACTTCTTGGATCCTCTGAATCCTAATCCGCCTGCGCTTGCCCAGGAAATAGCATTTCCTTCTGAATCTGTAAGCGTAACGATTGTATTATTAAAGGAAGACTGAATGTGTGCCTGTCCATGTCCGACATTCTTCTTGACACGCTTCTTTGTTGCCTTCTTTGTTGCTACTTTAGCCATTATCAAACCCTCCTAGTTAGATTTTGGTAGAGTGTCTAACTGTTCCTACCTAAATTACTTTTTCTTATTAGCGACAGTACGCTTAGGACCCTTACGAGTTCTGGCATTTGTCTTTGTCTTCTGTCCACGAACCGGCAGACCCTTTCTATGACGAATACCTCTGTAACATCCGATTTCCTGTAATCTCTTGATGTTCATAGCGATCTCTCTACGAAGATCACCCTCTACTGTCTGTGTCTCATCGATGACATCACGGATACGGGATACTTCCTCGTCCGTAAGATCCTTGACACGAGTGTCAGGATTGACATTAGCTGCTGCCAAAATACGCTTAGAGCTGGCAAGTCCGATACCATAAATATAGGTAAGACCGATCTCTACACGTTTCTCTCTTGGTAAATCTACACCACTAATACGAGCCATGTGTACTTTACACCTCCGTTAATTTTCTGTTTTACTATAGTTTCGTGGCAGATAAGTCTGCCGGTCACACAGGAATAACTCCCGTGCTTTCAATGATTTCGATGAGGGAATAGATAGTTCCTTCATCTTCAGCCGCTTTAAATTGTAATCCCACTGCATAGACATTTTTCTCTATGACAGCACTATTGCTGTCCCTCGGGATCGCCTGCGAATTGACGATCGATCTACGCCGCAGTCATCATCTGCCGTGGCAGGACCATCCAACAATGAAAATGACACATCGTACGGATGAGACGGGTAATCAGTCCGTCTACAATGTCACAGTGCGTATGCCTTTGCTGACATTCGCCAATGCTAAGGCACGAAATAAACGCACCATAATTACAGAAAGCAAGTTCTATCTTAACAACAGAAAAGCCAAAGTATCTGCTTTGGTTTCTGTTCTCTAATTAGCCCTGTCTCTGTTTGTGTCTAGGATTCTCACAGATTACTCTGATACGACCCTTTCTCTTGATGACCTTACATTTTTCGCAAATCGGTTTTACTGAAGATCTAACTTTCACAGCAATAACCTCCTTTCAGAAAAGTCCATTAACCACTATATCACAATTTTTGTGCCAATGCAAGTACAAGTTTTATTTTTTGTAAAAAACGTTACTATTCACAGCAGCTTTCCACTGGAAAGACCTGCATAAGCGAGCTTATGCAAGGTATTTTCTGTAGAAAGCTGCGTGTAAGCTGTCACTGCCCACAACCTCAGCCAGTGGACGTGCGAAGCACGGACTCTAGCCGCCGGTTTTGCGGCGGGCTGTGGTCTGCGGGCAGTGACGGCTGTGAATAGTAACAAAAAACGGGGATATCCCTGCCATTACAGCAAAGATATCCCCGTTTATGAACTGGTTTAAAGAATTATTTATCTCTCCAGGTAATACGTCCCTTTGTCAGATCGTATGGAGACATTTCCATTGTCACCTTGTCTCCCGGCAGGATACGGATAAAGTTCTTACGAAGCTTTCCGCTGATATGTGCCAGCACCTGATGACCATTCTCAAGCTCTACCTTAAACATTGCGTTTGGCAGCTTCTCCACTACGATACCTTCAATTTCAATTACATCTTCCTTTGACATATTTCCTCCATTCTTACGCCTTGATCGTTTCATAATTGTGATCCCATTCCGGATAGGATAAGAGCTCCGGCTCTCCCTCGGTGATCAGGATCGTATTTTCATAATGTGCGGAATTCAGAGAATCCTGTGTGACAACTGTCCAGTCGTCCTCCAACACCCATACCTCCCAGGTGCCCATATTGATCATCGGCTCAATCGCCAATGTCATGCCCGGACGAAGCTTCATGCCTCTGCCGATCGGCTTGTAGTTTGGAATCTGTGGATCCTCGTGTAAATTCTCTCCCACGCCATGACCAACCAGATCACGAACGACACCATATCCATTTGACTCTGCATAGTCCTGGATCGCCTTGGAAATCTCAAAGAGATGATTGCCTGCTTTGGCAAACTTGATCCCCTCAAAGAAGCTCTGGCGGGTGACATCTATAAGACGCTGATTTTCCTCGGATATCTGACCAACACCATGGGTTCTGGCCGCATCGGAATGATATCCCTTGTAGATAACTCCCGCATCAAGACTGACGATATCGCCCTCCTTCAGAATCCTCTTTTTGCTTGGGATACCATGAACGACCTCATCGTTGACGGATACACAGATGGATGCCGGATATCCCTGATAATTCAGGAAGGATGGGATACAGTCAAAGCTGCGGATCACTTCCTCACCTTTTCGGTTGATATCCATGGTAGAGATACCGGGACGAATGATCTTTTCCATTTCCTGATGTACGATGGACAAAATCCTTCCGGCCTCTCTCATAAGCTCGATCTCGTGTTCTGATTTAATTGTAACTGACATATTATGCCTTCTTTCCTCATCTATTATAATGAATTTTTAGTCGTCGCGCCGACACGGCTGGAAATCCGCCGGTGTGATTTTATTTCTCGTCTAAAATTGCACAGATATCTTTAAAGCCCTGCTCTAAACCTGTAGTTCCATCGATCACACGAAGGATGCCTTCCTTCTTATAATAGTCGATCAATGGAGCTGTCTGCTCATGATAAACTTCCAGTCTCTTCTTTACTGTCTCCGGCTCATCATCCTTACGGATCACAAGCTCTTTTCCACATTTATCACAAATTCCCTCTTTCTTTGGAGGAATATTTACAATATGATAGGTTGCACCGCAGGAGCAGACTCTTCTGCCGCTCATACGCTCGATGATAACTTCATCTGCAAGATTGATCTCGATCGCATGATCAACCTTCTCGCCGGTAGCTGCCAGAGCCTTTGTTAAAGCCTCTGCCTGTGGAATTGTTCTTGGGAATCCATCCAGTACATAGCCGTTCTTGGCATCATCCTGATGGATTCTGTCAACAACGAGATCACAGGTAAGCTCATCCGGAACAAGCTCGCCGGCATCCATATAACCCTTTGCTTTCTTTCCAAGCTCTGTACCGTTTTTGATATTCTCACGGAAAATATCACCGGTGGAAATATGAGGAATGCCATACTTCTCTGAAATCTTGCCAGCGTGTGTTCCTTTTCCGGCACCAGGTGCCCCCAACATAATAATCTTCATGAATATATTCTCCTTTCACTTACATCATACCCTTTACGTCTAAAAAAAGACGTCCATAGAATATGATACCCCAAGGTGGTTTATTTTTCAACCGTTTTTTACGGCATACTACGTTATTCCCGAACCCTCCCGGTCAAAATCATTTTGTCTCCGTTTCCTCCCAGGTTCTCTCACTGATGATATACCGTGGTCTCTGCTTTACTTCCATATATATCTTGCCGATATATTCTCCCAATACACCGAGACAGATCAGCTGCACGCCGCCGATAAAGCAGATAATGCTGATGGTACTTGCCCAGCCCACAACGCTGTTTTTCATATACACCATAACAAAGGTCCATATGATCGCCAGAAAACTTAAAATGGAAATAAAGGTTCCAAGTCCGGTAATGATACGGATCGGTTTGATACTCAGGCTGGTGATCCCATCAAATGCCAATGCCAGCATTTTCCGCAACGGATAGTGGCTCTCGCCGGCAATACGCTCGTGACGCTCATAATATACGCTGGTGCTTTTAAAGCCCACCAGCGGAAACATTCCTCTGAGGAAGAGATTGACCTCTTTAAAATTGGCAAACTCCTGCAAAACCCTTGAGGAAACCAGACGGTAATCCGCATGATTAAAGACGACCTCTGCCCCCATGGCATACAGGAGTTTGTAGAAGCTTTCTGCAGTAAACCGCTTAAAAAATGTATCCGTCTCACGCTTACTTCTCACACCGTAAACGATCTCACAGCCATCCAGATATGCATCCACCATGTCATTCATGGCATTGATATCATCCTGTCCGTCACAATCGATGGAGATCGTGATGTCCGCCCTGTCCTTGGCCTCCATAAGTCCCGCCAGCACAGCATTCTGATGACCACGGTTACGGCTCTGGGATATTCCGATAAAATGTTCATCCTTCCGGGCCAGCTCTGTAATGATCTCCCATGTACGGTCCTTACTGCCGTCATTTACAAAAAGTACACGGCTTTCATCGGATATCTTATCCATTTCCACCAGTTCATTGATCTTTGCCAGAAAATCTCCGCTGGTGATCGGCAGTACCTCCTCCTCGTTATAGCACGGTATTACAATATATAAAATTGGTTTCTTCATTTTGTACCTCGTTTCCCTCCCGGAACAGATCGCAGATCCTGTTCCGACTGATCCGTTCTTTTTATTATCGCAAGTCCTTTCTATTATACCCAAAATTGTCCCGCGATACAATACACACAGCCTCACAATTGTATAAAACAATCCCTCCTCTGGCTTACCGAAAAAACGGCCCCCAGCGTTTTATCCCTGATCCTCACTACGTTACGAGTATTTCCTATATACAAAAAAATCTCCCATATCCGGACAGTGGCTGTGTCTGGATATGGGAGATCCTGATTTACTCTTATTTGCTGTCTCAGCAGCAGCACGACAACTTTGCCCTGCCTCTGCAGATATCATCACAGAACTTTCCGCAAAGATTACTCGCTGATAAATCCTCTGTAATGACGAACCAGCATCTGTGACTCGATCTGCTTCAGTGTCTCAATAACAACACCTACGATAATGATCATAGATGTACCACCGAAGGATACGTCTGCACCAAATGCTCCGGATACAAAGATCGGAACGAAAGATGCAAAGGACAGACCTGCTGCACCGATAAAGATGATACTGTTCAGTACATTTGTCAGATAATCCATCGTCGGCTTACCCGGACGGATACCCGGAATAAATCCACCCTGCTTCTTCATATTCATGGCAATCTCCTGTGGATTGAAGGTGATTGATGTATAGAAGTATGCAAAGAAGATGATCAATACAATATAAATGACAAGTCCTAATGTATACTTGAACTCGCCCCAGCTCTCCAGGTTACACCATGCGTTCTGGTTCAGCACCTTCAGGAACTTCTGGAAAAGTGATGCACCAGCACCGGATGCCGGCTGTACGCCTGCAAAATTGGCAATAACGATCGGCATAGAGAACAGGGATCCTGCGAAGATAACCGGGATAACACCTGCGGTGTTTACCTTCAACGGAATATGTGAAGACTGACCACCAACAAGCTTACGTCCTCTGGTCTTCTGTGAGTACTGTACGCTGATTCTTCTCTCACCATCGGAAAGATAGATGATAAATACAACCATACCTACAAGTACGCCGATAATGATAACAGCAGCAAGCAGACTGTTTACTGTTGTTGTTGCGTTCTTTACGAACTTATTGAACAATGAGCTCATATCCTCAGGCATACGGGATACGATGTTGTATAACAGGATAATGGAGATACCATTTCCTACACCGTGCTCTGTAATCTGCTCACCAAGCCACATCAGAAGAGCAGAACCTGCTGTCATGGATACGATACAAACTGTGATGGATGAAAATGTAGCACCACCGGTCAACAGACCCTGGCTTGCAAAGCCGATCGCCATGGCAGCACTCTCCATCAGAGAAAGTACGATTGTGACGTATCTCGTATACTCAGAGATCTTCTTTCTTCCCTCTTCGCCGTCCTTATGCAGCTCCTCCAAACGTGGAATTGCGATCGTGAGCAGCTGTAAGATAATGGAAGATGTGATATACGGTGTAATATTCAATGCGAAAATAGACATTTTCTCAAAGGAACCACCGGTCAACTGATTAAAGAAATCCAGGGAGTTCTGATCTGCAAACCACTGTGAAATATAGTCAGCATCTACGCCCGGGATCGGAAGCTGGCATCCGATACGCACTACAACGAGAATGAAGAGTGTGTAAAGGATCTTTTTTCTCAAATCCTTAATCTTAAATGCATTGCGGACTGTTTCGAACATCCTTAGATCACCTCAGCTTTTCCACCAAGAGCTTCAATCTTCTCAGCAGCACTCTTACTGAATGCATTTACCTGAACTGTAAGCTTCTTAGTTAATTCTCCATTTCCGAGTATCTTAACTCCGTCCTTAGGATTACTGATAACACCTGCCTCAAGTAAAGAAGCTACAGTTACAACTGCGCCATCTTCAAACTTGTTGAGCTTATCTACATTGATTGCAACGATTTCCTTAGAGTTGATGTTTGTGAAACCTCTCTTAGGAATACGTCTGTACAGTGGCATCTGACCACCCTCGAAACCTGGACGTGGTGCGCCTGAACGAGCCTTCTGACCCTTATGTCCCTTACCTGCTGTCTTACCGTTTCCTGATCCATGTCCACGGCCTCTTCTGAAATTGTTGCTCTGCTTTGAGCCTTCTGCTGGTCTGAGTGTTGATAAATTCATTGTAATTACCTCCTGATTATAAATACTAACGGGCTGTGCGCTTTCACGGTCATTTTGCGGATTGACCGATCCATGCACAGGGTATGACCAATACCCCTTAAATGAGAACGGTGATCTCATTTACCCTCGCAATTGTTACATGTGTCTGTAAAATGACACATCATATAATATAGCACAATCTCTCCAAAAAGAAAAGACCTAATCAAAAAAAATGCCCCATAATCATGAGACATTTCTTTCGTTTGACATATATCCTGTTTAGATCTCTTCTACCTTTACAAGATGCTTTACATGCCAGATCATTCCTCTGACAGCATCATTGTCAGGAAGCTCAACAGACTTATTGAGTTTCTTTAAGCCAAGAGCTTCTACTGTTGCACGATGCTTTGGAATGGCACCGATCGTAGATTTCACTAATGTAACCTTTAACTTTCCTGCCATTTTGATCCTCCTTTTAGCCTAACAGCTCTTCTACAGAAATACCACGAGCCTTTGCAACTTCCTCAGGAGTCTTAAGGTTCTTAAGTCCCTCGATTGCTGCAAGTACAACGTTCTGCTTGTTGTTTGAACCAAGAGACTTTGTACGAATGTTCTTGTATCCTGCAAGCTCAAGTACGGCACGCGCCGGACCACCGGCGATGATTCCAGTACCTTCTGGAGCCTTCTTAATCAATACAGATGCGCTACCGAACTTACCATTGAAGTCATGTGGCACACTTCCGTTCTCATCGATAGGAACTTCAACAAGGTTCTTCTCTGCAGCTTCTTTTCCTTTACGGATAGCCTCAGGAATCTCTGTGGCCTTACCCAGACCAGCACCTACATGTCCGTTCTTATCGCCAACTACTACTAATGCAGTAAATCTCATATTACGTCCACCCTTAACTACCTTGGTTACACGCTTAATCGTTACTACATTATCTTCCAGCTCACCTAACTGGCTTGGGTCAATAATTGTACGTTTCATGAGTTCTCCTCCTAATCTTAGAAATTCAAGCCTGCTTCTCTGGCTGCCTCAGCCAAAGCTTTTACCTTGCCCTGATATACAAAACCGCCACGGTCAAATACTACTGTGTTAATTCCTTTATCTAAAGCTTTCTTGGCGATGATCTCACCAAGCTTTGCTGCTGCATCTACGTTATTTGTCTTCTCAAGACCGTCCTTCACATCTTTCTGAAGGGTAGAAGCGAAAACCAGAGTATTTCCTACGGTATCATCAATAACCTGTGCGTACATATGATTATTGCTTCTAAATACAGCTAAACGTGGTCTCTCGGCTGTGCCTGAAAGACGATTACGAACCTTCATGTGTTTCTTCACACGAACATCACTTCTTGACTGCTTTTTAATCATCGTATTTTCACTCCTTTATATTATTTCTTACCGGTCTTACCAACCTTACGTCTGATTACTTCATCAGCATACTTAATACCCTTACCCTTATAAGGCTCCGGAGCTCTCTTTTCTCTGATTTCAGCAGCGTATTGGCCAACCTTTTCCTTGTCGATTCCCTTAACAACCAATGTGTTAGCGTCCTCAACTACAACTTCGATTCCTTCAGGATCTTCCATCTCTACCGGATGAGAATATCCCAGGGACAGCGTAAGAAGCTTTCCCTTCTTTACAGCTCTGTAACCAACACCGTTAACTTCGAGCTTCTTCTCATATCCCTCTGTTACACCAACAACCATGTTGTTGATCAGAGTTCTTGTAAGACCGTGGAGAGATTTCATCTTCTTAAGATCGTTAGGACGGTTAACGATGATCTCGTCTCCCTCTTTCTTGATCTCCATCTCTGCCGGAAGCACTCTCTCAAGTGTTCCCTTTGGTCCCTTTACAGTCACTTTATTATTTTCTGCAATATCAACTGTTACACCAGCTGGTACCGCGATAGGCATTTTTCCGATTCGTGACATGCCGTGCACCTCCATATTCTTGGTTTAATGGGTGGCTGACTATCTGATATGACTACCAGATAAATGCCAGTACTTCACCGCCAACGTTTTCTTTTCTAGCTTCCTTGTCTGTCATTACACCCTTGTTGGTAGAAATGATAGCAATTCCAAGTCCTCCAAGAACCTTTGGAAGCTCATCTTTGCCAGCATAAACTCTAAGACCCGGCTTAGAAATTCTCTTGAGACCGGTAATAATCTTGTCGTTCTTGTCTGCGCCATATTTTAATGTGATATGAATTGTCTTGATTCCGTCAACTTCATTCACGTCAAACTTCTTGATATAACCCTCTTTGAGAAGGATCTCTGCGATAGAGATCTTCATCTTTGAGCTTGGTACATCTACTGTATCATGCTTTGCAGTGTTCGCATTACGGATTCTTGTAAGCATATCTGCAATTGGATCGCTCGTCATCATCTTGTTTTACCTCCTTACCAGCTTGCTTTCTTCACGCCTGGGATCTGTCCCTTGTATGCTAATTCACGGAAGCAAATTCTGCAGATTCCGTATTTTCTTAAATAAGCATGTGGGCGACCACAAATTCTGCAACGACTATATTCTCTTGTAGAGAACTTTGCCTTACGCTGCTGCTTAACTTTCATAGAAGTCTTAGCCATGAGATTCCCTCCTTACTTCTTGAATGGCATACCGAACTGTGCCAATAATTCACGAGCTTCTTCATCAGTCTCAGCGGTAGTTACAACGATAATGTCCATACCTCTGACCTTGTCAACCTTATCATACTCGATCTCAGGGAAGATCAGCTGCTCCTTAATACCAAGAGCGTAGTTTCCTCTACCATCGAATGCATTCGGGTTAACACCTCTAAAGTCACGAACTCGTGGCAGTGCGAGGTTTACAAGACGATCCAGGAACTCATACATTTTCTCACCACGGAGTGTTACCTTACATCCGATTGGCATTCCCTCACGAATCTTGAAGTTTGCGACAGAATTCTTTGCCTTTGTTGTAACGGCCTTCTGACCTGTGATCTTTTCCAAATCAGCAATTGCAGAATCCAAAATCTTGGAGTTCTCTTTTGCTTCGCCGACACCCATATTTACTACGATCTTCTCGAGCTTAGGTACCTGCATTATATTCTGATAACCAAATTTCTTGGTCATTGCATCAACGATTTCGTTGTTATACATTTCTTTTAAACGAGCCACGTTAGATTGCCTCCTTTCCAGTTATTAGTCGATTACTTCACCTGTTGCTTTTGCGTAGCGGACCTTCTTGCCATCCTCTACCTTAAAGCCAACACGGGAAACCTTTCCCTTGCTCACATACATTACGTTTGAAATATCCAGAGGAGCTGACTTCTGAACGATGCCGCCCTGAGGATTTGCCTGATTTGGCTTTGTATGCTTTGTTACCTGGTTGATTCCCTCGATAATAACCTTGCCATCCTTAACGGATGTTACTTTGCCCTCACGGCCTTTATCTTTACCGGCGATTACTTTTACGGTATCGCCTTTTTTAATCTTACTTGTTGCCATTGTCGATACCCTCCTTATAATACTTCCGGTGCTAATGAAACAATTTTCATGAACTGCTTATCTCTCAACTCTCTTGCGACTGGTCCAAAGATACGTGTACCTCTTGGTGTCTTGTCGTCACGGATGATAACGGCTGCATTCTCATCAAACTTGATGTAGGATCCATCAGGACGACGAGTGCTGTTTACTGTACGAACTACAACAGCCTTAACGACATCACCCTTCTTTACAACACCGCCTGGTGTTGCATCTTTTACAGAAGCAACGATGACGTCACCGATACTTGCATATCTTCTGGTTGAACCACCCATAACTCTGATACAAAGAAGCTCTTTAGCACCTGTATTATCAGCTACTTTCAGTCTTGATTCCTGCTGTATCATAATTACCTCCATATTCTGCCGTCTAATACCCGGCTCACAATTATTTTGCTTTCTCGATAACCTCTACCAGTCTCCATCTCTTGTCCTTAGACAAAGGTCTGGTCTCCATTACTCTTACTCTGTCACCGATCTTGCATGTATTCTCCTCATCATGAGCTTTCAGCTTACGAGTTCTCTTGATGATCTTGTTATAAAGTGGATGCTTAACGTTATCAACTACTGCAACAACGATTGTCTTATCCATCTTATCACTTACTACTTTACCTACACGAGTCTTTCTAAGATTTCTCTCCACGATCGTGTCCTCCTTTCCATAGGGCTTCTATCAAATGAATTAGTTCTGGGATGCGAGCACTGTCTGAATTCTTGCGATATTCTTCTTTACTTCCTTAATACGGCTCGTATTGTCCAGCTGATTTGTTGCATTCTGGAACTTCAGATTGAAAAGCTCTTTCTTTGCAGCAACTAAATCTTCATTTAATTCTGTAACGGACTTACTCCTCAACTCTTCCATAAACTGCTTACTCTTCACTGCCCGCACCTCCTTCTAAGTCTGCACGAGATACGACCTTACATTTAACAGGCAACTTATGAGTTGCAAGACGTAAAGCCTCTCTTGCTACCTCTTCTGATACACCTGAAATCTCGAACATTACACGACCAGGTTTTACAACAGCTACCCAGTACTCCAACGCACCTTTACCTTTACCCATTCGAGTCTCGGCAGGAGTCTTTGTTACTGGCTTGTCAGGGAAAATCTTGATCCAAACTTTACCACCACGCTTGATATAACGTGTCATCGCAATACGGGCTGCCTCAATCTGGTTGGATTTGATCCATGCCGGCTCTAAAGCCACGATACCAAAATCACCGTTTGTGATCTTGTTTCCTCTGAGCGCTTTTCCTGTCATTCTACCGCGGAACTGCTTGCGATGTTTTACTCTCTTTGGCATTAACATTATTTATCGCTCCCTTCCTTTTTGTTATTCTTGGTTGGAAGAACTTCACCATGGTAAACCCATACCTTAACACCAACCTTACCATAAGTTGTGTCAGCCTCAGCGAAGCCATAATCAATATCTGCACGAAGTGTCTGAAGAGGAATTGTTCCCTCGCTGTAGAACTCTGTACGAGCCATATCAGCACCGCCCAGACGTCCGGAGCAAGATGCCTTCACACCCTTTGCGCCTGTCTTCATCGTTCTGCCCATTGCAGACTTCATTGCACGACGGAAAGAGATACGATTCTCAAGCTGCTGCGCAATATTCTCTGCTACTAACTGCGCATGGCTGTCCGGATTCTTGATGTCCATGATCTTGATATCCAATGCAACCTTGCGATCTAAAACCTTTAATAACTCTTTCTTCAGATTCTCAATCTCAGCACCGCCCTTACCGATTACGAAGCCAGGCTTTGCTGTGTGAATGATAACTCTTACTTTATCTGTCGGTCTCTCAATCTCGATCTTTGAAATACCAGCGCTGTATAATTTCTTCTTTACAAATTCTCTGATCTTGTAGTCCTCTACAAGATAGTCTGCAAATTTGTCCTCTGCAAACCAATTGGAATCCCAGTCACTGATAACACCGACTCTTAAACCATGAGGATTAACCTTCTGTCCCATTTTAATCTCCTTTCACAGATCAAAAATTCTGATCTGAAGCAAACTTATGATTAGCGCTCGTTGAGAACGATCGTGATGTGGCTCATTCTCTTCTCAATACGGTATGCTCTACCCTGCGCTCTTGGTTTGATTCTCTTCATTGTCGGTCCTTTATTTGCATAACACTCTTCAATGTACAAATTCTCAGGATTCATACCATTGTTGTTCTCAGCATTTGCAACTGCAGACTGTAATAACTTTAAGATAATGCTGGACGCATATCTTGGATTATATGTCAAAATACCGATTGCTGTCTCTACATCTTTGCCTCTGATGGCATCTAACACATAACAAGCCTTCTGAACTGAAACTCTTGCATAAGATAACTTAGCTGAAGGTCTGGTGTCTTTCTGGTTCTCATTTCTCTCTCTCTTAATCTGAGATCTATGCCCCTTAGCCATTTGTGAAGCCTCCTTTCGATTCTCTGTTGATTTATCTCTCCGCTGTCATCAATGACTAACGGCCCTTCTTCTCGTCCTTACCGTGACCTCTGTAGGTTCTGGTAGCTACGAACTCGCCGAGCTTGTGTCCTACCATATCCTCAGTTACATATACAGGTACATGCTTTCTACCGTCATGTACAGCAAATGTTAAACCTACGAATGATGGGAAAATAGTGGAACGACGAGACCATGTTTTGATCACTGCCTTATCACCGGATGCGACTGCAGCGTCTACCTTCTTTAAAAGGCTTGCATCAGCGAAAGGTCCTTTTTTTAATGAACGTGCCATTGTATCCTCCATTCTGCCTTAACGGCTAATCCAATCTTCAAATAGACTGCTTCGGCTGATTATTTAGCCAAAGCCTTTCCGTCTCTTCTTCTTACGATCAGTTTATTTGACTTATTGTTCTTCTTACGTGTCTTTAAGCCAAGTGCAGGCTTGCCCCAAGGAGTACATGGACCCGGACGGCCGATACCTGTCTTACCTTCACCACCACCGTGTGGATGGTCGTTAGGGTTCATAACGGAACCACGAACAGTAGGTCTGATACCCATGTGACGCTTACGTCCTGCCTTACCGATGTTTACAAGTGCATGCTCACCGTTTCCTACAACACCGATTGTTGCACGGCATACGATAGGAACCATTCTCATCTCACCAGAAGGAAGACGAAGTGTTGCATACTTACCTTCCTTAGCCATCAGCTGTGCGCTGTTACCAGCGGAACGAACAAGCTGACCACCTTTTCCAGGGTAAAGCTCAATGTTATGAACCTGGGAACCTACTGGAATGTTCTGAAGTGGAAGTGCGTTTCCTACTGCGATCTCTGCCTCAGGACCGTTCATGATCTTCTGACCAACCTTCAGTCCCTCCGGAGCGAGGATATATGCTTTCTGACCATCTGCATAGCTGATCAGTGCGATATTTGCTGTTCTGTTTGGATCGTACTCGATTGTCTTAACAGTAGCCGGAATACCATCCTTATTTCTCTTGAAATCGATAATTCTGTATTTTCTTCTTGATCCGCCACCACGATGTCTTACAGTGATCTTACCCTGTGAGTTGCGTCCGGCGTTCTTCTTTAAAGACACGGTCAATGACTTCTCAGGAGTTGTAGCTGTGATCTCAGCACGATCCATTGTTGTCATATGTCTTCTGGAAGGTGTATATGGGTTAAATGTTTTAATTCCCATGACATTTTCTCCTTTCAAATACTTATATTTGATCCGCCCGATAGGTTTTCCAGGCGATTTAGGTCTTACTCAGATCTTACAGTCCCTCAAAGATCTCGATATCCTTGCTGTCCTCTGTAAGCTGTACAATCGCTTTCTTATACTTAGCTGTCTTTCCCTGAGTTCTTCCACGGCGACGAGTCTTACCGTCACAGTTCATTGTGTTTACCTTTGAAACCTTTGTACCGTCGAAAAGCTTCTCAACAGCTTCCTTAACCTGGCTCTTTGTAGCATCAGGATGAACAGCGAATGTGTACTTTTTCTCTTCCATAGATGCCATAGACTTCTCAGTCACGATTGGCTTCTGGATAACATCATAATATTTCAAATCTGCCATTATGCGTACACCTCCTCAATCTTTGCTACAGCGCTCTTTGTGATGATGATCGTATCATACTTCAGAATGTCGTATACGTTGATTGCGTTAGAGTAAACTGTTCTGACACCTGCGATGTTTCTTGCAGAAACCTCTACGTTGTCATTATCCTCGCCGTCAAGAACAACGAGTGCTTTGTTTACCTTTAATGCATCAAGAACGCTTACCATTTTCTTTGTCTTGATCTCATCAAACTTCAGAGAATCCATTACGAAGAATTTCTCCTCGTTTACCTTTGTTGTCAGTGCGGACTTAAGTGCACCGGCCTTCTCTTTCTTATTCATCTTGAATGAATAATCTCTCGGTGTTGGAGCAAATACAACTCCACCGCCTGTCCACTGTGGAGATCTTGTAGAACCCTGTCTTGCATGACCTGTTCCCTTCTGTCTCCATGGCTTCTTTCCGCCACCGCTTACCTCAGAACGTGTCTTAGCTTTCTGGGTACCCTGACGTTTATTTGCAAGCTGTAATACAACAGCCATATGCATCAAATGCTCATTTACATCAACAGCGAATACGCTATCGTTAAGATCAAGCTTTCCAACTTCGCTGCCTTCCATATTATAAACAGATACGTTAGCCATCTGTGTGTTCCTCCTTTCCAAAAGAATTATTTAGCAGTTTTAACGCTTTCCTTGATGGTCACAACAGACTTCTTTGGTCCAGGAACAGCTCCCTTAACCAGGATCAGATTCTGCTCTGCGTCTACGCGAACGATTTCAAGGTTCTGGATTGTTCTCTTAACGCCACCCATCTGACCAGGCATCTTCTTGCCCTTGAATACACGGCTAGGATCAGAACAAGCACCGTTGGAACCTGCATGTCTGTGGAACTTGGAACCATGTCCCATAGGTCCTCTGTGCAGACCATGTCTCTTAATTGCACCCTGGAAACCTTTTCCCTTTGTAGTGCCGCTTGCGTCGATCTTGTCTCCGGCCTCAAAAATGTCAGCCTTGATCTCCTGACCAAGTGTGTACTCCTCAGCGTTCTCAAACTTAAACTCTTTCAGATATCTTTTTCCGGATACTCCAGCCTTTGCGAAGTGTCCCTGAAGAGGCTTGTTTACGCCATGACTTCTCTTTACTTCCTTCTTACCTGTAGAATCCTTGCTGATAACCTTGTCTTTCTTATCAACATATCCTACCTGTACTGCACTGTACCCATCATTCTCAACTGTCTTTACCTGTGTTACGAAGCAAGGACCTGCCTGAAGTACAGTTACCGGAGTTAATACTCCGTTCTCGTTGAAGATCTGTGTCATACCGATCTTCGTTGCTAAAATAGCTTTCTTCATAATGTTGCACCTCCTGTTAATCTACAGCGGAATACGATTGGCGCACGCAGTGTTTACTGCCGGTTGGAATCGTATTCATCCTAGACGGTCTATAATGTGCAAGTTTGATTCAAAAAACTTCGTTTATATAAACCCTAAGGACTTTCTCTTTAAAATCTTACTTTTCCTTCATCTTGAGCTGTACAGCTACACCGGAAGGAATCTCCATCTTTGTTAATGCTTCGATGGTCTTCTGTGTTGGAGCGATAACATCAATCAGTCTCTTGTGAGTTCTCTGCTCAAACTGCTCTCTGGAATCTTTGTACTTGTGAACAGCACGAAGAATTGTAACTACTTCCTTCTTTGTAGGAAGAGGTACCGGACCGCTTACGTTAGCGCCAGTCTTCTTTGCTGTCTCAATAATCTTCCCAGCAGCATGATCAATCTGATTGTGGTCATACGCCTTCAGTGTAATTCTCATTACGTTAGCCATAAAAAAAGCCGCCTCCTTTTCGCACTTTTGCGAGCAAACTGATCTGATTGGCATCGAATCATGCTCGTTGTAATAGCGCAACAAGTGGTGACTGTACACTTATCCGGGTGTGTCCTGTTGAATCACATCGGGTAACGCAGGACTTCCCTTCTGTCTCTATCTGCTTTCGCAGAATGTTAAATTGGTACAGTGACTTGTCGCCAGTTTCCTAACTTGACATTCGCTCCACGGAAAACCTGTCATTCGTTACCAGATGACAGCAACCTCACGCTTCACAGCTATCAATGTCACAGCATTTGCTATTGTATCAAGATTTTACGGGGTTTTCAAGGACTTTTTTTATTTTTTTTGTATTTTTTACTTTTTCTACGTTTTGCACAAAAAATACTGTCACCGGAAGCTTCTGTTGTCAATATGCACAACTCCGTTTCGGATGACAGTATCCTCATTCTTTATAAGCGGTCAAACTTTCCGGCTTCGGCGGTCAGCTTTTCTGCAATCTCTTTGTTTTCCTGCATCTGGCTCGCAATCTCGCCCATACCCTGTACCAGTTCCGTGGTGTTGGTTGCCGCAGAACCTACACCCTTGGCACTTTCATCCACCGCAGCACTGATCCCCTGAATGGCTCTTGTGATATTGTCCACCAGGATCTGTACTTCATCTGCCATCTGATGAAAACGTGTGACGATCTCATCTACATGAACAGCGTCCTTCTTGTACTGGGCACCGGAATCTACAAATCCGTCATAGTCCGTAGAAATATTCTCCATAATATAGGTAGCAATTGCTCTGGACTGCTCTGTTAATTCCTCCACAGCACTTACAACAACCTGGTTGATATTCTGGATATTGTTGGCTGCCTTCCGGCTCTCTGCCGCAAGATTGCTGATCTCATCCGCAACGACAGCAAAGCCTCTTCCGGCCTCCCCTGCTCTCGCCGCCTCGATGGCAGCGTTCAGTGCCAGCAGATTCGTCTGACTGGATATGCTCAAAATCTCATCGGTCAGCTCATTGACCGTCTCTACGCTCTTGCTTCCTTCAATAGCTTCCTCCAGCTTTTTGATAATACCATTGACCACAACGCTGGTGTTTTTCTTAGTCTCCACAGCAGTGGATTCCAGCTTCTCCGCACGCTCTCTCATGCTTCCGGCGTAATCCTGAAGCTCCTTGGATGCCCCTGCCAGCTCAATGATATTTCCATTCACATCGGTGGCATTATCGCTGATATTGGAAACTGTCGAGGAAATCTCCTGCATAGAAGCCGCCAGCTCCTCCATCAAAGCAGAGATGTCTGCAGAGCTGTCATTGGCTGTTGCAACATGATCCGACACATTGCCAACGATCTCCTCCAGACTGTTTGCACTGGTGGTGATCTCCTTCATAATACTCTGGAGCGTTTCCAGGAACACATTGATACCGGTAGCGATCTTGCCCATCTCGTCCTTACTGTCCACGGAGATCCTTTCGGTCAGATCACCATGTCCGGACTGTACGTCATCAATGACCTTGGACAGCTTGCTGTCGATCCTTCCCAGCGGAAGACTGATGCTGCGATGACTGATGGTAACGCCCAGCACATCTACAATAACACCGAGGATCAGAAAGATTACCACCATAAATATAGAAGAATTGTATTTGATCTTCTGCTTTGCGATGGCTGATTCCATCCCCTCTTTGTTACTCTTAACCATATCACTGATCTCATCAGA